>NZ_JBLFFN010000004.1:0-323935 GCF_051400855.1 Variovorax stachyos | reverse complement strand
GCTCCAGCTCCAGCTCCAGCTCCAGCTCCAGCTCCAGCTCCAGCTCCAGCTCCAGCTCCAGCTCCAGCTCCAGCTCCAGCTCCAGCGCCAGCTCCAGCTCCAGCTCCAGCGCCAGCGCCAGCCCCGGCTCCAGCTCCAGCGCCAGCCCCGGCTCCAGCTCCAGCGCCAGCCCCGGCTCCAGCTCCAGCCCCGGCTCCGGCTCCGGCTCCGGCTCCGGCTCCAGCGCCGGCTCCGGCTCCGGCTCCAGCACCAGCGCCAGCACCGGGCACCGTCCTCGCCCCGGAGGGCGGCAGCTTCACGGTCTCCAAGGCCACGGTGGTCAAGTACGGGGCCGATACGCGCTGGATCACCAAGACCGTCACAGGCACGGTGAGCTGCACGAATGCGTACTTCGGCAGCGACCCGGCGCCCTTCACTGCGAAGTCCTGCGTCGCAGGCTGAGCCGTCCTATTCGAGGCTGGGCTCGGCCCGCTCCTCCAGCGCCGCGGGTGCGGTCTCGGATGCGGCTTCTGCAATCGCCAGCACTGCCGCTGCCGTACGCTGCGCTGCACCCCGGTTGGCATTGGCGAAGGCCTGTGCCGCCTCGGCCATGGCTTCGCGGCGATCCTGCTGCTCGACGAGCTCGAGCGCCGCCAGGACCGCATGTTCCATGTCGTTCACACGCAGCGAAGCGCCGGCCGCGAGCGAGAGCTCCGCGGCCTCGGCGAAGTTGTAGGTGGAAGGCCCCATGATCACCGGGCAACCGCAGGCAGCCGCCTCGATCAGGTTCTGGCCGCCCAGCGCCTCGAAGCTGCCCCCCAGCAGGGCCACGTCGGCCAAGCCGTAGTAGAGCGCCATCTCGCCCAGCGAGTCGCCGAGCCAGATCTCCGACTTGGCCGGCGCACCGGCCGCGCTGCGCCGCGCCACCGCGAAGCCACGCGCCTCGATCAGCGCGGCGACCTCGTCGAAGCGCTGCGGGTGGCGCGGCACGATCATCCACTGCACCTCGTGCACCCGCCGGGCGATGGACTGCACCGCATCCTGCGCCGGCGGCACCGGCGCGAGCGCGCCGAAGCGCTCGAGCACGTCCAGCAACTGGGCCTCTTCGCCGTCGCGCGAGCTCGCGAGCATGACCACCGGGCGCGGCAGCTGTCCGCGCAGGCGCGACGCGGTCGCGAGCTGGCGTGCATCGGGCGTGGCGTCGAACTTGAGGTTGCCGTACACGCCCTCGACCTTGGCGCCGAGCGAGACCAGCCGGTGCGAATCGGCCTCGGTCTGGGCCCAGACGGCGGCCAGTGACGAGTACGCGGGACGCGCCAGCCAGCCGAGGCGCTCGGCCGCGGCCAGCGAGTTCTCGTTCAGGCGCGCATTGGCCAGCACCAGCGGAATGCCGCGCTCCGCGCAGGCCGCGGTGAGTTCGGGCCAGACCTCGGTTTCCATCAGCACGCCGATGCGCGGCTGGAAGCGGTCCAGGAAACTCGCCACCGCGGCCGGTGCGTCCCAGGGCTGCCAGACCTGCAGGTCGCCTTCTTCCAGCAGCTTGGCGCCCTCCTCGCGGCCGGTGGCGGTGCCGTGGGTGAGCAGGATCGGGATGCCCGGGTACTGGCGCCGCAGCTCGGCGATCAGGATGCCGGCGGCGCGCGCCTCGCCCAGCGAGACGGCATGGACCCAGCACCAGCCGGTGCCGGCCGCGGCCTCGTCATACCGGCCGAAACGCTCCTCGACCGCGTGGGCGTAGCCGGGCTCTGCCACGGCGCGGCGGCGCAGCTTGCGCCGCACCAGCGGTTGCGCGAGGGTGGTGAAGACGCCGTAGAGGCGCAGCAGCAGCGAACGCACGCTCAGCAAGAGGAATCCGGCTTCAGTGTGCGGCTTCGGCCAAGGTCGCGCCGGGCTTCACGCCCTTGAGCAGCGCGAGGAACTCGTGCTGGATGCGATCGAGCGCGGCCTGCGTCTGCCCCTCGAAGCGCAGCACCAGCACCGGTGTGGTGTTGGAGGCGCGGATCAGGCCGAAGCCGTCGGGCCAGTCCACCCGCAGGCCGTCGATGGTCGACACCTTGGCCGGTGCATCGAACTTCGCCGTCTTCACGAGCTGCTCGACCAGCGTGTGCGGCTCGCCCTCGGCGCATTTCACGTTGAGCTCGGGCGTCGAGAAGCTGGTGGGCAGTGCATTCAGGGTGTCGCTCGCGTTGGGCGTCTTGCTGAGGATTTCCAGCAGCCGGCAACCGGCGTAGGTGCCGTCGTCGAAGCCGAACCAGCGTTCCTTGAAGAAGATGTGGCCGCTCATCTCGCCGCCGAGCGGGGAGTCGATCTCTTTCATCTTCGCCTTGATCAGCGAGTGGCCCGTCTTGAAGATCAGCGGCTTGCCGCCCGCGGCCTCGATCGCGGGCGCCAGGCGCTGCGTGCATTTCACGTCGTAGACGATGGTGCCGCCCGGCACGCGCGACAGCACATCCTGCGCGAACAGCATCATCTGGCGATCGGGAAAGATGTTCTGGCCGTCCTTGGTGACGATGCCCAGGCGGTCGCCGTCGCCGTCGAAGGCCAGGCCCAGCTCGGCATCGCCTGCGGCCAGCGCCGCGATCAGGTCCTTCAGGTTCTCGGGCTTGCTCGGGTCGGGGTGGTGGTTGGGAAAATTGCCGTCCACCTCGCTGTAGAGCTCGGTCACCTCGCAGCCGATGGCGCGCAGGATGGCGGGCGCCGATGCACCCGCGATGCCGTTGCCCGAATCGACCACGATCTTGATGGGCCGCGCGAGCTTGATGTCCTCGACGATGCGCTTCGTGTAGGCCTCGGTGACATCCGCCTTGCGCACGCTGCCGCCGGGCGCGAGCTTGGCGCTGTCGGCTTCCATCACGCGGCGCAGGCCCTGGATCTCCTCGCCGTAGATGGCGCGGCCGGCAAGCACCATCTTGAAGCCGTTGTAGTCCTTGGGGTTGTGGCTGCCGGTCACCTGGATGCCGCTGTTGGCCAGCGTATGGGCCGCGAAATACAGCATCGGCGTCGTGACCGCGCCGACGTCGATCACTTCGATGCCGGTGGCCATCAGCCCGCGAATCAGCGCCTCCGCCAGCGCCGGGCCCGACAGGCGCCCGTCGCGCCCGATCGCCACCGCCTTCTCGCCGGCCGCGCGCGCCGCGCTGCCGAAGGCCTTGCCGAGCGCCTCGGCGACCTCCGCGTCGAGCGTGGTGGGCACGACGCCGCGAATGTCATAGGCCTTGAAGATCGATGCGCTGAGCTGCATGGGCTTCCCTTTGGATGAGTTCGAAAAATGAGGACCATTGTAGGCATGCGCTCTCGATGCCAGATGTCCGGAAATGGCTACTCCTGCGCGTGGCGCTCCGTATCATCCCAGTCATGCCCCCTTCGACCGCCACCCTCGCCGCAGGACTCGAAAGCGACGCCTGTTACCTGGCCATGAAGGCCCATGACGCGCGCTTCGACGGCTCCTTCTTCACCGGCGTGACCTCCACCGGCGTGTACTGCCGGCCGGTCTGCCGCGTCAAGCTGCCGCGGCGCGAGAACTGCCGCTTCTTCCAGCATGCGGCGCAGGCGGAGGCCGCGGGCTTTCGCCCCTGCCTGCGCTGCCGGCCCGAACTGGCGCCGCGGGCCGCGAGCTGGTCCACCGAAGACGCATCGCGCATCCTTGCCCTGCAGGCCGCGCGCCTCATCGACGAGCCCGATGCGTGGGCAGAGGACGGCCCCGGCGCCGCCCGCATCGCAGCGCGCCTGGGCGTGAGCGACCGGCACCTGCGCCGCATCTTCGAGGCGCAGTTCGGCGTCTCCCCGCTGCAGTACCTGCAGACGCGCCGCCTGCTCGCGGCCAAGCAGCTGATTGCGGACACGCGCCTGCCGATGACGCAGGTCGCGCTCGCCAGCGGCTTCGCCAGCGTGCGCCGCTTCAACGCGGCCTTCGTGTCGCATTACGGGCTCAACCCGAGCGCGCTGCGGCGGGCGGGCGCCGCGGCCGGCGAGCGCGGCGGCGGCTCGGTCGGCGTGCGGCTGGGCTATCGGCCGCCTTACGACGTCGCGGCCATGCTGGGCTTCTTCGCGCGTCGCGCGCTGGGCGGCGTCGAGGCCATCGATGACGTGCGCGGCACGCTGCAGCTGGCCCGCACGTTGCGCGTGGTGCAGGGCGAGCGCGTGCATGCGGGCTGGCTGCAGCTGCGCTTCGACGGCGAGCGCGAGCAACTGCTGCTGCAGGTCGGCGATTCGCTCGCCGCGGTGCTGCCGACGGTGATCAGCCGAGTGCGCGCAATGCTCGACCTGGACGCCGAGCCCATGGCCATCAACGCCGCGCTGCACGCCAGCTTCCCGCAAGGCGACGGGTTGCGCGTGCCAGGCACGGTCGACGGCTTCGAGCTCGCGGTGCGCGCCGTGCTGGGGCAGCAGATCACCGTCGCCGCGGCTCGCACGCTGGGCACGCGGCTGGTGCAGGCGCTCGGCGACCCCATCGCCACGCCGGTTGCAGGGCTCGATCGGCTGTTCCCGACCCCCGCGGCGCTCGCGGCCGCAAGCGGCGATGCGCTGGGCCGGCTGGGCATCGTGCGGCAGCGGCAGTCTGCCCTGATCGCGGTCGCGAAGGAAGTGCTGGAAGGACGGCTCGCCCTGCATGCCGGCGCCGACGTGCCCGCCACTCTCGCCGCCCTGCAACGGTTGCCAGGCATCGGCGACTGGACCGCGCAGTACATCGCCATGCGCGCGCTGCGCTGGCCCGATGCCTTCCCGGCCGGCGACGTCGCGCTGCAGAAAGCGCTGCGCGTGAGTTCCGCGCGCGCAGCGGCGGAGGCTTCGCAGGCCTGGCGGCCGTGGCGCAGCTATGCGGTGCTGCGCGCATGGCACAGTCCCCTGCCCGCCGCAGGCGAAACCGCGGCGGCGCCGCCAGCCCTCGAAAGCGTTGCCGCCTGAATACCCGAATGCCCAACGCCCGGATGCCCGGACGAGAGATACAACATCGAGAGACGACATCATGAGATTCAAGAACGCCACCCTCCACAGCTGCACGATGGAAACCCCGCTCGGCGCCGTCACGCTGGCCGCTACCGATGCGGGCCTGGCCGGCGCCTGGTTCGCGCAGCAGCGCCACTGGCCAGACACGCGCGGCTGGCAGGACAACCCGACCCATCCGGTGCTGCGCGAAGCCGCGGCCCAGCTCGGCGACTACTTCGCCGGGCGCCGCCAGCACTTCGACCTGCCGCTCGATCTCTCGCACGGCACGGCCTTCCAGCAGTCGGTGTGGCAGGCGCTGCTGGCCATTCCCGCGGGCCGCACCACGAGCTACGGCGCGCTCAGCGCGGGCCTCGGCAATCCCGCCGCGGTGCGCGCGGTAGGCGCAGCGGTGGGCCGCAACCCGATCAGCGTGATCGTGCCCTGCCATCGCGTGCTGGGCACCAACGGCTCGCTGACCGGCTACGCCGGCGGACTCGAACGCAAGAGCGCGCTGCTCGAACTGGAAGGTGCCTTGTGAGCGAAGGCGAGTGCACGGCCGCGAGCGCGGTAGTCAAGCCGGTCGCGCCTGTTGCGCCCGTTGCGCCGGTCACGCCTGCACGCCCGGCCAGCAAGCGCTGGCTGGTCGACCTGGTGCTGCTCGGCATGCTGTGGGGCGCCTCCTTCCTGTTCATGCGCATCGGCGCGGCGGAGTTCGGCGCGCTGCCGACGGCCGCGGTGCGGGTCTCGATCGCCATGCTCTTCCTGCTGCCGTTGTTGTTCATGCGCGGCCAGTGGTCCAGCTTCAAGCAGTACTGGAAACCGACGCTGAGCATCGGCGTGCTGAACTCCGGTCTGCCCTTTGCCTTCTTCTCCTTTGCGCTGCTCACCATCAACAGTGGACTCGGTGCCGTGCTCAATGCCACGGTGCCGATGTTCGGTGCGCTGGTCGCCTGGGGCTTCTTCGGCGAGCGGCCCGATCGCTCGCGCACGCTCGGCCTGGTCATCGGCTTCGCGGGCGTCGCCATGCTGGCCGGACGCAGCGCGGGACTGCAATCGGGGGCGGATGAAACCGCGGCACGCTGGGCCATCGCCGCCTGCCTCGCAGCCTGCATCTGCTACGCCTTCTCGGCCAGCCTGACGCGCAAGCATCTCTCGGGCGTGCCGGCGCTCGCCACGGCTGCCGGCAGCCAGATCGGCGCCACGCTCGCCCTGGCACTGCCGGCCCTGTGGCTGTGGCCGGCGCAGATGCCGAGCCTCAAGGCCTGGCTCGCGCTGGTGGTGCTGGGCACGGCCTGCACCGGGCTGGCCTACATCCTGTTCTTCCGCCTGATCGAGCGTGCCGGCCCGGCGCGCGCGCTGACCGTGACCTTCCTGGTGCCGGTGTTCGCGCTCTTCTACGGCGCCGTCTTCCTCGGCGAAGAGATCACGCAGTGGATGCTGGTGTGCGCCGTGGTGATCGTGTGCGGCGTGGCCTTGTCGACCGGGCTGGTGAAGCTGGGGCGGTGGCAGCCGGCCGGGACTGCGGCCGCGGGCAAGCCATAGCGCCAGTCCGCCGAACCAAGGGACTAGGCGCGCTTCTTCAACAGCGCGGAAGCACCGCTGGCATTGGCAACGTCTGCCGCCGTGGCGAGCAACGCGGGCGCCAGGCTCTGCATGCGTTCCTGCGTCAGGCGAACCAGCGGCCCCGCAATCGTGACGACGCCGATCACCGTGCCGTCGCCGAGGCGAACCGGCGCCGCCATCGCGGCCATTCCCGGGGCGAAGACCTCGCTGATCGTCGCAAAGCCTTGTTTTCGCGCTGCACGCAGATAGCCCAGCAAGGCCTTGACCGACGTGACGGCCTTCGGACCGAACTCCTTCGGGGTACCGAAGCCCTGCCTGGCGACGATCTGCAGCGCCTCTTCCTCGGGCATGGTGGAAAGCCAGGCATGGCCCGCGGAGCTGCACGACAGGTTGACCGACAAGCCCATGTCGGGGTCGTAGCGCAGCCCGCGCGTGGCGCCCTGGGCCTTGGCCACGAAGGTGAGCGCGTCGCCGTCGAGCACCGCCAATCGCACCAGCTCGCCCGACTCGACTGCAAGGCGGTCGAGCAGCGGCTGCGCCACGTCGACCACGCCGCTGTTGCTGAGGAAGCTCAGGCCCAGCGACACCAGCTTGATCGTGAGCGTGTAGCGCCCATGGCTCTGGTCCTGCCGTACATATCCGCAGCGCACCAGTTCCGACAGCAGGCGGTGTGTCGCGCTCAGGGGCATGCCAAGATCGGCAGCCAGCGCCGACAGGGCACGGCCTTCGGGATGGGCGACCAGGTGCTCGAGGACCTTGAAACTGCGTTCGACGATGGCGGTCATGTCAGTGAAAAAACAGGTTGGCCGCAACCACTGGGCTGCGCGCGCCGCAACTTTAACGCCAACGATGCCAAGTGTTTTCACTAGTGGAAACCTTTTCCACCTGGAGCCTATGATCGCGCCGCCTTCGCATCGATGCCCCGCAAGCGGTGCGCCCATTCCCTACTGCTGGAGTTCGTCTTGAAATCCCTTCTTCGCACGCTCGCCGTGGCCGGCATCACGCTCGCACTGGTGCAGGCCGCCGCAGCCCAGGATGCGCAGGAACGCGTCATCCGCTTCGGCCATCTCAACAACGCGGACCACCCCGTGAGCTTCGGCGTCAAGCGCTTCGCCGAGCTGCTCGCGGCAAAGAGCGGCGGCAAGCTGAAGGTGCAGGAGTTCCCGGCGTCGCAACTTGGCAACGAGATGCAGCAGCAGTCGGCCCTGCAAGGGGGCGTGCAGCAGATGTCGGCGCCCGCGACCACGTCGCTGGCCGGCATCGTCAAGGAGTTCGGCGTGGTGGACTTCCCGTTCTCGGTGAGTTCCTTCGCACAGGCCGACGCGCTGCTCGACGGTCCGCTCGGGCAGGCGCTGATCGCCAGGCTGCCCGACAAGGGCCTCGTCGCGCTGGGCTACTGGGACCTGGGTTTCCGCAACGTCACCAACAGCAAGCGCCCCATCACCAAGCCTGAAGACCTGGAGGGGCTGAAGATCCGCGTCATCCCGAACCCCGTGTTCCTCGACACCTTCAAGGCCTTCAAGGCCAACCCGGTGCCGATGCCCTTCGCCGAGCTGTACGGCGCGCTCGAGGCGAAGGCGGTGGACGGCCAGGAGAACCCGTATTCGGTGATCCTGTCCAACAAGTTCTTCGAGGTGCAGAAGTTCCTGAGCGCCACGAACCACGTGTATGCCGCCAATATCGTGCTCGTCAGCAAGAAGTTCTGGGACACGCTGAGCCCGGCCGAGCAGAAGATGATGCGCGAGGCCGCCGACGAGGCGCGCACCTACCAGCGCCAGGTCAGCCGGGCTGCCGCGCAGAAGTCGGTGGGCGAGCTGCAGGCCAAGGGCATCCAGTTCAACGAGCTCGCCGCTGCCGAGCAGGCTCGCATGCGGCAGATCGCCAAGCCGGTGGTCGAACGCTTCGCCGCCAGCTATGACCCCGGCATTGTCAAGCTCTACAACGAAGAGCTCGCACGCATCCGTAAATCGGCACCCTGAGCGGGTCGAACACCATGAAGATCCTTGTCCTGCACGGCCCCAACCTGAACTTGTTCGGCCGCCGCGAACCCCATATCTACGGCACGACGACCCTGGCCGAGATCGATGGCCGGCTGGCCGAGCTCGCTGCAGAGCTCGGCATCGAACTGGAGACGATCCAGTCGAACCACGAAGGCGAGCTGATCGATTTCCTGCACCGGAACATCGACCTCGCATCCGGTGCGCTGGTCAATCCTGCCGGCCTCACGCAGCACGGCGTGCCGCTGCACGACGCCATCAAGGCCATGCCCTTCCCCGTGCTCGAGGTGCACATGTCGAACATCGCCGCGCGGGAGACCTGGCGAGCGCATTCGATCATCTCGCCGGCGGTCAAGGGCACGATCCAGGGCCTGGGCCCGCACTCGTACCTGGCGGGGCTGCGCGCACTTGTCGCAATGCAGCGCGAAGCAACAGCCTAGATGGCGCCGGCCACCACATTGATCGACAAGGCCAGCACCAGCATGTTGAAGGCGAAGGACAGCACGCTGTGCACGAGCGTGATGCGGCGCATCTCGCGCGAGCGCACCTGCACGTCCGAGACCTGGGAAGTCATGCCGATCACAAACGCGTAGTACAGGAAGTCGAAGTAGTCCGGGTCGAGCTTGCCCGGGAAGTCCAGGCCCGGTTCGCCACCCTGCTCCGCCTGGTAGTACCGGTGCGCGTAGTGAAAGCCGTAGATCGTATGGATCATCAGCCATGAGCCTGCGAGGGCCAGCAGCCCGAGCGTGATGTGCCCGATCCGCTCAGTCTCGCCCATCTGCCCGACCTGCTTGAGCAACAGCGCGATTGCCACCACGCTCGCGCAGACCCCCGCCACCATGACGGCCAGGATCAGCCCGCTGGGCTGGTCCAGCGACTGCGCGCGCGCTCGCGTGCCCTGGGCGTCCGAGGTCTCGGCCAGCCACCAGGCGGGCAGCAGGTAGGCCGCCGCGCCACAGCACCAGCCGAGGAGGCCGCGGGCCACGCCGCCGAAATGCCAAGGCAGGAGGCCGACGGCGAGCCCCACCGCCGCGCCGAACAGCAGCCGCTGCCAGCCGATCATCCGCGTGAATCGCATGCGCATGCGGGGCACTTTAGCGTGCGGCGACAATCGCGCTCGCACCATGAAGAAGATCCGATCCCCCTGGCGCGGCGTGTTGCTCGCCGCGGTCGGCCTGACGGGACTGATCCCGCCGGCCCATGCCGCTTCTCCCGCCCCCGCGCGCGTGCCCGACACCATCGAGCAGCGCGTCGCCGCCTGCATCGCCTGCCATGGGCGCGAGGGCGCCAGCACCAACGCCGGCTACTTCCCGCGGCTGGCCGGCAAGCCCGAGGGCTATCTCTACAACCAGCTGCTGAGCTTCCGCGACGGGCGCCGCTTCAACAGCGACATGGTGCACATGGTGCGGCACCTCTCCGATGCGTACCTGCGCGAGATCTCGCAGTACTTCGCGGGGCTCGACCTGCCCTATCCACCCGTGTCCACCCGCAGCGACGCTTCCGAGCAGAGCCTCGCGCGCGGCAAGGCCCTGGCGTTCGAGGGCGACGCGGCGCGCGGCATCCCGGCCTGTGCGCAATGCCATGGCCAGGCGCTGACCGGCATCGCGCCCGCCATCCCTTCGCTGCTCGGCCTGCCGCGCCTGTACCTCGCCTCGCAGCTCGGCGACTGGCTCAACAACGGCCGGCATGCCCTGCCACCGGACTGCATGGCGGAGGTCGGACGCAAGCTGAACGCGCAAGACATCAACGCGGTCGCGAGCTGGCTTGCCCTGCAGCCGGTACCGGCCGACCCCAAGCCCGTAGCCGCGCCGCCCGGACCGCTGCCGATGCCCTGCAGCGCCATGGGGAACTGAGGCAATGCGACGCACCCTCTACGCCCTGCTCGCCCTCGCCGTGCTGCTGGTGCTGGCCGCACTCGCGCTCGTGGCCCTCAACCTGCGCGGCGAAGATCCGCTCCCCGCGATGCCGGCCGCTTTCGATTCCACCCCGGCCCAGGTCGAACGCGGCCGCTATCTCGCGCTGGCCGGCAACTGCGCCGGCTGCCACACCGTGCGCGGCGGCGCACCCTATGCCGGCGGCCTCGGCATCGAGACGCCTTTCGGCACGGTCTTCGCCGGCAACCTCACGCCGCACGACGAGGCCGGCATCGGCCGCTGGAGCGCCGCGCATTTCTGGCGCGCCCTGCACAACGGGCGCTCGATGGACGGGCGCCTGCTGTACCCCGCCTTTCCCTATCCGAGCTTCACGCGCGTGACGCGCGAGGATTCGGACGCGATCTACGCCTACCTGCGCACCGTGCCGCCGGCCCCGACACCCAACGCCGCCCACAAGCTGCGCTTTCCCTACGATACGCAGGCCGCGCTCGCGGTGTGGCGCGCGCTCTTCTTCACGCCCGGCAGCTTCGTTGCCGATCCGGCCAAGCCCGCCGAGTGGAACCGCGGCGCCTACCTGGTCGAGGGCCTGGGCCATTGCATCGCATGCCACGGCACGCGCAACGTGCTGGGGGCCACCGAAGAGAAGCTGGGCCTGTCCGGCGGGCTGATCCCGATCGAGAACTGGTATGCGCCTTCGCTCAACTCGAAGCGCGAGGCCGGCGTCGCCGACTGGGACACGCAGCACGTGGTCGCGCTGCTCAAGAACGGCACCTCGCCGCGCGGCTCGGTCATGGGCCCGATGGCCGACGTGGTCTACCGCAGCACCCAGTACCTCGGCGAGGCGGACCTGAACGCGATGGCGGTGTTCCTCAAGCAGCTGCCCGAGGCCGAGGCGGTGGACGCACCCGCTTCCGCATCGCCGGTGCGCCGCGATGCCGGCGTGATGGCGCGCGGCGCGAAGATCTACGACCAGCAATGCGCCTACTGCCATGGCGACGCCGGCCAGGGTGCAGAGGGCGCCTATCCGGCCCTGGCGGGCAGCCGCGTGGTCACCATGGACTCGGCGGTCAACCTGGTGCAGATACTGCGCCACGGCGGCTTCCTGCCGTCTACCGCCGGCAACCCGAGGCCCTACGGCATGCCGCCCTTCGGCCATGTGCTCGACGACGACGGCATCGCGGCCGTGCTGAGCTACATCCGCGGCTCGTGGGGCAACGACGCGCCGCCGGTCACCCGCAGCCAGATCATGCGCCCCTGAGCGCCGGGCTTGACCTTCCCATCATGGTAGGGTCGATGCTTCGCCCTTGCCTTCGATCCTGTGGAGGCGAAAAAGGAAAGCGCAATGAACCAGGCCCTCCCCGGCGGGGAACCCTTCAACATCGGCGAGGCGGCGGCACGCTCCGGCGTCTCGGCCAAGATGGTGCGGCACTACGAGTCGCTGGGGCTGCTGCCCCGCATCAGCCGCACCGACGCGGGCTACCGCCAGTACACCGACAAGGACGTGCACACGCTGCGCTTCATCCGCCGCGCGCGCGACCTGGGCTTCAGCATGGCCGAGATCGCCGAGCTGCTGAAGCTGTGGCAGAACAAGCGCCGCGCGAGCGCCGACGTGAAGCGCATCGCCCTGGCCCATGCCGCGGACCTGCGCCGCCGCATCGAGGAAATGGCGAGCATGAAGCGCACCCTGGAGCGCCTGGCCGATTGCTGCCACGGCGACCAGCGCCCCGACTGCCCCATCCTCGACGAGCTGGCCGAGCACTGAAAAGGCGGGAACGTGCAAAGGCCTTGACCTTCCCATGATGGGAGGGTCGACAGTGGAGCCCTTTCAAGGAATCCGGGAACAACCGATGTCGATGGACAACAGCTTGACGATGCCGGCGCCTGCCGCCGGCCTGCAGGAACGATCGCTGCAGATCGAGGGCATGACCTGCGCCTCCTGCGTGGCGCGCGTGGAGAAGGCGCTGGCCGGCGTGCCGGGCGTCGCCTCGGCCACCGTGAACCTGGCAACCGAGAAGGCGGAGGTCCGTGTCGCCGGCCGCGACGTGGACACGGAGGTGCTGCTGGCCGCCGTGCGCAAGGCGGGCTATGAGGCACGCCGTGCCGACGAGCCGCAGGCCGCCGCGGCGGCGAGCCACGCGCCCGACTGGTGGCCGGTCGCGCTGGCCGCGCTGCTGTCGCTGCCGTTGGTGCTGCCCATGGTCGGCCTGCTCTTCGGCCGCGCGTGGATGCTCGACGGCTGGCTGCAGCTGGCGTTGGCGACACCGGTGCAGTTCTGGCTCGGCGCGCGCTTCTACCGCGCAGGCTGGAAGGCCATGAAGGCGGGCACCGGCAACATGGACCTGCTGGTCGCGCTGGGCAGCTCGGCCGGCTATGGCCTGAGCGTCTACCTGCTGTTTACGCACAGCGGCCACGGCATGCCGCCGCACCTGTACTTCGAGGCCTCCGCGGTGGTGATCACGCTGGTGCTGCTGGGCAAGTGGCTGGAGCAGCGAGCCAAGCGCCAGACCACCGAGGCGATCCGCGCGCTGAACGCACTGCGGCCCGAGCGTGCACGGGTGCGGCGCGCTGGGCGGGAGCAGGAGCTGCCGCTGGCGCAGGTGAAGGTCGGTGACGTGGTGGTCGTGCGCCCGGGCGAGCGCATCCCGGTGGACGCCGTCGTGCTCGAAGGCGCCAGCGAGGTCGACGAGTCGCTCATCACCGGCGAGAGCCTGCCGATCGCCAAGCATGTCAACGACACCGTCACCGGCGGCTCGGTCAACGGCGAAGGCCTGCTCGCGGTGCGCACCACCGCCGTGGGCGCGGAATCCACGCTCGCGCGCATCGTGCGGCTGGTCGAGTCGGCGCAGGCGAAGAAGGCGCCGATCCAGCGGCTGGTCGATCGCGTGAGCAGCGTGTTCGTGCCGGTGGTCATCGCCATCGCCTTCGCCACCCTGATCGGCTGGGGCCTGGCGAGCGGCAACTGGGAAGCCGCGATCCTCAACGCCGTGGCCGTGCTCGTCATCGCCTGTCCCTGCGCGCTGGGACTGGCGACCCCGACCGCCATCATGGCCGGGACGGGCGTGGCGGCGCGGCATGGCGTGCTGATCAAGGACGCCGAGGCGCTGGAGGTCGCACACGGTGTCGGCATCGTTGCCTTCGACAAGACCGGCACCCTGACCGAGGGCCGGCCGGAGCTGGTCGCCCTCGATGCCGTGGACGGCGACACTGCCGCCCTGCTGCGGGCCAGCGCGGCCATCCAGGCCGGCAGCGAGCATCCGTTGGCGCGTGCCGTGCTCGCCGCGGCCGGCAAGCAGCGCCTGGCGATCCCGGCCGCGAGCGAGGTGCGCGCGCACGCCGGCCGCGGCGTGGCGGCCACCGCCGAAGGCCGCGCGCTGCGCCTGGGCAGCAGCCGATTCATGAGCGAGCTTTCGGTGCCGCTCGGAAAGCTCGCCGAACGCGCCGCACAACTGCAGGCGGAGGGCCGCACCGTCTCGTGGGTGGCCGAGATCGGAGCTGCCCCGAAGCTGCTCGGCCTGCTCGCCTTCGGCGACGCGGCCAAGCCCGGTGCCGCTGCGGCCGTTCGCCGGCTGCACGCGCAGGGCATCCGCACCGCGCTCATCTCGGGCGACAACCGGGGCAGCGCCGAAGCCGTGGCCCGGCTGCTGGAAATCGACATCGTCCACGCGGAAGTGCTGCCCGAGGACAAGGCCGCGATCGTTGCGCAGCTCAAGGCCCAGGGCACGCGCGTCGCGATGGTGGGCGACGGCATCAACGACGCACCCGCGCTGGCCGCGGCCGACGTGGGCATCGCGATGTCCACCGGCACCGACGTGGCCATGCACGCCGCCGGCATCACGCTGATGCGCGGAGACCCTGGGCTGGTGAGCGACGCGATCGACATCTCGCGCCGCACCTACGCCAAGATCCGGCAGAACCTGTTCTGGGCCTTCGTCTACAACGTGGTGGGCATTCCGCTGGCCGCCTTCGGCCTGCTGAGCCCGGTGATCGCGGGTGCCGCCATGGCTTTCAGCAGCGTGAGCGTGGTGGGCAACGCACTCCTGCTGCGGCGCTGGGAGGGCGGCGCGGGCTGAGCCCGCAACTCCCGCGTCAGCGGGAGGATGGCGCGAGGCTGCGCGCGAAGTACAACCCACTGAAGGCGGGGAACGAACGCTCCGGATGGCCGGGCAGGTACAGCGAGCGTTCGTGCACGTCCCATTCGTCGCGCAGCACATAGCCCAGCGCCTCGATGCCGTGGACGAAGCGTTCGCGGTTGAACACCCACAGCGGCGCGAAGCACCCATGGCCGATGTTCTGCGTGCAGACGAAATCGTCGCCCGGATAGAGCGGCAGCTTGTTGAGCACGACATGCGCCGGCAGCGCGGCGCAGCGGCGAAGCAGCTCGCCCGGGCGGCCCTCCTCCATGTACTGCAGCGCGCCCGCGGAAATCCAGACATCGGCGACCTCGCCGCGCAGCGCTTCGCCGAGGTCGTCGGTAAAGCGCAGGGCCGCGGCGCCCCGTTCCTCTGCCACCCTGCGGCCGAGCCCGACGATGGCAGGCACCTCCACGATGCGCCACACCAGCGCGGCCGGCATGTCCATGTAGGAGCGGTAGGCGTAGAAATGCACGCCCACCGAGCCCCCCATGTCGAGCACGCGGGTTGCACCGCGGCTGAAGGCGCGATCCATCCACCACATGACCGGATAGTCGTAGGCAAAGATCTTCCTGCTGCGCAGGTCCACGTACTCCTGCGCCAGCCGCTCGTTCCCGAACTCGGGATTCGGCGGCAACGAACGGCGCGCAGCCTCGAAGCTGTCGAACACGCCGAAGTAGAAGCCGAAGCCCTCTGGGGAGAGGAAGTGGCGGCGCCGCCATTGCAGCAGCAGCGGCCGCGTCGCGGGTCCCTCGAGAAAATCGCGCACCCGGTGCGCAACGCTCACGTCCGTCACCGCGCACTCCTTCGACGGCGCCGGGATGTAAGCGCCGCCTCGAAAAGCGTGTGCAACCGGGACATGACCGATACCCCCGAGGGAACGATCAAGTGGCCCAGGCGCCGCTGATGACGGACGTGCGGCCTACGGGACGTACGATTATTTCCCGACCGCCTTGCAGCGGTATCCAATTCCACGCTTTGGAATTGGGTGGCTGCGCCGGCGACGCATGCGACCTAAGCTCCGTGCATGCCTCGATCACGAGGAACAAGGAGAGACAACCATGCATGCATCCCCTCGCCTCGCGGTGCTGGACCGCCGGCGTTTTCACAAGCTCGCGACCACGGCCGCACTGCTTGCATTGACCGCCGCGCCCGCCTTCGCGGCCTTTCCCGACAAGCCCCTGCGCATCGTCGTGCCCTTCGCACCCGGCGGCGGCACCGATGCCATCACCCGCACGCTCGCCGTCGGCCTGGCGCAGGCGCTGGGCCAGCCGGTGGTCGTGGACAACAAGCCGGGCGCCGGCACCATCATCGGCAGCGACGCGGTCGCCAAGAGCGCGCCCGATGGCTACACGCTGCTGATGGCCACCTTCGCGCATGCGGTCAACCCGGCCCTGCAGCCCAAGCTGCCCTACGACACCGACAAGGCTTTCGCGCCGGTCGCGCTGGTCGGCGTCTCGCCCAACGTGCTGGTGGTTCGCGCCGACCAGCCCTACAAGAACGTCGCCGAGCTCATCGCCGCGGCCAAGGCGAAGCCGGGCAAGCTGACCTTCGCCTCGCAAGGCAACGGCACCTCGGCGCATCTCGCGGGCGAGCTCTTCAAGAGCCTTGCCAAGGTGGACATCACGCATGTGCCCTACCGCGGCGCGGGGCCGGCGATGACCGACCTGCTGGGCGGCCAGGTGGACATGATGTTCGCCACGGCGGCGGCGGCCCGCCCCTTCGTCAGCGCGGGAAAGATGCGCGCGCTCGCCGTCACCACGGCGCATCGCTCGCCCGCCTATGCCGGCGTGCCCACCCTGGCCGAGGCCGGCGTGGCGGGCTATGCGGCCGAGAGCTGGTATGGGCTCTATGCCGCCGCCGGCACGCCCAAGGACGTGGTCGCGCGCCTCAATGACGCGGTGCGCCAGGCGGCGAAGGCCGAGGCCTTCGTGAAGCAGACGCAGTCGGAAGGCCTCGCGGTCGACGTCAGCACGCCCGAGGCGCTGGAGCGCTACGTGCGCGCCGAGGAGGTGCGCTGGCGCAAGGTCGTCAAGGACGGAAACATCACCACGGATTGATGAAGGACATCATGAATACCAATTCCCAGATCCGGCTCGATGTCGAGGCCGGCATCGCCACCCTGACCCTCGACCGCCCCGAGAAGCGCAACGCGATCAGCGACGCCATGCGCACCGAGCTGATCGCCGCACTGGAGCAGGTCGCTGCCGACACTTCCATCCGCGCCCTGGTGCTGACCGGCACCGGCAAGGGCTTCTGCGCCGGTGGGGATGTGGCCGGCATGCAGCGGCGCATGGAAGCGCCGGCCGGCGCAGTCGGCTTCAACGGCTGGACGCGCCAGCAGCGCGTGCACCACTCCATCGCCCTGCTGCACACCATGCCCAAGCCGGTGATCGCCGCGGTGAACGGTTCGGCCAACGGCCTGGGCGCCGACATGGCGCTGGCCTGCGATTTCGTGATCGCCTCGGAAGAGGCCAGCTTTGCGTGGAGCTACATCAAGCGCGGCCTCATTCCGGACGGCGGGGGTATGTACTTCCTGCCGCGGCGCGTGGGGCTGTCGCGCGCCAAGCAGCTGATCTTCACCGGGCGCAAGGTGGAGGCGGCCGAGGCGCTGCAGCTGGGCATCGCCGACCGCGTCTGCCGCGCCGACACGCTGCTGCCCGAGGCGCAGGCCTGGGCGCGCGAGCTCTCGCAGGGCTCGGCGGCGGCACTGGCGCTGGGCAAGTCCATCATCGACCGCAGCTTCGAGCTGCAGGCCGAGCAGGTCTTCGCGCAGGGGAGCCAGGCGCAGGGCATCTGCTACACGACGCAGGAGCATCGGGATGCGGTGCTGGCCTTCCTGAATCCAGGCAAGGAGAAGTCCGCATGAGCGGAGACAACCCCATCGCCCGCCTGCTCAAGCCGCGCAGCGTGGCGGTGATCGGCGCTTCGGCCGATCCCACAAAGACCGCCGGCCGCCCGGTCGCCTACCTGCAGCGCCACGGCTTCCCAGGCGCGATCTACCCGGTCAATCCACGCACCCCCGAAATCGCCGGCCTGAAGAGCTACCCCGACGTGCCATCACTGCCCGAAGCACCGGACGTCGGCATCGTGCTGCTGGGCGCCGAGCGTGCGCACGAGGCCGTGCGTGCACTGGCCGAGCGCGGCACCGCCGCGGCGATCGTGCTGGCCAGCGGCTACACGGAGGTCGGCGAGGAAGGCGCGCAGCGGCAGCGGCAGCTGCTGGAGGCCGCGGGCCGCATGCGCATCCTCGGGCCCAACACCATCGGCCTGGTCAACCTCACCGACGGCATCACCCTCTCGGCGACCGGCGCGCTGGAAATGGAAGGCTTCGAGGCCGGGCCCATCGGCGTGGTCTCGCAAAGCGGCGGCATCCTGGGCGCCCTGCTCTCGCGCGCCGCGGCGCGCGGCATCGGGTTGTCGAAGCTGGTCTCGACCAGCAACGAGGTCGACCTGGACCTGGCCGATTTCGTGGACCACCTCGCGGACGACGAGGCCACCTCCGTCATCGCGCTCTACATGGAGGGCCTGCGCCACCCCGACAAATTCCGCGCCGCCGCGCTGAAGGCGGCGCGCAAGGGCAGGCCGATCGTGGTGTTCAAGGTCGGCCGCTCCGAGGCGGGCGCGAGTGCGGCGGTGTCGCACACCGGGGCCCTGGCGGGCGCAGACCGCATGTACGACGCGCTGTTCCGCGAGCTGGGCGTGATACGCGCCCAGACATTCGCGGACCTGCTCGACATCCCGGCCGCCCTCGCAACGAAGCGCGCGCCGCGCGGGCGCCGCGTGGCGGTGCTGACATCGACCGGCGGCGCCGGCACGCTGGTGGCCGACAGCCTCGGGAGCGCGGGCTTCGAGACGCCCGCGCCCGACCCGGAGACGGCGGCGGCCCTGCGCGCGCTGCAATCGGGCGAACAGGCCGTGCTGGACCGCAACCCGATCGACGTCACGCTGGCAGGCCTGCAGCCGCAGCTGCTGCGTGGCGCCATCCGCGCGCTGCTCGCCAGTCCTTCCTACGACGCGGCGGTCGTGATCGTCGGCTCCTCCGGCCTCGCAATGCCGCAGCTGATGGCCGACGCGATCCACGACAGCCTGCCCGGCAGCGACAAGCCCCTGCTGGTCTACGTGAGCCCGCATGCGCCGGGCATCGCCAGCCAGCTCAATCAGCGCGGCGTGCCGGCCTTCATGGCGCCCGAAAGCTGCACCAGCGCCCTGGCCGCGATGCATGCGCATGCCAGCTGGGCGGCACCGCGCGCCGAGCCCGTAGACCGCGCCCTGCCGAACGTGGACGACCTGCCCGGCGGATCGCTGGACGAACAGCAGGCCAAGCAGCTCTTCGCGCGCTTCGGCGTACCGTGCGCACGCGAGATCGTGGTGGCCGATGCGCAGCAGGCGCAGCAGGCGGCGCGCGACCTGGGCGGCGCCACGGTGCTGAAGATTCTTTCCAGCGAGATCACGCACAAGAGCGACGTGGGCGGCGTGGCCGTGGGGCTGGGCGCCGAGCAGATCGGCCCCCGCCTCGAGCGCATGGCCGTCGAGGTCGAGACGCACACCGGCGTGCGGCCGCAGCGCTTCCTGGTCCAGCAGATGGTGAGCGGCGGCGTGGAGCTGATCCTGGGCCTGCACCGCGACCCGCTGGGCAGCGCCGTGCTGCTGGGCATGGGCGGCGTCACGGCCGAGCTGCTGAAGGACACCGCGCTGCGCATGCTGCCGCCGGGCGGCCTGACGCGCGAGCAGGCCGGCGCGCTGGTGCGCGAGCTCAAGACCTGGCCGCTGCTCGACGGCTTTCGCGGACGGCCGGTGTGCGACGTCGAAGCCCTGGTCTCGGCCATCGTGGCCTTCTCGCAGATGGCGGCGGCGCTGGGCGAGCGGCTGGTGGAAGCGGAGATCAACCCGCTCTTCGTGCTGCCGAAGGGCCAGGGCGTCATCGCCGCGGACGGCGTGGCCGTGCTCGCGGCCTGAGCATCAGTTCACAACAACAGGAGACAAGCCATGAACCCCAAGCGCCTCTCGCGCCGCCATTTCAACGTCTCGCTGGGCGCGGGCCTTGCGCTCGCAGCCCTGGCACCTGCGGCGCGCGCACAGGACTTTCCGTCCAAGCCGATCCGCATCGTCGTGCCCTTCGCGCCGGGCGGCCCGACGGACCTGATGGCGCGCGCCATCGGCAAGAACATGTCCACGAGCCTGGGACAGCCGGTGATCGTCGACAACAAGCCGGGCGGCGGCGGCGTGATCGGCATGAGCGAGGTCGTGCGCGGCCCGGCCGATGGCCACACGCTGGTCTTCCCCTCCATCCTCGCCGTCACCAATCCGGCGCTGATGCCCAACTACCCCTTCGACACGCTGCGCGACTTCGCGCCGCTGACGGTGGTGGGCTTCATCCCGCATGCGGTGGTGGTGCGGCCCGACTTCCCGGCCAAGACGCTGGCCGAGCTGGTCGCGATGGGCAAGGCCAGGCCCGACAGCCTGTCCTACGGCTCATCGGGCAACGGCACCTCGGCCCACCTGGGCGCCGCGCTGTTCGTGCAGCGCGCGGGCATCCGCGCGACCCACGTGCCCTACCGCGGCGCCGGCCCGGCGGTGCAGGACCTGCTGGGCGGGCAGATCCAGTTCATGTTCCTCGACATGAGCTCCGCGCTCGCGCAGATCAAGGCCGGCAAGCTGCGCGCACTGGCAGTGGCGCCCAAGTCGCGCTTCGCCGGCCTGCCCGACGTGCCGACGGTGGCCGAGCAGGGCTACCCGGGCTTCGACGTGCATGGCTGGTACGGCCTGCTGCTCAAGGCCGGCACGCCGGCGCCGGTGATGCAGCGGCTCCATGCCGAGGTTCGGCGCGCGCTCGATACGGGGGAGGTGCGCGAGATCTTCCAGGCCCAGGGCATCGAACCCGGCGGCATGCCACCCGCCGAATTCGCCGCTCTGGTCCGCGACGACCTGGCGCTGTGGAAGCGCACCGTGCAGCAGCTGGGCATCACGCTCCAATAGGCAAAGAGCCGACCATGCGCATCGCCATCCCCGACGACTACCAGGACTGCGTTCGCACCCTGGCCTGCTTCGCCAAGCTCGCGGGCCACGAGGTCCGCATCTTCAACGACACGGTGAAGGGCATCGATGAACTCGCAGCCCGCTTCGCCGATGCCGAGGCCATCGTGCTCACGCGCGAGCGCACGCGCATCGACGCCGCCCTCCTGGACCGCCTGCCCCGGCTGCGCCTGATCAGCCAGACCGGCAAGCTGGCCGACCATGTGGACCTGGCCGCCTGCACTGCGCGCGGCATCGTCGTGGCCGAGGGCCGCGGCGCGGGCGCCTCCACGGCCGAGCTGGCCTGGGCGCTGACGCTCGCCAGCCGCCGCCACCTGGTCGAGGAGGCCAACCGCCTGCGCCAGGGACTGTGGCAGGGCCACCTGGGCCAGCAGCTCGGCGGCCAGCGCCTGGGCGTCTGGAGCTACGGCCGCATCGGCCGCCAGGTGGCCGCCTATGGCCGCGTCTTCGGCATGAAGGTGTGGGTCTGGGGCCGCGAGGCCTCGACGCAGGCGGCGCTGGCCGACGGCTTCGAGCGCGCACCCTCGCGGGAGGCCTTCTTCGCGGAGAGCGACGTGATCAGCCTCCACGTCCGGCTGAACGCCGAGACCGCCGGCATCGTGCGCGAGGAAGACCTGGACCGCATGAAGCGCGACGCCCTGCTGGTGAACACCAGCCGTGCCGAGCTGATCGCGCCCGGCGCGCTGGAACCCGCGCTGCGGCGCGGCCGCCCCGGCTTCGCGGCCGTCGACGTGTTCGAGGAGGAGCCGCTTCAGGGCGGCGGCCACCCGCTGCTGAACCTGCCCAATGCGCTGTGCACGCCGCACATCGGCTATGTGGAGCGCGACAACTACGAGCGCTACTTCGGCATCGCCTTCGATCACATCAACCAGTTCGCCGACGGCACGCTCGTGGACGTCGTCAACCCCGAAGCACTGGCGTCCGCTCGCCGCTAAGCCCTGCCCGGCGGTCCGCCCGAAGCGGTGCCATCATTGCCTGCATGTGCATGAGACGAGGTGCAGACAAGGAATGAAGCGTGCCGACATCGCCATCCTCCCCGCCGGGCAGTTCTCGCGCGCGGCGCTGACCGCGCTCTGGAACCGGGCTTACGAGGGCTACTTCGTGCCCGTGGCCTTCGACGAACAGCGCTTCGCGCGGCATCTCCGGCGGGCCAACGTCGAGCTGGGGCTGTCGAGGGTGCTGACGGCCGGCGGCGAGCCGGCCGGCCTCTCGCTGGTGGGGCAGCGCGACACGCGCGCCTACCTCGCCGGCTTCGGCATCGTCCGCGCGCAACGGCGCCGCGGACTCGCCCGCCTGCTGATCGAGGTGCAGCTCGCGGCCCTTCCGGCCGCCGGCGTGCGCGAGGTGGTGCTGGAGGTCATCGAGCAGAACCCGGCGCGCACCCTCTATCGCCACGCCGGTTTCGAGGCGCTCCGGCCGCTGGAGCTTCTGTCGGGCACGCTGGACGCGCAGACCGCCGAGCCCGTCGCGCTCGGCCCGGCCGATCTCGCCGCCGTGCACGCACAGTGCAGCGCAATCGCGCTGCCGACCTGGCGCCGCGAGCTGCCGACCTTGCTGGATGCCCTCACGCAGGAGAACGCTTTGGCAATCGGCGTGCGGCGCGGCGACACCATCGTCGGCTACGCCGTGCTGCCCGAGCAGGCCCGGCATGACGGCACGCTCCTCGATGCCGCGGCGGTGGACGAGGCGGCCGCGCATTCGCTCCTGGACGTGCTCTCCTCCGCGCGCCCCGGCACCCGCTGGCGGCTGGTCGACGAGCCCGGCAGCAGCCCCTTCTTCGGCGCGGCGCGTGCGCGCGGCCTGGTGTCGGTGATGCGCCAGATCGAGATGAAGCGCTCTCTCTAGAACAGGCAGAAGGCAGAAGAAGCGCATGACGGACGCCCTCGACGAGAAGCCGGGACGCTCCCCCGCCAACCGCTCGCTGGAGCGCGGCGTGGAGATCCTGCGCGCCTTCAGGCCCGGCTCCGAGCTGCTGGGCAATGCCGAGCTCGCGGACCGCACCGGGCTGTCGCGCTCCACCGTGAGCCGGCTCACGCAGACGCTGGTGGGCACCGGCCTGCTGCACCTGGATGCGCGCCGCCGCGCCTACCGGCTGGCCCCGGCGGTGCTGAGCCTGGCGCACGCGATGCGCTCGGGCTCCACCATCCTGGGCATCGCCGCGCCCAGGATGCGCGCGCTGGCCGAGGCGCGCAAGATCAACGTCGGCCTGGCGGCCCCGGACCGGGACGAGATGGTCTACCTCGAGTCGATCCGGTACAACCGGCGCGTCTCGCTGCGCAGCGTGGTGTCGGGCCAGCGCGTGCCGATGGAGCTCACCTCGCTCGGGCGCGCGTACCTGGCCGCCGCGCCGGAGCCGAAGCGCAAGGCGCTGCTCGCGCTCTTCAGGAAACGTCGCAGGGGCCAGTGGCCCACGCTGGCCGAGGAAATCGAGCTCGCGATGCAGAGCGTGTGGCAGCGCGGCTTCTGCGCCGCTGCCTGGCAGCCCGAGGTGGTCGCGCTCGCGGTGCCGCTGCGCTGGGAGGGGCAGCCCCGCTATGCGCTCAACCTGAGCGTCTCCACGGCGGAGACGGTGCGCAGCGTCGAGCAGGAGCTCTCGGGCGCGCTGCTCGCGCTGGCCGCCGACATCGAGGGCACGCTGGCGAAGCAGGCGTGACATGGACGCCGGAAAGGCGGGTAGAGACGCTATATTGCGTCACCCCCACCGCCAGCGCCACCGTCACCCTGCATGGACAACGACGAGGTCAACCAGCTGCTCGTACGCATCGGCCGCGAAGACCAGGCGGCGTTTCGCCAGCTGTACAAGGCGTTCAGCCAACGGGTCTACGCCTACGCGCTGAACATGCTGAGCGACCACGCCCGGGCCGAGGAAGTGCTGGTGGACACGCTCTACGAGGTCTGGCGCCACCCCGACCGCTTTCGGGGCGATTCGCAGTTCTCCACCTGGCTCATCGGGATCGCGCGAAGAAAGGCGCTGATGGTCTACCGTGCGCGCCGGCCCGACGAGGTGCATGCCGATCTCGAGGACATCGCCGAAGTCACCGCTTCGGACACGCCCGACGGCTACGCGGAGCTGGCGGGCAAGCAGCGGCGCGAAGGCGTGCAGTACTGCATGGGCAAGCTGTCGGACGAGCACCGCGAATGCCTGCACCTGGTGTTCTACGAGGGCATGGGCCTGGCAGAAGTGGCGGAGATACAGAACTGCCCCGAAGGCACCGTCAAGACCCGCCTGTTCCACGCCCGCCAGAAGATCAAGAAGTGCCTGCAGTCCCTGCTGCGCAGCGAGGGGAGCGCCCCCGAAGCCAAGGGCGCCCTCGCCTCCTGAACGACGCTTGCGGTCCATCCGGCATGCGCGCAAAAATAAACTGAACCATCCGCAAGGCTCGTGCAACCCAGCGGCATCATGAACAAACGCTTCGAAGAATTGCTCCCCTGGTACGCCAACGGTTCGCTGGGAGCCGAAGACCGTGCCTGGGTCGATGCCTACCTGCAACAGCACCCCGAGGCCAAGAGCGAGCTGGACTGGTACCGCTCGCTGCAGGCACGGGTCCAGGAAAGCGCCCCGGCCGTGCCGCCGACCATCGGCCTGGCCCGCGCCATGCGCCTGATCCAGGGCGACCGCCCGACGGTGGCCGAGCGCATCGGCGCCTTCTTCGGCAACCTGGGCATGCGCCCGAGCTATGCGCTGGCCGGGCTGGCGCTGGTGATGGTGCAAGGCGGCGTGATCCTGAACCTGCTGGGCAACGCCCGCGAGGACGCCGACCAGATCCGCGCCCTGAACGCGGTTCGCGTCGAAGAAGGCCCGATGCTGAAGATCAGCTTCGCACCCGACGCCAAGGAAGCCGACATCCGCATGCTGGTGGTCCAGGTCGGAGGCGAGCTGGCCGGTGGGCCGGGCCAGCTCGGCGACTATTACCTGCGCGTGCCGGCCGGCAGCGAAGCGGCGGCGCTCGCCAAGGTGCAGGCCGCCCCGATCGTCCAGGCCGCCGCGCTGGCGCCCGGCGTGCCGCCTCGGGAGTAGCCATCATGGCCACGCTGCTGACCCGCCGAACGCTGCTGCAAGGCGCCTTGGGTGCCGCGGCGCTGCCTTTTGTCGCTCCCGCCATGGGCGGCCCTGCCAACGCGAAAGCCAGCGGCGCCGAGTCGCGCATCGCGCTGGTGATCGGCAACGGCGCCTATCGCGCCGCACCGCTGAAGAACCCGCCCGGCGACGCCGCCGCTGTCGCGGCCGCATTGCGTGGTCTTGGCTACGACGTGACCCTGCGCCAGGACACGCGGCTGCCGGAGCTGATCGAGTCCCTGCGCGAGTTCTCGATTCGCGCCACGAAGGCGTCGGTCCGCATGCTGTTCTATGCAGGCCACGGCGTCCAGGTGAAGGGCCGCAACTACCTGGTGCCGATCGATGCCGACCCGCTGACCGAAGAGGACATCCAGCGGCAAAGCGCGGACGTCGGCGAGTTCGTCGACCGGCTCAGCGCCATGCGCACCGGCATCAACATCGTGGTGCTCGACGCCTGCCGCGTGAACCCGTTCGCCGGCGGCGTCATCGTCGGCCCCGATGGACGGCGCCTGAAATTCCGTGGTGCGACGCCGGGCGGCCTGGCGGCGCTCGATGCGCCCGTCGGCACCCTGGTGGCCTTCTCGACCGCGCCCAACGGCGTGGCGCTCGACGGCGCCAGCGGCAAGCACAGCGTCTATGCACGTCACCTGCTGGCCAACCTGCCGACGCCGGGGCTGCAGATCGAGCAGCTCTTCAAGCGGGTGCGCATCGCCGTGGCCGAAGACACCGGCCGCGTGCAGGTGCCCTGGGAGTCGTCGAGCCTGACGGCGGACTTCTGCTTCAGGCCGGATGACAAGGGGCGGTGCGGGTAGTCCATCCCGCGCACCCCAGCCACTCACGCGTGGTCGTCAAGGAAGCGCTCGAGCTCCCGCGCAAAGCGCAGCGGCTCGCTGACATGCGGCGAATGGCCGGCACGCGGATAGACCGAGACCTGCGCATGCTTCACCGTCTCGCGATACCAGGCATCGAGCGGCAGGCCGGCATAGTGCGGGCTGCGCGCCCCGAGCACGACCAGCAGCGGCGCGTCCAGGCGCGAGAGCGAAGCGCGGAAGTCGGCCTGCGCCATCGACTCGGCAAGGTCGAGCAGCGGCCGGATGTCGATGCTTCCCAGGCGCCGGCGCAGCATCCGTCCGAGCGGTGTGTCCGCGCCCAGCTGGCGCCTGAGCCAGGCGCCTCCGAGCGCGCCGACCTCGTTCAGCAGCGCCTCTGCGAGGTCCTGGCGCGCGCCCGCGATCAGCCCCGACAGCATGGCCGCGCTGCAGCCGCCGAACAGCCCGAGACGCCAGCTGTCGTCCGTCACGATGCGCGGCGACTGGTCGACCAGCGCCACTGCGGCGACGCGCTGCGTGCCATGCAGATGCAGGTACTGCATCAGCGTCAACGCGCCCATGGAGTGCCCGACCAGCACCGCTCGCTGCAGCCCGAAGTGATCGAGCATCTCGGCCAGGTCCGTCGCCAGCCGGGCCAGCGTGATGCTGCCGCGCACCGGTCGGCAATGGCCATGGCCGCGGGCGTCCCAGGCGAGCACGCAATGGCGCCGCGCCAGCCGCCGTGCGACCGGCATCCAGTCTCGATGCGAGCACCCGACGCCGTGCACCAGCACCATCGGCGGGCCCTTGCCGAGCACGAACACGGGAACGACCTGGCCATCGCTGGCAGTAAAGCTGTCGAATTCGCCGGCGGCGGGCGTGCCGAGATTCACCAGCCCGAAGTTGCGCAGCGCGTTCAAGGTGCCGCGCAAGCCCGTCAGGCGCGGCGGGTGTGGCGGTTGTGGAGGCGGGTCTGGCGGAGCCCTGTCGAGCATGGCGGGCCATCCTACGCTGGGGTGCAGCCCGTCCGAAATCGGCTCGAACCCTTCTGGGCCTGATCGTCGCGAAATTCGTTTGAACCGAATCGGAAAGGGGCGCAACCCATGGAGCGGGAAGGCAGGCAAATCGGCAAGCCCCACCACTCACCCTCGTTCCATCACTCTCAGGAGATCATCATGCAAATCGTCCGCAAAGCTTCCGTCCTTGTCGCCCTCGGTCTCGTCTTCGGTGGCGCCATGGCCGGCGAAATCACGGGTTCCACGGTACTGTCCACCGGCGCCGTCAACACCTCGGCCGGCTTCCTGTCCACCGCGCGCCAGAACATCGGCGTGGCCGAGCAGAACGGCAAGATCACGAACAGCACCGTGATCGTCAACGGCGCCAACAACACCGCAGCCGGCTTCCTCTCGACGGCGACACAGAGCGTGGGCCGCGCCACGCAGAACGGCAAGATCACCAACAGCACGGTCATCGGCAATGGCCTGAACAACGTGGCTGCCGGCTTCCTCAGCACCGCCACGCAGGAAGTGGGCTTCGCCAAGGACAGCGGCGAGGTCGTGAACTCGACGGTCATCGCCAACGGCGCCAGCAACACGGCCGCCGGCTTCCTGTCCACGGCACGCCAGCAGATCGGCGGCGCGCAAGGCAACGGCAAGCTGACGAACTCGACGGTGATCGCCACCGGCTCGGTCAATACCGCCGCCGGCTTCCTGTCCACCGCCGACCAGAGCATCGGCGTCGCGAAGTAAGCCGCTGCCGGCTTTCCTTCGGCCTCCTCGGCCCCGACCCGCCCGCGCACTGCGCCGGCGGGTCTTTTCATTTCGGAAGCCGCACCCGGCACTGCTGCTGCAAAGGCGAATTCGCTTGAACCGTTTCCGAACGCACAGCAACCCATGGAGCGGAAGGCAAGCAAGCGCATGCCGCCCACCCTCAACCGCCAACCCTTCAGGAGATCCACCATGAAAGCCGCTCCCAAACTTTCCGTCCTCGCCGCGCTCGGCCTCGTCTTCGGTGCCGCCA
Source organism: Variovorax stachyos (assembly GCF_051400855.1). Lineage (NCBI taxonomy): Bacteria > Pseudomonadati > Pseudomonadota > Betaproteobacteria > Burkholderiales > Comamonadaceae > Variovorax > Variovorax stachyos. The sequence continues at coordinate 296,545 of NZ_JBLFFN010000004.1, read as the reverse complement.
TGGCCGGCGAGATCGCCGACTCCGGCGTGTTCTCGACCGGTGCCGTCAACACCTCGGCCGGCTTCCTGTCCACCGCACGGCAGAACGTCGGCGTGGCCGAGCAGAACGGCAAGATCAAGAACACCGCCGTGATCGTCAACGGCGCGGTCAATACCTCGACGGGTTTCCTGTCGACGGCCAACCAGAGCATCGCCCGCGCGACCCAGAACGGCCAGATCAGCCAGACGGCCATCGTGGCGCAAGGCGTGAACAACACCGCCGCCGGCTTCCTGAGCAGCGCGAACCAGGAAGTCGGCTTTGCGAAGGACGACGGCAAGGTCCAGAGCAGCTTCGTCGGCGCCACCGGCGTGAGCAACGTGGCCGGCGGCTTCCTGTCTTCGGCGCGCCAGCAGATCGGCGGCGCCCAAGGCAGCGGCAAGCTGACGAACTCGACGGTGCTCGCCACGGCGCAGGTCAACACCGCCGCCGGCTTCCTGTCCACCGCCGACCAGAGCGTCGGCGTCGCGAAGTAAGAGCTCGTCCTTGTTCTTTCCCCCGCGCCGGCGGCTCCCCGCCGGCGCTTCCCCACCCAGGAGACCACCATGAATGCAAGCCTCGCCCTCACCGCCCGCATCGTTCTCGCCGCCCTCACGCTGGGCGCCGGTGCCCACGCATTCGCGGGTCAGGAGCTGATGGGCGTCGACACGCGCTTCCGCGCGAAGATCGCGAAGGAAAAGATCCGCATTGCCGCCCAGGAGCGCAAGGCCGACGAGCAGGGAAAGTCACAGGGAAACTCCTCGGACTCCAGCACCTGCGGGAGCCAGAACATCGGCAACATCGACACCGGCGGACGCATCGGCGCCTCGCCGCGCGAGGTGTTCGTGTTCGCGCCCAACGCGATCAACATCGTCGGCCGCGGCGGATGCCGCTGAGCGCCTCGCGAAGAAAGGGAGATGTCATGAAAACGCCCAAGATCGCGCGACTCCTCGCGCTTTCCGCCACCCTCGCAGCACTGGCCGGCTGCCAGACGCTCGAGGTCAGGCAACCCACCATCGAGCAGACCAACGAGATCCGCAAGGGCCCGGAAGACCGGCCCCAGCGCTCGATCACCGGCTTCTCGCATGCGCTGCGCTGCATGGACACGCTGTTGCTCGACTACGGCGTGCGTGACATCACGATGCTGACCGAGGAGATCACCGACGAAACGAAGAAGCTGAACGCCGGCACCCGCGACATGCTGATCTCGTCGGTGTCGGACATGTCGCGTCGCAGCCGCGCAGTGCGCCTGGTCGCCTTCGGCAAGGACACCGCCAACGTCATCAGCTATCTCGCGTCGGCGCAGAACGCGGCGGCCTACCAGGCGATCCCGCTGTACGACATCAAGGGCTCCGTCTCGCAGTTCGACGAGAACCTGGTCAAGAACCAGAAGGACATCGGCATCGGCTTCGCGCCCTTCATCAACCTCGGCGCGGCGAAGGATGCAGGCTCCAGCATGCTGGCGCTCGACCTGAGCGTGCTGACCACCAGCGACATGGCGGTGCTCGCGGGCGTCACCTCGCGCAACTCCGTGATGATCCTGAAGCAGGGCAGCGGCATCGACGGCGATGCCGCGTACCACAAGTTCGGCATCAACTACAGCATGAACCTGGCGAAGGCCGAAGGCCAGACGCAGGCGCTGCGCGGACTGGTCGAGCTGGCGGCGGTCGAACTCATCGGCAAGCTCACCAAGACGCCCTACTGGAGCTGCCTGGGCGTGACCGATCCGAAGAAGAACGACGAAACGCGGCTCGAGATGTTCGACTGGTACCACGCGATGGCCGCGACCCGCATCGAGCTGATCGCCTACTTCCAGAACCAGCTGCGCCGGCGCGCCTTCTACGACGGCCCGATCGACGGCGAGTTCAACCCCGCCATCGACGAGGCGATCGCGAACTACCGCGCCGCACTGGGGCTCAGCCGCGAGGCCGTGCTCAACGAGGAGTTCTTCTACGCTTTTCTCGCCGCCGACCACACCAGGATCAAGCGGCCGGAGCAGCCGGCACGCTATGTCGCGCCGGCCCAGGTTGCAGCGGCGCCCGCAGCAACCCCGGCGGTGGCAAGCGCAGCATCCGCCTCGTCCGCATCAGCCGCGTCAGCCGCATCAGCCGCGCCAGCCGCTTCAGCGCCGGCGCCGCTGAAACTGTCGGTGACGACTCCCAAGCAGCAGACCCGCTTCGCCCGCGGGGAGCCGATCAACCTCTCGCTCGCACCCTCGCAGGACGCGCATGTCTACTGCTATCTGCAGGACGAAGAGTCCAAGGTCATCCGCTTCTTCCCGAACCGCTTCTCCCGCGACTCGCGCATTCCCGCGGCCCAGCCGCTCGCGCTGCCCGGCGCCATGCGCTTCCAGCTCACGATGAATACGAAGGGCGTGCCCGAAACCATCTCCTGCTTCGCAACGCCGCGCGATGTGATGGCTTCCCTGCCGCAAGCCCTCGTCGGCACCGACTTCGAACCCCTTCCCGGCGCCACGCTCGAATCGATCCGCGGCGCCTTCGTCAAAGCCAGCGGCGGCACGCTCGCCCAGGAGAACTTCCGTGTCCAAGCCAAATGAATCCCTCCCCGGCCGTGCGAAGTGGCTCGGCATCCGCCTGGCCGCCGTGAGCGGGGTCGCCCTGGCCGCGGTGGTCGGGATCCTGCAACTGCCCTCCGGCGCGACGGCAGGCGTCGCGACCGTCACCGCTGCCACCGATGATCGCGTCTCCGGGCTACCGTCGGCGCCCCCGCCTCCAGCGTCGGCGCCGGCACCGAGGCAGAAGGGCCAGGGCACCTACCGGCTGCGCTGCTGGCAGTACGGCCGCCTGTTGTTCGACGAGGGGCCGGTCACCCTGGGCCCCGAGGCGCGGCAGGGCGCGAAGCTGGTGGCGACCGACCGCAACGGCGGATCGGTGATCGTCACCGACTCCGGCTGGACCACCTGCCAGGCGCGCCCCTACCCCCCGGAGCCCAACCTCGCGCTGCCGCGTTGAGGCAAGGCCCGGAGCAACCCAGGAGCTGTCCATGAACTGGTTCAGCCGTGTGTTCGCGGCGCGGCGGGCGCTCCGCGCCTCGGCCCTGGCCGCAGGCTCGGCCGCGGTACTCGCCGCGGCCTTGGCAGAGCCGGCCCAGGCGGCCACCGAGACCCGCAGCGTCGCCGGCTTCGACCAGGTGGTGTTCGCCGTCGCCGGCGAAGTCAGCGTCGAGCAGGGCTCCAGCGAGACGCTGACGCTGGATGCCGAACCCGCGGTGCTGCGCAAGATCACCACCGAGGTCCAGGGTCGGCGCCTGCTCATCGGCCTGGCGCCGGGCCGGGTCGAGACCCAGCAGCCGATCCGGATGAAGCTCGGCGTCCGGGCGCTGCGCGCCTTCGAGTCGCGCACGGCCGGCGAGATCAGCATCGGGCCGCTGCGCAGCGAGGCGCTCTCGCTGGTGCTGGCGGGCGGCGGCTCGATCCGCCTCGATCGCCTGGAGGATGCACGCAGCCTGGACGTGCGGATCACCGGTGCCGGCGACATCGCGGTCGGCGGCGGCAAGGTGGTCGCGCAGCAACTGGCCATCACCGGCATGGGCCGCTATTCGGCGCCCCAACTCGCCAGCGAGCGCGCCGAAGTCGCGATCGACGGCAACGGCGAGGTGCGGCTTGCCGCCAGCACCACGCTGGCGGTGCGCATCGGCGGGGTCGGCCACGTGCGCTATCGCGGCAACCCGGCGGTGACGCGCTCCATCCGCGGCATCGGGACGATCGAGAAAGATTGAACCGCGCAGGCGGCGCTCGCAACCCATGGGCATCGACGAATCCAACGCCACGCTCAAGGAGTCCTGCCATGACCCGCTACCTCAGCACCCTCGCCCTCGCCATTGCCGCCGCCTTCCTGACCCCCCAGGTCAAGGCCGAGAAGGTGATCATGTATCGCGAGGGGCAGCTCGTGAACCCGCACGACGTCGCAGCCGTGCTCGGCAACAAGACCCGCTCGATCCGCCTGCTCGACGATGCGCCCGCGACTCCGGCGACGACGAAGTACGTTGCGGCGGCTGCCGTCGCACTGGCGAAGACCTCTACCCGTGCCCAGGCCTCCGCGCCCGCTGCGCCCCGCGATTCGAACGACGACGACGCCTCGGCCTTGTCCCTGCCGGTGCGCTTCGCCTTCGACTCCGCGGACATCCTTCCCGCGGCACGGACCCAGCTCGACGCGCTGGCGGATGGCATCAAGCTGCTCGAGCCGACGCGTGTCGTCACGGTCGAAGGGCATACCGATGCGGTCGGGAGCGATGCCTACAACCTGGAGCTGTCGCGCAGCCGCGCGCGTGCCGTGCGTGACTACCTGGTGCAGCGGCACGGGATCGACGGCGCGCGGCTGAAGACGGTCGGGTTCGGCGAAGGCCGGCTGGTGGAGGACGCGGATCCGCATGCCGCCGTCAACCGCCGCGTGCAGTTTCGCGGCGGGTGAACGGGCGCTCGGGTGCGCTGGCCGACACCCTTCCCCTTGTGCCTCGGATGAGCTGCACGGAGAATGGAATGCGGTCGTCCGTGGAGGTGCTTCAGACTGTGTCGAACCTTGCATCTCTGTTTTGCTCCCTTTCCCTCCGGGGGAGGGATGGGGTGGGGGCACCGGGCGTTCTGTTCGTACGTTGCTGGTGTGTTGAGTGCGGAGCCGGGAATTCGCCCCGGCGGGCGAGTTACTTTCTTTGTCTCGCCAAAGAAAGTAACCAAAGAAAGGCGACCCCACTGCGCGTGTCCCTTCGCTTCGCTACGGGCAACCTGCGGTGCTCGCTTCAGGCGGGGTCCGCGCAAACTCGCTTCGCTCAAACACGCGCGGCCCTTAATCCGCCTGAAGCTGCGCTCCTCGGCACGCGCAGAGGGGATTGGGGACCGGTCGGGCCATTGCTTCGCTCGGCCAACAGCGGCCTCGCTGCGCGAGGCCTGGAACAGGTGCATGCGTGTGCGCTCGGACATGAGCATGAGCATGGCTGCGAGCACCAGCACCAGCACCAGCACGAGCGTGAGCGTGTGCGCGAGAGCCAATGTGAGCGAAGACCCGGAGCTCATGCCAACCTGCACACCATACAAGGACGCGCCACGGCGCGTTGGACTCCAAGTCCCCTCTGCGCGTGCCGAGGAGCGCAGCTTTTCGCGGATAAAGGGCCGCGCGTGTTTGAGCCGAAGGCGAGTTTGCGCGGACCCCGCGAAAAGCGAGCACCGCAGGTTGCCCGCAGCGAAGCGGAGGGTCGCGCGCAGTGGGGTCGCCTTTCTTTGGTTACTTTCTTTGGCGAGACAAAGAAAGTGACTCGCCCGCCGGGGCGAATTCCCGGCCCCGGGCTCAACACAACAGCAACGTACGAATCGATAGCAGCGTGCCCCCACCCCAACCCTCCCCCGGAGGGGGAGGGAGCCAGAGAGGGGAAGGGAGCAAGACCATGAGCCTCCCCAAGGTCCTCGACCCCATCGGAGTGCGCCGCCGCCCCCTCCTCGCCTGCATCGCCTTGAGCCCGGCGCTGTGGACCCCGACACCCCTAGCCCAGCCCCAGCCCAAGGTCGAAGTCTCCAGACAGCGCCGCATCGCACTCGTCATCGGCAACGGCCGCTACCCCGAGATCCCGCTGAACAACCCCGAGCACGACGCCCGCCTCGTCGCCCAGACCCTGCGCTCCCTCGACTTCGAAGTCGGCGAGCACCTCAACCTCAAGGCCCGCGACTTCAAGCGCGTGCTGCGGGAGTTCGCGCGCCGCATGGACGACGACCAGGTTGCATCGGTCTTCTACTACGCCGGCCACGGCGTGCAGATCGGCGGGCGCAACTACCTGCTGCCGGTCGACATCGCGCTGCGCGACGAGGCCGAAGTGCGCGACGAGGCGATCGACCTGCAGGAAGCGCTGCTCGCGCACGTCGACCGGGTCCGTCCGCGCGCGCGCATCTTCATCATCGACGCCTGCCGCAACGACCCCTTTGCCGCGCGCGGGCGATCGCGCAACGCCAACGGCCTGGCCGAGATGGCGGCGCCGGGTGCCCTCATCGCTTTCTCCGCAGCCCCAGGCGGCGTGGCGGAAGACGGCCCGGTCGGCGGCAACAGCGTCTACACCAGGCACCTTGCCACCGAGCTGCGTTCGGTCGGCGTCGAAGTCGAGGAAATGATGAAGGCGGTCCGCGTCAAGGTGCTGCGCGACACCGGCCAGCGCCAGATCCCCTGGGTCAACACCTCGATGGTCGTGAACTTCATGTTCAACCCCGGCGCGGCGCCGACACTGGCCAGCCCCAAGCGCCATCTGCAGCTGCTCGTGCAGGCGCAGCGCAGTTTGAACACCGATGCGCGCAACGCATCGGCCTCGCTGGCGCTGCGGGTCTATGTGCTGCGCGATGCGAGCGGATTTGAGAAGGCGAGCTTCGACAGCCTCTACGACGACGACGAGGCGACCCTCGGCTCGAACGTGCTCGTGCGCGAAAGCCTGCACCTGCGCCCCGGCGAAGCGCGCGAGCTGGCCCTGGAGCTGAGCGGCGATGCGCGTGCCCTCGCCGTTTTCGGCGCGTTCCGGGAGATCGAGCGCTCGCAGTGGCGTGCCACCCTGCCCTTGCCTGTCGGGACGCTGGCACGCGTGCGTGTCGACGCGCAGGCGCGCCAGCTGCAGCTGGGGTGGGCCAAGTGAAACGGCCGGTCGCCGCCTCCGCGCCGCCGGTCTGCGCCCAGCCGGAGGGCGCCGACGAGCCGGCCACTGCGCGGGCGCTTCGCGCCCATGCGCTGCCGCTGGTCGCATTGATGGCCGGCCTGCGGGATGCGACGCCCGCCGACCCGGCCGCGCTGCGCCGCACGCTGGCCGAAGCGGTGAACCGCTTCGAAGCGGATGCGCGCGCAGCGGGCATCGCCGAGCCCGACATCGCGGCCGCGAGCTACGTGCTGTGCGCCTGGGGCGACGAGCAGTTCGACGCGGCGCCGTGGGGCGGCGAAGGCGCCGGGCTGCTGCGCTGCTTTCACGGCGAGGCCCAGGCCGGCGACAAGCTGCTGCGCCTGCTGGCGCGCCTGGCGGAGAAGCCACGCGAGCACCGCGCGCTGCTCGAGCTCTTCCATACCTGCCTCAGTCTCGGGCTGCGCGGGCGCAGCGTGCTCGGCAACCGCGACCACGAAGCCTTGCGCTCGCGCGTGCACCTTGCGCTGCAGCAGGTGGCGCCGGTGCCGGCGCTGGTGGCTCCTTGGCAATGCGCGGCGGCAGCCGCCAGCCCGCCCCGAGCGCCCCGCGTCGCGTTGCCGGCGGTCCTGTTGCTGGGCGTGCTGGCCCTGGGCATCTACAGCGCCAGCCAGCTGCAGCTTGCGGCGCGCGTCGACGGCGTGCTGGCGTCCTTGCAGAAAATCGTCCCGCCCAGCAGCGCCACGGCGGCGCCCGCGGCGGCCGCGCCGGAAGTGCCGCCACGGCTGGCCTCGAAGCTGCGCGACGACATCGCGGCCGGCCGCCTGTCGGTGCGCGACGAGGCGCTGCGCAGCGTGGCCGTGCTCGGTGCCGATGCACTGGGCGACGCCACCGGCCCCTTGACGCGCCTCGGCGCCGTGCTGGCGAAGCTGCCGGGCAAGGTCGTCGTCGTCGGCTACACCGATGGCAGCGATCCGCCCACGGCGCGCACGCCCTCGGCCTGGCACCAGGCGATGGAATGGGCTCGCAGCGCCGCCGATGTGTTGCGGCCCCAACTCGGCGATGCGCGGCTGGCGGTCGAAGCCCGCGTCGACGCCTCGGGCGGCAAGCCACCGCGCCGAGTCGAGATCGTCCTGTTCCCGGAATGAAGCCGTCGACCCGCTTCGCGCAAGGCGCCGTGAACCTCGGAGCGGCAGGCGTCCTGCTGTGGTTCGCGGCACCGCTGCTCGCCTTCGGCACCTGGCATCCCTTCGACGACGTGCGCGCGCGCATCGGCTTGCTGGCGCTGGCCGCGCTCCTGCTCCTCGGGGTACGCGCATTGCGTCTGCTGCTGGCCCGGCGGCGCAACGAGCGCCTGCTGAAGGGCCTCGAAGCCGGCGACGCCGGGCCCGAGCTGAGCCAGCGGTTCCGGCAGGCCCTCGCGATGCTGCGCCAGGGCATCGAGGCGAAGGGCCGCCGGCGCTGGTGGCAAGGGCGGCGGCAGGTGCAGCAGATGCCCTGGTACCTGATCATCGGCGCGCCCGGGGGCGGCAAGACCACGGCGCTGCTGCATTCGGGCCTGCGCTTTCCGCTCGCCGAACAGCTCGGGCGCGACCCGCTCGCGGGGACCGGCGGCACGCGTCAATGCGACTGGTGGTTCAGCCAGGACGCCGTGTTCATCGACACGGCAGGACGCTACACCACCCAGGACAGCGACGCCGCGGCCGACGCCCGCGAATGGCAGGAGTTCCTCGCGCTGCTGCGCCGCCACCGGCCGGTGCAGCCGATCAACGGCGTGATCGTCAGCGTCAGCGTGCCCGACCTGCTGCACGGCGGCGCGGAACTCGCGCGCCAGGCGCAAGCGGTCGCGGCGCGGCTGGACGAACTGCGCCGCGAGCTCGACCTCGCCTTTCCGGTCTACCTGCTGGTGACCAAGGCCGACCTGCTGGCGGGCTTCGTCGAAACCTTCGGCGACCTCGACGCCGCGCAACGCGAGCAGCTCTGGGGCCTGGTGTTCGACGCCGACGTAGCAGGCATCCCGGCCGATCTCGGGCCGCGCCTGTCGGACCTCGGGCAGCGCCTGGCGCGGCGCAGCCGCGAGCTGCTGCAGCAGGAGCACACGCCACAGCGACGGCTGCCGATCTACGCCTTCGCGGCACAGTTCGATGCCCTGCTCGCACCTCTCGAAAGATTCGTGCGCAAGGCCTTCGCCGGCATTGCCGCCGAACCGGCGCAGCGCCTGCGCGCAATCGCGCTGACGAGCGGCACGCAGGAGGGCAACCCGATCGACCGGGTCATCGGCGAACTTGCACGCAGCCACGGCCTGGCGCTGAAGCCGCTGGTGCGGCCCGATGCCGGCGGCAAGTCCTTCTTCCTGACTGCGCTGCTGAAGCGACTGGTGATCGCCGAAGCGCCGCTGGCAGGCCAGCGGCTGCAGCGCATGCGTTGGCGCCGGCGCGCCGCCATCTTCGGGGCGGGGTTTGCGGGCGCCGCGCTGCTCGCCGCCTCGGCCCTGTGGTGGCAGAGCTACCGGCGCAACCTCGACTATGTCGACAGCGTGCGCACGCGCGTCGAGCAGTTGACCCAGCGCATCGGCTCGCTGGAATCGGCCAGCCTCGAGCAGGTGCTGCCGCTCTATTCGCTGCTCGAGCGCCTGGCCGCGAACGACGGCATCGATCCGAACGTCGCACCCGCGGGCTTCGGATTCGGGCTGTTCCAGGGGCCGCGGCTGGCGCGCTCGGCGGAACAGGCGTACCGCGAGATGCTCGATCGCAGCCTGGCGCCGCTGCTCATCGAGCGCTTGCGCCGCGACCTGCGCGAGGCCGAGGACAGCGCGACGCGCTACGAGGCCTTGCGCGCTTCATTGATGCTCGCCAACCCGGCGCGGCTGGTCCGCGGAGAGTTGAGGCCCTGGGCCGAGCAGACGCTGGCCCATGCGGGCGGCGCTGCGGAACGCGCGGAATGGGCGCGCCATGTCGGGACCCTGCTCGAACGCAGCGGGCTGCCCGAAGCGATGCGCTCCGACGAGGCCGGGGTGCGCGCGGCGCGCAGCGCGCTCGCCGCATTGCCGCTGGCGCAGCGCGTGCACGAGCGCCTGCTGCGGCGCGTTGCCGACCCCGAGCCGCCGCAGGACCTGCCCACGCGCCTCGGCGCGGCCGGCGCCCTGGTGTTCGCTGCGTCCAACGCCGGGCCGATGCCGGAACATTCGAGCGCCAGCGACTGGCGGCGCAATCTGATGCCGGCGCTCGATACAACGCTCGACGAGCTCGCGAACGAGGCCGACTGGGTGCTCGGCGACACCGGCGGCGAAGTACGGCGCCTCCAGAAAGACCGCGCCTGGCGCGACGAAATCGCCACGCAGGTCGGCAAGCGCCACGCCCAGCGCGTGATCGCGGCCTGGTCGCGCCAGCTCGATGCGCTCGCGCTGGCGCCCGGCAGCGATGCGGAAAGCGCCTCGCGCCAGGCCTTGGCCCTCACCGCGCCCGATTCGCCGCTGCGCCGCCTCCTGACACGGCTGGCCGACGAGTTCAGCGCGACGCCCCAGGGCGCCAGCGCGGCCGAGGGTGCCTTCGATGGCACGCTGCGGGCACGCTTCGGCGCACTCGGTGACTACGCCGCGGGAGCTGGGCCGCAAGCCCTCGACCGTCTTCAGGCCCTGGCCGCGGCCAGGCGCGACGAAGCCGCCAACGCCGAGCTCGACGCAACCTTGCGCGCCGAGGCCGCCCGTGCGCCGCCCGCGCTGCGCAAGGTCTACGGCGGGCTCGGAATCTTGATGCGATCGCACGGTGGCGCCAAGCGCGGCTTCGACGCCGCGCTGGCCGAACTCGCGCAGACCTGCAGCGCATTGACGCGCGAGCGCTTCCCCTTCGGCGCCATAACGCTGCGCGACATGGCGCCGTCCGACTTCGCACGCCTGTTCGGACCCGGCGGCCTGTTCGACGAGTTCCGGCGCAACCAGTTGAGCGAACGCGTCGATACGTCGAGCCGGCCATGGAAGGCCCGCAGCGCACCGGGCGATGCAGGCATGCCGGACGCCTTCGAGCGGGCGGCGGCGATCGGCGCGCTGTTCTTCCCCGGCGGGGTGCCGATGCCCGAACTCAAGCTGCGCCTCACGCCGCAGCGGATGGATGCCGAGCTGCTGCAGTTCAGCGTCGATGTCGATGGTCAGCTGCTGCGCTTCGAGAACGGCCCGCCGCGCGCGAAAGAGCTGGTCTGGCCGGGACCGGCTTCGACCCAGAAAGTGCTGATGCGCATCCTGCCGCCGGGCCCCACCGGCGTCGGCGCCGAAGTCCATGAAGGCGCCTTCGCCTGGCTGCGGGTGCTGTTGCGCAGCGACTGGAAGGGCGGGCCAGGTGCTCCGGCGCACCTGGCCCTGGCCGTCGAGAGTCGCACCCTCGACGTCGAGGCGAGCGCATCCGGCGCACCCGAGGCCGACATCTGGACCCTCCGGGAGCTGGCACGGTTTCGCTGCCCGCACGCCACATGGTGAAGCAGCCGTCGCGTCGCGTGTGCTGGTACGGCAAGCTGCCCACCCGCGGAGACTTCGTCGGCCGCGGCCTGCCGGCGCGCTGGCGCAGCGAGTGGGACGGCTGGCTGCAGCGAGGCCTGGCCCTCGCCGCCACGAGGCTGGACGGCGCGGCGCTGCGCGAACGGCTTGGCACCTTTGCGCCGTGGCGCTACTTGGCGCTGCCGGCGCCCGGCGAGATCTGGTGCGGGATCGTCGTGCCTTCGCACGATCGTGTGGGACGTGCGTTTCCGTTGACGTTGGCGGAACGGTTGACCGAGCCGGCGTCGCCGGCTGAGAGCGCCGCGCGGCTCGCGTCTTTGCTGGGCGCGGCAACTGAAGGGCCCGAAGCGCTCGAGGCGGCAATCGCCGCCCTGCCGCCGCGCGCCACGGAGGAATTCCAGGCCGCCGAAGCGTGGCCGCCGCAGCCGGCCAGCTTGTGGTGGCCGCTTGCTGCTGCGCATGATGGAATTCCGCGGACGGCGTGCTGGCCGCCGGAACCGGAGGTGGTGCTGCAGCTGCTGGATATTCAGGCTGATTCCGCCAGATAACAGAGAGAAAAGTGCATCGCAGGTTTGCACAGTCACTCAATCAGCCGTGAACGCCTCTCGCACTTGGGCCGAGTCAATCAGCTTGCTAAAACTCTTCGGTTGGCATGGCACCGCTGACGGATTGTTCCAACAGCGATGCGTCGAAAGCTGGCACCAAGAGCCCGTAATGTCGTTGAAATTTAATCTCCACCCTGGAGCAGGCGTTGGTTTGTTGTCGCTCTTGCTATTGCCAGCACGCCATTTTCCAAAGCATCGTTTTCTCAAAATTTCGAATTAAGACCGCGTCATGGTCTTGGGCAAATTTCAGCAGAATATCGGGGACCTGAGCGTGAAAGCTCTCCCAACCGACATGTATATCTCCCACCAAATCTGACGCGACATGCATACCATTCAATGCTACCAGCCAACTTGTCCGGAAGTTGTTTAACAAACAAAACAAATCTTCCTTTTTGAGCACAGACAATTTGGCCACAACGAAATATCTGGGACCTTCTGCCCCTGAGATGCACCACTCTGCCAGATCATCTGAAGAGCCCGGCAGATTCATGTTCACCGATCTCCAAAACTTGCGATAGCTGACAATTCTGGTCTTCGGCTGTGGAACTTCATGCCCGGAGAGCATCCAGTATTCCGCGCTAGAAAAGACCCTCTCGATTCGAGCAGTGACCTCCGCAAAAGCCGCCGCATTCGCGATCGGCCTGCCTATAGCGGGCGAGAGAATCTCAAGCCTCTCGCAGTCGTACGTATGTAGTCTCGTAACAACACTTAGATTCCACTTTGCATCCGCAAAAGAACGTATCAACATAGTCAAAATGCCGATTTTTCTGACTAATTCCACACCACAATTGGCTCTCCCGGCATTACCAATTGCATTGATTCGACGCCGACCGACGGATCGAATATCAAACTCACGCCCAGTATTGATCCATTATCAAAGTGAAACTCTACAGACTGTGGGTCTTCCACGATCTTGATGATTCTGCAATTTTCAATAACCTCAAAATTAGCATCTTTAGGCTGAATAATGGTGACCGAGTTGTATATTGTCAAATCACCTCCGCCTGCGAATTTTGCATTTAAGTAATCGACTGCATGGTCAATTTTTTCTATTTTTCTTCCAAGAAGCCTTTTCAACGGTCTAGAAATATCTGTCATTTTTCACCTGTCGATTGGGTGGTGCGCTTCAGCGTTTGGAATGGTGCGACCGGTGTATGGATTCACCGGTTGTCTGGCGGAGTTTTTATATTTTATGTATCCAGTGGGATTTCCCGGGTTTCCTCCCCCTGCTCGGGTGGCATCCATTATTCGCATGGTAGATACCTGCCCATTTGCGCCTCCCGCTCCGCCGGTGAATGCTGACCCGGTCTGAAGTCCCGCCGAATTCGTGCTTGGCGTGGGTCCGACAGACCCGCGCGGTACAGGAAACACAGTTCCGCCGGGTGTGACGATGTAATTCGTTCCTGCTCCTCCGGTACTGTACGTTGGACCACCGGCTCCCCCTGCGCCTCCATTGCCGCCCCCGCCGCCTTCAAGTAGGCTGTTTCTCCTGGCATTGAGCATTTCCAGGGGCGTCGTTGCAGCTACTTGGTATGAAGCGCCTCCCGAATTCACTGCCGGACGGCCTCCATCGATCCAGCTGATGTCGCCCGCCAGCATGTTCGATGACGTGGTTCCTCCCACACCAGCAGCCAGGGCCGCCGTCTGGCTTGCGATCATCCCGGAAGGGTCCGTCCGGTTCGCCGGGTTGTTGCCCACGTAGGCATACAGGTTGACGTCGTCCTTGTAGCCAATCGGATCCGTCTGCAGGAACCGGCCCACGCTCGGCGAGTAGAAGCGCGCCTTGTAGTGGTACAGCCCCAGATCGCCGATGAGCTGCTGGCCGGTGTACCTGAACCTCGCGCCTGTCATGGTGTTCGGCTCGCCGTAGGGTCCATAGCTGTAGATGCCGGTGCTCGCGCCTGTCGCATTGGCCGTGGCCACGATGCTGCCCAGGTGGTCCGCGTAGAACCAGTTCTTGGCGGTGGTGCCTGATCCCTCGTACCAGACGATGGGTTCATCGGTGCCGGGTCCGTGCACATAGCGCCTTTGCAGCGTCGTGCCCGCGGCGTCGTACTCGGCAATCAGGTTCGTGACGTCGTACAGCAGGTTCGTCGTGGTTGTTCCGATGGCTGTTTGCCTGAGCCTCCCCTCGGCGTCATAGCTCAAGGTCGCCGCAGTGCCCGTCTTGCTCGCCGTCTTCAGCCGGTTGTCCAGGTCGTAGCCGTAGCTCCAGGTGCCATCGCCCGTGAGGTTGCCGTTGGCGTCGTAGCTCTGCGCTGCTCCCGCAGCCGCGGTGTACTGGTTCAGCCCATTGCTGGTGTAGCTCTTGGTGCCCGGCGTGGCCCCGCTCCACTGGTACAGGTTGTTCGTCCAGCTCACGCTCTTGAGCTCGCGGATCTGGTTGCGCGTGTACGCGTACTGCACCTCCTGCGACGGCGAGGCGAGGAAGTTCTTCAGCGTGGCCAGTGCCCCCCGCCTGTCGTAGGCACGCTGCACGGTGGTGCCGTTGCCCAGCGTCACGGTGGTGCGCCGGCTGAGGTCGTCGTAGGCGTAGCTGGCCAGGTTGACGCTGCCGTTCTCCTGGATCGCGCTCGGCCGGTTGGCCGCGTCGTAGCTGGTGGTCGTGTAGAACGCGTCGGGCCAGGTGGTGCGGATGCGGTTGCCCGCGGCGTCGTACTGGTGGCTGAGGGTCTTGCCGCCCGCAGTGGTGCTCATCAAACGCCCTGCGTTGTCCCAGGCGTAGCTGATGGCGTGCGTGCCGTTGGCGAACTGGGCCGAGGTGCGCAGCCCTCGCAGGTCATAGCCGAACTGGACGTTGTCGGCGGTGTTCGGATAGCTGCGCGTGCTCAGCCGGTTGAGGTTGTCCCAGCTCTGCGTGATGGTCTGGCCGTTGCGCCTTCGCAGACTCGTGACGTTGCCGTTGGCGTCGTAGCCGTTCTCCTCGTAGTCGTTCGCGTTGGCGTACAGCGGCGTGGCCGGCAGCGGGTAATACGTCCTGGCGAGCCGATCGAAGCCGTCGTAGGTGTGGACGGTGAGGTTGTTCTTGGCGTCCTTGACCGAATCGACATTGCCGTTGGGCGTGTAGGTGTAGCTGGCATAGGCCTGGGCGAGTGCCGTGCCCACGGCCTTGTTGACGGCCTGCACGCTGTCATCGGCGTTGTAGACCGTCTCGGTGACGCGGTTGCCGCCTTCGCCGGCAGCCAGATGCTGGGTGGTCTGGAAGGGACGGTCCAGGTCGTCGTAGGCCGTGTCGGTGATCGGGAGCGGAGCGACGTCATTCGGGCAGTCTCGCAAACACATACTCGCTTTTTGTCGCGCGAATCTGGCGAGACCGCCTCGTGCATGTCGCAACGAGCCGCGCGAGGCGCTCGCTGATGGACTCGGCGATCCTCAGCGCGCTGCGCAGGCGCCATGGCTCCAATATCTGAATGGGCACGATCGCCAAGCAGGCGCGGAAGCCGTGTGATCTGGACAGAGCCCCCCGGACGATTCAACCCGCCGCGCACCACACCGCGAGCGCCGAATAGTTGTCCTGATCGCTGCGCCCGGCTTGCTGCACACCCGCTTCAAGACGATCGAGCCAGGCTTGGACACCACTGCAGCCGGCGAGGCTGCGCGCCATCGCGAGATCGTCGAAAGCCGACCAGAGACCATCGGTGCACAGCAGCAGCGCATCGCCTGAAGCGAGCACCTGCGGAGCTTCCAGGGTCTCGAAGTCGAAGCCTTCGGGCGAGCCCAGCGCCGATGTCAACTGCCCCGATGCGGCGCCCGCCGCGCTCAGGCCGGCGTCGCGCAGGCGCTGCTCGAGGCTCTGGTCGCGCGTGCGCCCGAGCAAGCGGGCGTCGCGCCAGCGGTACAAGCGCGAGTCGCCGGCATGCGCCCAGAGCGCCGCGCCGCTCTGGAGATCGAGCAGCAGCACCACGATGGTGGTGCGCATGTCGGCCGTCAGGGTGCCGGCGACCTGCTGCGCGACGACGGCGCCGTTAGCGCCCTGCACCAGCCACTGCAGCGCGTTCACGCTGACCTCGGGGTGCAGCGCGAAGGCCTCCAGCACATGCGTCACCGCGGCGCGCGATGCCGTCTGGCCGCCGCCATGGCCGCCTGCGCCGTCGCACAAGACGGCGACCAGGGAACCCGAGCCTTCCCAATAGCCGAAGGCATCCTCGTTGCACTCGCGCTGCCCGGTCTGCGACAGCGCGGCGAGCGAGACGGTCAACGCGCGCCCGGCCATGGCGCCTCCGGCGATGTGGGGCCCGGGTCGCGACCGGTGTCGCGGCCGGCGTCAGGGCCGGCGTCGGGGTTCAGGCGCGATTGGGCCTCGTAGGCGCGCAGGAATTCGCGTCCGAAGATGGTCTGGAAGTCGTCGTCCAGGTGCTCGAGCAACTGGGCATGCTGCATGCGGTGGCGGTGCCAGAGGGCTGCGGCGCGGAACAAGGGAATTCTTGAAATGCCGTGCGCCGGGCCCTCGCCGTTCTCGGCGGCCTCGGGACCGAGCCGGGAGAAGAGTTCGAACACCGCCGCGCGCATGCCGGCCACCATCGCAACCTGGTGGACCAGCAGGTCGCGATGCGCGTCGTGCAATGCCGCCACCGGGTCGAGGAAGCCGGGGCTCGCCTCGCGCTGCAGCATTCGACTCAGCGCTTCCGTCGCATCCGGCGAGAACTTCAGGGGGTTGTTCTGGCGCGGCGCGATGCGCGTGCCCTCGGCGCGCATCTGGCGCTTCGTGATGGCGCGGCTTTGCAGCAGCGCGAGCGTGCCCTCGGCCGTGGCCCGCAGCAACGCGCCGAGGTGTTCCATCCATTCGGGCGTGAGCGGCGCCACGTCGGCGCCCAACCCGGCGCCGCGGCCGAAAGCAGCTGCGAGCTCGTGCAGTTCGGGAGGCAGGTCCGCCGGACGACGATCGCCCCTCCTCGCGACTGCCGGCGGCGGCGCTTCCGAAAGAGGCGCCGGCGCTGTCGAAGCGGCTGCCGCGCCGGCGGCCTGAGACGGCGGTGGCGGTGGCGGTGCAAGTGGCATCGAGGACGCACTGGGCAGCATCGGCGTGCCGGTGCGCACGACATGCCGGCTGGTCTGCCACGACACCACCGCGCTGGGTGCCCCTGCCTCCTCCTCCTCGGCCGCCGCTGCAAGGGCCGGCAACGGGGATCCGGCCGCGAGCGGATCGGGCGCGTCTTCCAGGTCGAACCAGCGATCCAGGCGCGAGCGCTGCACGGCCGTCGCCGCCGCGGGCTCGACGGCGAGCTCGAACCCGCCGATGCGCAAGCGGTCGCCCACCAGCAGGGCCCGTTCGCCGCCCGGGTCGAGCTGCATGCCGTTCACCCACAAGGGCGCGGTGCTGCTGATGCAGCGCACGCGCGCGCCCTGGCCGACCGCAATCACTTGGGCGTGCTGGCGCGACACCAGGCGCAGCGGGTCGGCCAGCACCAGCGCGCAATCGACGGAGCGGCCGATGGTGAGGCCCTCGGGCGGCATGGGAAGCGCCGTCGCATCGGGTTCGGTGGCGCCGGGGCGGCGGGTGACACGCAGCGCGATCACGGCGGCGTCTCCGGTTCAGCCGAGCGCGCGCCACAGGTCGGCTTGCACACGGCGAGCATCCATGCCCGGCGTGAGCTGCTCGACGACGTGGGCGACGAACTGCTCGCGGGTTTGCGACCTGGCGGCGCAGCGCTTGGCGACGACGCGCGCGATCGGCCCCAGCGATGACAGGAGCGCAGCGGCCGCCTTGTCGACGTCGCCCTCGCGCAGCGGCACGCCGATCGGCGCTTCGCCCCCGCCCTGCGTGGGGTGGACCTGCGTGCCCACCGACGGGACCGTGGTACCGGTGCGGGTGGGGGGCGCACCGGCCTTGGCCAGGAAGCGCTCGCGCGCTTCGAAATCGTCGATCGCACCCGCGACGGCCTGGCGCACTGCCCCCAGCGAGGTCAACCCACGCGCGGCGCGGCGCACCAGCACGCGCGCCACCGGGCCGACATGCTGGGCCAGCTCGCGCTCGATCTCGGCGAGGGCCGCGCTGTCCCATCCGGTGGGCACGGGGACCGACGGCGGGCTGGTGGCGGGCAGCGGCTTGGAGGGCGTCAGGGGCGTCGTCGCAGCGTCGATGGCCGGCGGCACCGATGCCGCGCCCGGCCTGGAGGGCGCGGTCGGGTCGCGTTCCTTCCCGGCCGCCGGCGTTGTCTCGACGCCCTTGAGCCGGGGTGCGAGCACGATGTCGGGCGGGAGCACATCAGGCACCGTCTCGGTGGCGAGCGCCTGCAGTGCGCTTCGCATCGCCATGGCGGTCGCATAACGCTGCGCCGGGTCCTTCGCCAGCGCCCGGTCGAGCACCGCGTCGAAGGGCTCGAGCGCGGGGTCGTTCGTCACCTCGCTCAGCGGCCTGTGCGGCTCGTAGACGATCTTGTACATGATCGCCTCGTCCGTGCCGACGAAGGGCGTCGTCCCGCTCAGCATCTGGTAGAGCAGCACGCCCGCAGAGAACACGTCGACGCGCCGGTCGACGTCGCTGTTGGTGTATTGCTCGGGGGCGATGTAGCCGGGCGAGCCGATGACGGAAGTGCCGCGCGTCAGGTTCGACGATTCGGTTCGCGCGATGCCGAAATCGGTGATCTTGAGGCGCCCGTCGTCGGCAACCAGCAGGTTCGCCGGCTTGATGTCGCGGTGCACGATGCCGCGCTCGTGGGCATAGTGCAGGCCGTCGAGCAGCTGCAGCATCAGGCACAGCACCTGCGGCACCTCGAGCTTGCGCGGCGCGTGGATGTAGTCGCGCAGGTTCCGCCCGGCGACGTACTCCATGACGATATAGGCGCGGTCGGTGTCTTCGCCGAATTGGTAGACCGGAACGATGTTGCGGTGCGTCAGCCGCCCGGCCGCCTTGGCTTCCACCCGGAAGCGCGCCACCACGCTCGGGTCGTCGTCGCTCGATTCGAGCAGGCGGCGGTGGATCGTCTTGATGGCCACGGGCCGATCGATGGCCGGGTCGTGCGCCAGGTACACCATGCCCATCGCGCCCGAGCCCACCACGCCGCGGATCGGGTAGGGGCCGACATGGGAAGGGACGGGCGCGGACATCGCAGGGGTGAACCTCAGGTCTCTAGCATCTTGATGGCGTGATCGAGGCTGTGGCGCATGCGCGCAAACGCCTGCGCCAGCATCCCGATCTCGTCATGGCCATGGGTCTTGAATTCCGGGGCGTCGAGCTCGCCCAGGCTGACGCGGTTGGCCAGCTTGGACAGTGCCGTCACCGGGCGGATGACGAGCAGGTAGAGCATCACGTTCAACACGATGCCGATCGCGACGAAGATGCCGATGAGCGAGGCCATGAACACCTTGAACGCCTGCTCGGCCCGCGCCAGCGGCACCGCCATGGGCACCGACACCACCTGCGCACCGATCACTTCGTTGAGCTGCCAGCCGAAGCCGTTGGCCGGGCCGTACTTGTCGATCAGCGTGCGCGGCGCCGCCTCGACGGTGCTGTGGCATGCCAGGCAGGCGGCGTTCGTGATGCGCAGCGGGCGGGCGATGTAGAGCGAGCGCCCGGTGCCCGATTCGCGCTCGCCGACGAACTCCTTCTTGTCGGCCTGGGTGCGGAAGCGATTCACGATGTCGGCTTCCCAGTCGGCGGCCCGGTCGCGCGGGTTGGTCGGATTCAGGGTCGCTTCCTTGTAGGTGTAGTCGGGGAAGGTCTTGGCCAGCGTCGCGAGCACTTCGGTGGCGGAATAGGCCGGCACCGTCTGGGGCAGGAAGGTGTACTTCATCTGCGTCTCGAGCAGGGGGCGGATCTGGTCGTTGGTGTAGGTGCGCACCGCCGCCGCTTTTTCCATGGTCAGGCGCGCATGGTTGAGCACTTCCTCCTTGGCATTGCTTTGCAGCAGGTCATAGGACACCTTGCCGGCGCCGAGCACTCCCGCGATGAATACCACCAGGAAGATCAGATTGAACTTGAATAGAAGGCGCATGGGGTTCTCCAGTCCTGGCTGTCAGTGACGCTGAGTTGCAGCAGGAGGCGTGACGGTTCATCAAGGTTTACCCGTCCCGCCGCCGGTACCCGCCGCGGCGGCGGCTGCGGCAGCTGCGGCGGCTTCGCGGGCGCGACGGCGCTCTGCCTCGCGGGCGCGGCGGCGCTCGGCTTCTTCGGCCAGGCGCCGCGCATAGCCTTCGGGGTCTGCATAGGGCTCCCACTCGGGGTGCCGCGGCAGCTCGGCCTTGGCCGCCGCGCGGAAGGCCGGATCGGCCGCTGCGCGTGGCCGCCACAGCGGCAGCAGCGGGAGACGCAAGGCCGGCTCGGTGCGCAGCCAGGCGGCGACGTCGGCGTAGGCGATCTCGCCGATGGGCTTGGGGGCGACGGGGCGCTTGGCAAACTGCTCGCCGCGCGCGGGCAGGCGGTCACGGAACTGGCGCGGCACCTTGGCAAGGAACTCGGGCGGCGCGCGCCGCGCGACCGTAGGCGTGGCGCCCTCGCGCCGCTGCGCGAAATCGCCGGCGGCCAGCTGCGAACTCGAAGGGGGGCTGTCGCGCAGGGTCAGCCTGGCGGTGCCGCTTTCGACGAACACCTCGTACTGCGTGCCGGTCGTGTAGACCACCGTGCTGGCGGCCTGCGCCGCGATCTCGAAGGCCGGGCTCGTGTAGTTGAAGGCGCCGCTGCTGCTGGTCTTGACCCAGCCCTGGAGCAGGTACAGCGGCGGCGCCGCCAGCCCCTTGCCCACGCGCGGCCGCAACATGAGCCGCGTCGATTCGCCGATGCCCACGAGCACGGGGCCGGGGAGCTCGACCTGCACGAAGGCGCCGGGCGCCGTCTCGATGATGTCCTGCTCCTGCAAGGCCACGCCTTCGGCGAGCGTATGGCGCGTGGTCTGCCGGATCAGCGTGGCGCCGCCTTCGACGATGCCGACGATGCTGGCCGTTTGCGCCCATGCCGGTGGCGCCGCGAGCAGGCTGGCGACGCACAGCAGGAGCAACCTGAACGATATCTTCCTGAGCCGCAAGACGTACTCCCTGCCGGCAGCTGGCATGACTGAATCCGGTTGTCAGCCGATGAGACAGCGTCGATTGTTATCCCGCGCGGTAGTCTTTGGGACTACACAAGCGATATAGAACGTCGGTACTGCTTATTCCGAGAACAGCTCCCCGATCAGGCCCCGCAGCCAGCTGTTCGCCGGGTCCGCCTCGAAGCGCTTGCTCCAGTGCAGCGAGACCGCGAAGTCGCGCAACGGGAAGGCCGGCTCGACGATGGTGTAGCCGCCCTCCTCGGCAAAGCCGCGCGCGATGTTGCGCGGCATCACCACCGCCAGGTCGGTGGCGCGCACGATGGCCGGCAGCACCATGAAGTGCTCGGTGGTCAGGCGCACCCGGTCCTCCAGGTTGAGCAGCTGAAGGATGCGCAGCGTCTCCGCATGCGTGCGCACCGCCACGTACTCCAGCTTCTGCAGCGACTCCAGCAGCGCCTGGCCGCTGCGCCGACCGCGCGTGAAGGGGTGGCCCTTGCGCAGCAGCACGATATAGCGGTCCTTCAGCAGCAGGATGCGCTGCGTGTCGCGCACCTTGGGCAGGAAGCCGAAGGCGAAGTCGACACGGCCGCTGTCGAGCGCGGGAGCGACCTCGTCGGGCGCCAACGGCAGGGTCTCCAGCCGCACGCCGGGCGCCAGCGCGCCCAGGCGTGCCATCAGCGCGGGCAGGAAGCGGCTTTCGCCGATGTCGCTCATGTGGATGCGGAAGGTCTTGCGCGAGGCAGCGGGCTCGAAGCGGTCGGACTCGTTGAGCGCCTCCTCCAGCGTGCCGAGCGCGGACTGGACCGCGGCCGCCAACCGCTCGGCGCGCGGGGTGGGCTCCACGCCGCCCGGCGCGCGGGTGAAGAGCGCGTCCTTCAGCAACAGCCGCAGGCGCCCCAGCCCATGGCTGGCAGCCGGCTGGGTGAGGCCCAGCGCATCGGCCGCCCGGCTCACGCTGCGCGCGCGGTAGACGGCGTCGAAGAGGCGCAGCAGGTTCAGGTCGATGGCGTCGATATGCATGGCATTCATATTGGATAGCACGAATATTTTATTGATGCCTGACGCCCGGGCTCGCACACTGCCAACCGGCGCCGCATGGGCACGCAAGCCTGCACGCGTCGCTCTCGGGAACTTCCAAATAAACGGAGACAACCATGCCCCAGTTCCGCCTGCATGCCACTTTCGCCGCCCTGCTCTGCGCCGCCACGGCCGCGTGGGCACAACAGCCACCCGCCGAGGAGCCGGGGTGGGCCAAGGGCCGTCCGAAGACCGAAGCTGCCCAGCGCATGGCGCCGGTGCCGGCCTTTCCGATCCCGACGGCGCCGGACAAGCTGCCCACCACCAAGTTCAAGCTGCCGCCGGGCTTCAAGGTCGAGACCTGGGCCTCGGGCGTGCTCGACGCGCGCAGCCTGCGGCAGGGGCCCGGCGACACGGTGTTCGTCAGCACGCTGTTCGTCGGCAACAAGGTCTACGCGGTCGCGCCGAAGGGCAACACGCGGGAGGTCAAGACCGTCATCGACAAGATGGAGAAGGCCACCGGCATCGAGTACCACAAGGGCAGCCTCTACCTGGCCACGCACAAGCAGATCCTGCGCTACGACAACATCGATTCCAAGCTCGACAACCCCGGCCAGCCGGCAGTGCTCTACGACAAGCTGCCCGGCGGCGAGGACCACAGCTGGAAGTTCATCCGCATCCACAAGGACAAGCTGTACTTCGCGATCGGCGCGCCCTGCAACATCTGCGATCCGGGCGAGTACGCCAAGATCTACCGCATGAACCTCGATGGCAGCGGCATGGAGACCGTGGCCAGCGGGGTGCGCAACACGGTGGGCTTCGACTTCGACCCCAAGACAGACCGGCTCTGGTTCACCGACAACGGCCGCGACTGGCTCAGCGAGGAGATTCCCAACGACGAGCTCAACGTCGTCACGGGGCCCAACCAGCACTTCGGCTATCCGTACTGCCACCAGGGCAACATCCCCGATCCGGAGTTCGGCTGGGGCAAGTCGTGCAGCGACTACCAGAAGCCCGCAGCGTTCCTCGGCCCGCACGCCGGCTCGCTGGGGCTGAAGTTCTACACCGGCAAGATGTTCCCGGCCAAGTACCAGGGCGCCATGTTCATCGCACGCCACGGCCCGTGGAACCGCACCGTCAAGTACGCCGACGTGTCCGTCGCCTGGCCCGACGGCAAGGGCGGCGCGCGGGTCGAGCCCTTCATGACCGGCTTCGTCGAGAACAACATGTACCTCGGCCGCCCGGTCGACTTCCTGGTGATGAAGGACGGCTCGCTGCTGGTGAGCGACGACCACGCGGGCGCGATCTACCGCATCAGCTACGGCAAATGATGAGGAGCGCACGCGCATTCGCATTCATCACGGCGGCGGCAGCGTGCTTCGGGCTCGCGGCGCCGGCCGGCGCCCAGGGCAGCAAGGCTGCGCCGGCCCAGGGCGGCGCGGGCGTGTACGCGCAGCGCTTCGCGCAGCTGTGCGCCTCGTGCCACGGCGCCGACGGCCGCAGCGAGATGCCGAACACGCCGGTGCTGGCGGGGCAGCATTCCTTCTATGCAATCACGCAGTTGTTCCTGTTCCGCGAGGGCCGGCGCGCCAACGAGGCGATGAGCGCAGTGGCCAAGGGCATGAAGGACGATGACATGCGCGGCTTCTCCGACTTCATCGCCACGTTGCCACCGGTGCCGGCGCCGGCACCGTCGACACCGCCCGATGCCGCGCGCATGAAGAAGGGCCAGGCCCTGGCGCAGCAACACAAGTGCGTGTTCTGCCACGGCGCCGATTTCAGCGGCGGCCAGCAGGTGCCGCGCATTGGCGGGCAGCGCGAGGACTACCTGCAGATGACGTTGCGCGAGTTCAAGGCCGGCAAGCGCGTGGGCTACACGATGGCCATGGCGGAGGCGGTAGGCCCCGTCGCGAACGAAGACCTGGACACCCTCGCCTACTACCTGGCGCGCTTCCCGGTTCAGGCCCCCACGAAGTAAACAGAGAGAAAGTCTTGGAAGTTTCATTCAGCAAGGAGATCGAGGCCCTGCGCCTCGGTGCCGGCGACACCTTTCACGGCGAGGGCATCCTCGCCATCACCAAGGGCCTGCTGCAGTCGGGCGTGGCTTACGTGGGCGGCTACCAGGGCGCGCCGGTCTCGCACCTGCTCGACGTGATGGTGCAGGCCAAGCCCTACATGGACGAGCTCGGCGTGCACGTGGAAGCCTGCTCCAACGAGGCCTCGGCCGCGGCCATGCTCGGCGCCTCCATCCACTACCCGCTACGCGGCGCGGTGACCTGGAAGTCGATCGTCGGCACCAACGTGGCGGCCGATGCGTTGTCCAACCTCTCGTCGCCGGGCGTCAAGGGCGGCGTGCTGATCGTGGTGGGCGAGGACTACGGCGAAGGCGCCAGCGTGATCCAGGAGCGCACGCATGCCTACGCGCTGAAGTCCGGCATGTGCCTGCTCGATCCGCGGCCCGAGCTGGGGCGGATGGTGGACATGGTCGAGCACGGCTTCCGCCTCTCCGAGACTTCCAACATGCCCTGCATGATGGAGCTGCGCATCCGCACCTGCCACGTGCGCGGCAGCTTCGAATGTCGGGACAACCTGCCGCCCGCGATCTCCACCCGCGCGCTGATGGAGGAGCCGGCCGGCTTCGACTACATGCGGCTCGCGCATCCGCCGGTGACCTTCCGCCACGAGAAGCTCAAGGGCGAGGAGCGCATTCCCGCCGCGCGGCGCTACATCGCCGAGCAGGGCCTGAACGAGCTGGTGCCCGGCAAGCACGAGGACCTGGGCCTGATCGTGCAGGGCGGCCTGTACAACGCGCTGATCCGCGGCCTGCAGCAGCTGGGTCTGGCCGATGCCTTCGGCGCCACCGACATTCCGCTGCTGGTGCTCAACGTCACCTACCCGCTGGTGCCCGAGCAGGTCGCCGACTTCTGCGTGGGCAAGCGCGCGGTGCTGGTGGTGGAGGAAGGCCAGCCCGAGTACATCGAGCAGGAGATCGCCACCCTGCTGCGCCGGCGCGACATCCAGACGCCGCTGCACGGCTGCGACCTGCTGCCCGCAGCGGGCGAGTACGGCGTCGAAGTGCTGGCCGCCGGCCTGGCGCAGTTCGCGCAGCGCTACCTGCCGCAGCATGCGCAGGACTCGGCGCAGGCCTGGCTCGCGGGCAACCGGGATCGCCGCGCCGCGGTGGCAACGAAGCTGGAGGCGCCGCTGCCGGCGCGCCCGCCGAGCTTCTGCATCGGCTGCCCCGAGCGGCCGGTGTTCGCGGCGCTCAAGCTGGCGCAGCAGGACAGCGGGCCGGTGCACATTGCCGCCGACATCGGCTGCCACGCCTTCGGCACCTTCGAACCCTTCTCGATGGGCCACTCGATCCTGGGCTACGGCATGAGCCTGGCGAGCCGCGCAGGCGTGTCGCCGATGATGCAGCGCAGGGCGCTGTCGATCATGGGCGACGGCGGCTTCTGGCACAACGGGCTGCTCACCGGTGTGCAGAGTGCGCTCTTCAACGGCGACGACGCGGTGCTGCTGATCTTCAAGAACGGCTACACCTCGGCCACCGGCACGCAGGACATCATCTCCACGCCGGACGACGAGGTGAAGGAACGCGCGGTCGACAAGCAGCAGAGCCTGGTCGACAAGAACAACACCATCGAGTCGACCCTGAAAGGCCTGGGCGTGCAGTGGCTGCGCACCGTGCACACCTACCACGTCGACAAGATGCGCGCCACGCTCAACGAGGCCTTCACGACCGACTTCAACGGGCTCAAGGTGATCGTGGCAGAGGGCGAATGCCAGCTGGAGCGGCAGCGCCGCATCAAGCCGTGGATCGCCGGCCTGCTGAAGAAGGGCGAGCGCGTGGTGCGGGTGAAGTACGGCGTGGACGAGGACGTGTGCAACGGCGACCACGCCTGCATCCGGCTGTCGGGCTGCCCCACGCTCACGATCAAGGACAACCCGGACCCGCTGAAGGTCGACCCCGTGGCGGTGGTGATCGACGGCTGCGTGGGCTGCGGACTGTGCGGTGCCAACGCGCATGCGGCCACCTTGTGTCCGAGCTTCTATCGGGCCGAGGTGGTGCAGAACCCGAAGTGGCACGAGCGGCTGATGCATTCGCTGCGGGGGGCGGTCGTGCGCGCGTTGCAGCCTGCTTGAGGCTTCCGGAGACCCTGCAAAGGCCACCGCTGTTCTGCGGATGCTGCGCCACGAATGAATTGGCTGACACGATGAATATCCATACGACACAACCGATCACCCTGCTGGTCTGCGCGCTTGGCGGCGAAGGGGGAGGGGTGCTCACCGAATGGCTGGTGGAGACGGCTCGGCACGCCGGCTATGCCGCGCAGAGCACGTCCATTCCCGGGGTGGCGCAGCGCACCGGGGCCACGACCTACTACATCGAGGTGTTCCCGGTGCCGCTGGCCGAACTCGGCGGACGGCGGCCGGTGTTCAGCCTGAGCCCGGTGCCGGGGGCCCTGGATGCGATCGTCTCGTCCGAGCTGCTCGAGACGGCGCGCCAGATCGGCAACGGCATGAGCGCGCCCGCACGCACGCTGGTCATCAGCTCCTCGGGGCGCACATTGACGACGGCCGAGCGAATGACGCTGGGCGACGGACGCGCCGACAGCGAGCGGCTGCTGGAGGTGATCAAGGCCTTCAGCCGCGAGCACCACGTGTTCGACATGGGGACGATGGCGCGCGAGGCCGGCACGGTGGTCAGCGCGGTGATGCTGGGTGCGGTCGCGGGCAGCGGGCTGTTCCCGTTTCCGCGCGAGGTCTACGAGCACGTGGTGCGCGGCGGCAGCGCGCCCGAGCAGGCAGGCAAGATGGCCGCAGCCAGCCTGCGCGGCTTCGCGCTGGCCTTCGAGACCGTGCACACGCCCCGCGAGCAGGCCGCGATGGTGAGCCGGCTGCTCGCCACGACCGCGCAGGACGAGCCCGCGTCGCACGCGCTGCCGCACTCGGTCGCGCAGCTGTTCCCGCCGCAGGTGCAGGGCCTGCTGGCGCTGGGCCATGCACGCGTGCTCGACTACCAGGACGCGTCCTACGCCCGGCTCTACATCGAGCGGCTGCAGCAGGTGCTGGCGGCCGAGCGCGCGGCCGACCCGGCCGGTGCCCACGGCTACGCGATCACCCACGAGATGGCGCGCTGGCTCGCGCTGTGGATGGCTTTCGACGACATCGTTCGGGTGGCCGAGCTCAAGAGCCGCCGAAGCCGCGCGGCGCGCGTGCGGCGCGAGGTGCGCGCCGGGGACGAGGACATCGTCAAGGTCTACGACCACTTCAAGCCGGGCACGCCCGAGTTCGCGGCGCTGCTGCCGGCTTCCATCGCCCATCGCCTGACCGCCTGGGACCGGCGCCGCAAGGCACCCTGGGCCTTGCCGCTGAAGGTCGGCAGCCACTCGGTCTTCGGCATGGCCTCGCTGCGGATGCTGGCCTCGCTGCGCTGGCTGCGCCGGCGCGGCAGCCGCTTCGCCGAGGAGCAGGCGCTGATCGAGCGCTGGCTCGCGGCCGTGCTGCAGGGCACGCGCGGCGACTGGCGGCTGGGCCATGAGATCGCGCTGTGCGGCCGGCTCATCAAGGGCTACGGCAGCACCAACGAGCGCGGCAAGCAGAACCTGCTGCATGTAGTCAGCCACCTGGCCGAGCTGCCCGGCGCTTCCGCCGCGGCACGCGCCGATGCCATCGCTGCGGCACGCGAGGCGGCGCTGGCCGACGATGCCGGCAAGGCGCTCGACGCGGCGCTGGTGCGGCACGGCGCGCCGGCGCGGCCGGTCGTGGCGCAGCCGATCCGCTGGATGAAGCGCCGGCCCGCGAGCAGCCCATGAACAACAGAGAAGGAGACCGCCGATGACAACAAGACCCGAAAGCCGCCGCCCTGCCCCGCTGCGCCGCGCGCTGCTCGCCCTGGTGCTGGGGGGTGCCGCGACGCTGCTGCCCTCCGCGCATGCGCAAGGCACGCAAGGCCAGGGCAACTGGCCCGCCAAGCCCATCAAGGTGGTGGTGAACTTCCCGCCGGGCGGCGCGGCCGACACGATCGCGCGCGCGATCTCGCAGCCGCTGCAGGACGCCCTGGGCCAGCCGGTGCTGATCGAGAACCGCGGCGGCGCCAACGGCAACATCGGCGGCGAGAACGTGGCGCGCGCGCAGCCCGACGGCTACACGCTGCTGATGAGTTCGGGCGGCATGGTGTCGGTGAATCCGCACCTGTACCCGAAGATGTCCTTCGACCCCACCAAGGACCTGGTACCCGTGGCCGCGGCAGCGCGCGTGCTGGTGTTCCTGGTGACCAGGCCCTCGCTGCCGCCCGAGAACATCAAGGACTTCATCGCCTACGTGAAGGAGCGCCCCGGCAAGCTCTCCTATGGCTCGCCCGGCACCGGCAGCTCGCCGCACCTGGCCGGCGAGATGTTCAAGAGCCAGGCTGGCCTGTACGCGGTGCACGTGCCCTACCGCGGCGCGGCGCCTGCCCTGCAGGACCTGCTGGCCGGCCAGCTCGACTTCTACTTCGACCCGGGCATCGGCCTGACCCACGTGCGCGCGGGCAAGCTGCGCTTGCTGGCGGTGGGCAGCCCCAAGCGGTCGCCGCAGTTCCCGGATGTGCCGACGCTCGACGAGGCGGGTCTCAAGGGCTTCGATGCGGACACGGTGTTCGGCTTTTACGCCCCCGCGCGCACGCCGCCCGAGATCGTGAACCGGCTCAACAGCGAGATCAACCGCATCCTGGCGACGCCGGCCGTGAAGGAGCGCATCGCCAACCTGGGCGGCGAGCCCGTGCCGGGCACGCCCGCGGCCTTCCAGGAGCGCGTGATGGCCGATTCGGCGCGCTTCGGTGCCATCATCCGAGAACGCAAGATCCTGGCGGACTGATCATCGAATGAGCGAAAAAGTCGTCTACACCGTCCGCGTCGAATTCGGCGACTGCGACCCGGCAGGCATCGTCTGGTTTCCCAATTTCTTCCGCTGGATCGATGCGGCCTCGCGCCACTTCTTCGCCGAGCGCGGCGTGCCGCGCTGGGAAGAGACGGCGCAGACGCTGGGCGTGATCGGCACGCCGCTGGTCGACACCCACACGCGTTTCGTCAAGAGCGCAAGCTACGGCGACACGCTGGCGATCGCGGTGGCGATCCCCGAGTGGCGCGACAAGAGCTTCCTGCAGACCTACCGCGTCAAGCGCGGCGAGGACTTGATCCTCGAGTGTGAGGAGGTGCGCATCTTCGCTGCGAAGCGCGAGGGCGGCGGCATCCGCGCTGTGCCGATCCCGCCGGAGATCCGGCGGCTCTGCGAGTAGGCAAGAGCCACCTGCTTGCGGCCTGCCCCCTGCTACCAGGGGTTCTGTGCTGTCCAGTTTCCGAGAGTGACTTCGCCGACCGGTCCCTGCGCACCCGTTGCCGTCGGGTCGTTCCAACGTACCTTGAGCGAACACGGGCCGTTGGGATCGAACCAATCGAGAAAGGGTGGCCGACCGCCTGGGCTGCCAAGCAGGTAGGGGGGCCGCCACCACATGTTGTACAGGTACTTGGTGGAGAAGGCGAGCAGCAGTTCGGACAGTGCCTGCCAAGCAACAGGACAAGCGGGGCGAGGCGCCTGCTCGTCGCAGGGTTCTATGCCACCAAACGGGCCGAACCAGTCCCAATGACCGATGCGTTGCAGGGCGGCCTGATGCTTTGGAATCGCCAGGGAGTTCCACAATCCTGCGAGATAGGAAGCATTGAGGAAGTCGTCCGTGCCGGCCACCATCAGCGTCGGCACGTGGGCACCGATGAGCGCCTGGATGGCGGCGTTCTCGTCCCATGATCCGGCGATCGAAGCAATGGTCTTGACCTGCACCACCTTTCCTCGCGCTGCTACTCGGGCTGCGGCTCGTGCTCCCCAGGAATGGCCCACTAGGCCGAGGCTGGTGGGAGGACCGAGGAACGCCCCCACCTCGAAACCGACGCCTGCGCCGAGGACGAACGAACGGCCGCCGGTCGAATAGGAACCTTGCTTCGCTTTCATGGCCTGGGCTGTCATCACATCCGGGTCCATATAGAAGACGGGAGGCCGATGCAAGACGCGGCGGTGGGGCCAAGTCTTTCGTGCCCAAGCTATGGCCGTCTCCAGGCGGACTGCCGTTCGTTCCGAGTCGGAGATCACATCATGGACCGCCGGCGAAAGGACGACGAAACCGCAACGGGCCAGAAGGTGGAGCACTGCACCCCACTTCTTGTAGTCTTCGCTCCGGTCGGCGGGGCAAAGGTGAGGCTCAAAGCTGCGGTCCCCGTGAGCAAAGGCTATAAGCGGATAGATGCCTTCGCGGACGGCGACATCGCGCACTTCCTCCTCCTCCGAGGGATAGTAGATCCTCGCGCCGAAAGTGCCACCACCGTTCTCGGGAATGGTCACGTCATTGAGACCGTAAAGGACGGGGTTGTAGTACAGGCTCATTTCGTACCCTCCTGTGCAGCAGGACCCGCGACCCCAGGCTATCCCGTGCGAGCAGCCTTCGCGTCGAGTTGATTCATGAAACTGTGCACACCGGAGAAGCGGGCCTCGGAGAGCCACGCCTGATGACCGTGCTCGTTTCCGAACCACAGACCTTTGCGCGCAAAGAGAGAAAACAGCCGCGAGCCACTCAGCGGAACGGCGGCGTCGTCGTAGAGCAGTGCGATCACCGACTCGAGGCGCCAGGCGTCGTCGTCCCTCTGCCGCCCGTAAGCTTGCTTTCGCACGTAGAGGTATTGAATGCTGGCGAGATCGACCGGGAGCAGCGCAGGGTCGTTGGGCTCGCCGGGGGCCGATCGGTCCGATCGAATCAGCGGGAATCCAAAGCCCGGGTCCACTCCCAGCAGGTAAAAATCGTTGGCCCCGCGGTCGAAGTCTTCGTGATCTTTCGAAGACAGCGGGAACTCTCGCCCGCCGGCGTTGCCCCACATCCCGATATAAATCTCATCGTCGGTTCCGGCATCTTCCGAATCGAAGGTGTGCAGGTTGACAAGCATTCCCAGGATTGCCATTTGGATTCCCTCTGATGATTCGATGGTCAGAGCCAGACCCCGCGGCTTTCCGCTGGAGGAAACACCCGAATCCGATAGCGTTGGAGGTTACTCCGATTGCGATCCAGGCGATCGCGAAACCTACGCAATGTTGTTGAGCCTCGCCAAGCTGCGGTCCAGCGGGAGGTAACCCAGGCCGAGATCCTGCAGGGTGCTTACGCGCTCGAGCACGTCGTGAGCGATGCGCTGCGGCGATGCGCTTCTCCTTTTCGGAACGGCCATTGCCGGCAATGGTGGCGCGCCGTGCGTTCGCGCGGCGGCGGCCGGTGCCCTGGGGGCAGGTCGGACGACTTCGCGGCTCGGCAACGGCCGGGTGCAGGCGGCTATTGCGCCGTGCCGTGGCAGGCCGCGCGGATGATGCGGTCGGTGGGATTGGGCGCCATGTCGAGGAAGCGCATCGGCCGCGGGTTGTTCGAATAGTCGGTCGTCTTGTGCGCCTCGCCCTGCCACAGCGGCGCCATGTAGAAGCGCGCGAAGCGGTACTCGGCCTTTTTCGCGCGGCAATCGAAGGCGACGCGGGCCTCGTAGGAACGGTAGGGCACGCCCTCCCAGTTCGCGCGATCCTGCGATCGGCTCACGCGCAGATTCATCGTCCTGCGCTCGCCCGCGGCCGTGACCGCGACCGGATCGACCTGGACCGTGTCGGCCGCAGGGTCGTCCGGACTACCCGCGACCGTGAACCATGCGGCTCCGGCCGCCACGCCGGCAGACAGCAGACCGAAGCACCCCAACCACCATCTCACGCCAGGCACCTTCCAGGAGAAACCCGCGATTCTAGTGAGAGCCACGGGCGCTGTAGGCCGCCGCCGCCCGGTAGTCGGCGGCACGTCCTACTTGGTGCGGCCCGCACGGGATGCATGACCCTCTGGCGCCCAGCCGCGCGGCCGCGGGAAGCAGCCAGGGCAAGGGGGACATCATGCGTGCAGACTGCTGGACGGATAGATGGATGAAGACACGGGCCTGCGCGGCCTGCATCGCGGCGGCAGCCGCACTTGCGGCCTGCGGTGGTGGCGGCGGCGGACATGGCGGCGGCGTCGTGGTCCCGCCTCCTCCGGGCCAGGCCAAACTGAGCTGCGACGACTCGATCAAGAGCGGCTTCAAGCCGGATGCCGACACCAGCGTGCTGCTGGTCAAGTCCTTCCGGACCGGCGATCCGCTGCTGCTGACGGGCACGCCCACGCCATCCACGCCCACTGCGACGACCGACGTCTGCGTCGTGAAGCTGCTGGTGGGCCCGGGCAACTCCGGCCCCGCGGACGCGTCCTCGACCTCGGCCGGCATCGGCATCGAAGTCTGGCTGCCCAGCGAAGCCAAGTGGAACCGCCGGGTGCATGTGAAGGGCGGCGATGGCTGGGCCGGCGGGGTGCACACTTCGCTGACGGCGCTGGCCGGCGTCACCGGCGGCAGCGCGGGCTCGCCGGCACAGACCGCCATGGTGGAAGGCGCGGTCTCGGCCAGCACCGACACCGGGCACGCCAACACCGCCAACGGCGGCTCCTTCGCGATGAGGCCCGACGGCACCGTCAACGGTCCGCTGTGGAACGACTTCGCCCAGCGCGGCATCCACGAGATGGCGGTCAAGACGAAGGCGCTGGCCACCGCCTTCTACGGCTCCGCGCCGAGGTTCTCCTACTGGAACGGCTTCGCCACCGGCGGGCGGCAAGGCCACATGGAGGCGCAGGCGAACCCGGCCGACTTCGACGGCATCCTGGCGGGCGCGCCGGCCATCAACTGGACGAAATTCATCACCGCCGAGCTGTACCCGCAGATCGTCTACCAGCGCGACCTGGCCGGCGTGCCGCTCACGGCGGCCCAGCTGACGCTGATGGGCAATGCCGCCATCAACGCTTGCGACGTGGTGAACAACCAGCACCTGGGCTACATCCCCGATCCCTCGCAATGCCGCTACGACCCGCAGCTGGATGTCTCCGTGCTGTGCCCGAGCAGCGGCGGCACGGGGCCGGCCGGCAGTTGCGTCACCTCTGCGCAGGCGCTGGCGATGAACAAGATCTGGTACGGCCAGACCAGCGACGGCTCCGTGCCGTCGCCCGCCGAGGACAACGGCTTCGCGACCACGCCGGCCACAGCGGCCAACCAGCGCTGGTACGGGCTGACGCGTGGCACCAACCCCACGGGGCTGGCCGGGCCCACGCCCTTCACCATCGCGACCGACATGGTGGCGCTGGAACTGCAGGACCCGACCTGGGCCACGCCCTCCTTCATCAATGCGACCGGCAATGGCGCGAACCGGTGGAGGAACCTGTCCTATGCGGACCTTTCCAACGCCTTCGATCAGGGCATTGCGCTGCAGCCCGCCTTTGCCAACATCAACACCGACGATCCTGACATCGACCGCTTCGCCGCGCGAGGCGGCAAGATGCTGGTCTATCACGGCCTCGCCGATACGCTGATCCCGCCGCAGGGCACCGTGAACTACTACACGCGCCTGGCGTCGCGGGTCGGCGGCGATGTGGTGGCGCGCAATTTCTACCGGCTGTTCCTCGTCCCGGGCATGGGCCACGGCTTCAGCAATGGCACCACCAACCCGGCCGCCAATCCGCCGCTGCCGACCAATGCGCAGCTTTACCTGGCGCTGACGCTGTGGGTGGAAGAAGGCAATTCACCCGAGCGCATCGACATCTCGGCGCCGGCTACCGGCAGCGCGCCGGCCAGTTCGCGGCCCATCTGCATGTATCCGACCAAGGCCACGCTCAGCGGCGGGGATCCGCGGGTGGCGAGCTCGTACGTCTGCTCCTGAGGGGTTTCCCGCCGCGCCTGCGGCCTATGGGGGGCGAATTGTTGCGCCCGGTGGCGACTAATGCCACAGTTCGGTGGCCTTCTCCTCTGCGGCGAGTGCCTGCCTACCAATTTTTGCGCGACGATTGCAGCCATCACAGCAACAGCACGCCCTGCGAGCACTTTCATGGCCAAGACCACCGCCGCGCAATCGCCCGCCACCGCCACCCGGCGCGCTCCGAGGCTGGTTTTCCGTCCGGCCGATGCGCGCCGTCCGTTCCGCCGTGGTGACCTGGCCCTCCATGCCGGCTCGATCGTCGTGATCTGCATGTCGGAGCATGACAACGGCGACCTCGATGCCGAGCTGCCGGTGCGCACCACGCGCGGTGTCGTCGGCAATGCGCGCCCAAGAAGCCTGCGGCTGCTGGCCGGCGTGGACACCCAGGAGTTCGGCCCCGGCTACCACGACCTGCTGAAGTTCATCGCCGACGCCGCGGCAGCTCGCTGATTCGCGCAACGGCGGCGCCGATCAATCGGCCTTGATGTCGGCCGCCTTGATCACTTTCGACCACTTCACCAGTTCCTGATCGACGAACTTACCCAGCGTCGGCGGGTCCATGTAGACGGCGAACGCCCCCTGGTCGTCCACCTTCTTGCGGAAGCTCTCGCTCTCGACGATCTTGCGGATCTCGGCACTGAGCTTGCTCACCACCTCCGGCGGCGTCTTCGCCGGGGCGAACACCGCGAACCACGAATCCACCTCGTAGCCCGCCAGCCCGGCCTCGGCCGAAGTCGGCACATTGGGCATCGACGGATGGCGCTGGGTGCCGGTATAGGCCAGTGCCTTGAGCTTGCCGCTCGCGATGTGGCCGATCACCGAGGGCGGCGTGGTGATGAACATGTCGACGTTGCCCGCGATCAGGTCGTTGATCGCCGGGCCGGAGCCCTTGTAGGGCACGTGGGTCAT
Organism: Variovorax stachyos; assembly: GCF_051400855.1. Taxonomy (NCBI): domain Bacteria; kingdom Pseudomonadati; phylum Pseudomonadota; class Betaproteobacteria; order Burkholderiales; family Comamonadaceae; genus Variovorax; species Variovorax stachyos. Next base: position 262,133 of record NZ_JBLFFN010000004.1, on the reverse strand, counting down.
CGGCTGCTTCGCCTGGCGCGACAGCAGCTCGCCGGCGATGTGCTGGATCGAGCCGTTGCCGGACGAGGCGTAGTTGAGGCCGCCGTCGCCCTTCTTCTTGCCGTATTCGATCAGCTCCTTCATCGAGTTCACCGGCAGCTTGCCGCTGACCGCCACCACGTGCGGCGCGCGCATCACCAGCGCGACCGGCACGAAGTCCTTGGTCGGGTTCCACTTGATCTGCTGGAACAGCGCCGGGTTGCCCACGTGGTAGCCCGAGTACTGCATGAGCAGCGTGTAGCCATCAGGCGCGGCGCGGGCCACGGCCTCGGTGCCGATGTTGCCGCTGGCACCGGGCTTGTTGTCGACCACCACCGGCTGGCCGAGTGCACGCGACAGCGGGTCACCGACCATGCGCGCCATGATGTCGGTGGAACCGGCGGGCGCGGTCGGGACGATGAAGGTGATAGGCTTCGAGGGCCAGTTGTCGGCATGCGAGGCCATCACGGCGAATGCGGCGCAGGCCGCGAACAGGCGGGGGGCGAGTTTCATGTCTGTCTCCTTGTGTCAATACGAATGGGGTGTGCTGCTCAGGCTTTCAATTCCGAGATCTCGATGAGATTGAGATCCGGGTCGCGCACGTAAACCGAGCGGATGCGCGAGACCGCGCCGGTGCGCAGCACGGGGCCCTCGATGATGGGCACCTGCTTCTCGGCAAGGCGCGCGATCACCTGGTCGAGCGGCACGGCGGCGATGAAGCACAGGTCCAGCGCGCCGGGCACCGGGAGCTGCGCCTTGGGCTCGAACTCGTGGCCCTTCACGTGCAGGTTGATCTTCTGGTTGCCGAAGCGGAAAGCCTTGCGACCCTGGCCGAAGGTCTCGAGCGTCATGCCCATGACCTCGACGTAGAAGCGCACGCAGGCGGCCTCGTCGGCGGTGGTGAGCACCAGGTGGTCCAGGTGGTCGATCATGTCTGCAGCTCCTTTGTGCCCTTGTCTCGCGCCTTCGCACGCTCGACGATTTCTGCGAAATCGGCCGGCGGTGCGTGGCGGGTGAGCCGATGGCCGGCGCGAGAGACCTGGGCCGGCAGCGCGTGCTGCACCAGCGCTTGGAGCTGTGCCGCCGCGCCGACCAGGCCGTCGAGGTCCATGCCGGTGTCGTAGCCCATGCACTGCAGCATGTGGACCACGTCCTCGGTCGCCACGTTGCCGGTCGCGCCGGGCGCGTACGGGCAGCCGCCGATGCCGCCCAGCGACATGTCGAGGCGGCGCACGCCCGACTCGACCGCCGCCACCGTGTTGACCAGGCCCATGGCGCGCGTGTTGTGGAAATGCGCGGTGAAGTCCAGCGCCGGAAAACGCGCGAGCGCACCCGCGCAGACCTGCTGCACCTGGGTGGGATACGCCATGCCCGTGGTGTCGCACAGCGTGATGCCGGCGACACCCTGCTCGGCGAAGCGGTCGATCCAGCCCAGCACGCCATCGAGCGGCACCTCGCCTTCCATCGGACAGCCGAACACGCAGGACAGCGAGACGTTCACCGGCACCTTTGCCTGGCGCGCCAGCGCGATCACCTCGGCGAGCTGCGCGAACGACTGCGCGCGGGTCATGCGCAGGTTGGCCAGGTTGTGGGTCTCGCTGGCCGACATCACGACGTTGAACTCGTCGACGCGGCTGTCGAGCGCGCGCTCGCCGCCGCGCAGGTTGGGCACCAGTGCGGTGTAGACCACGCCGGGGCGGCGCGCGATGCGGCCCATGACCTCTTCGCCGTCCCGCAGGGCCGGGATGGCCTTGGGCGATGTGAAGGAGGTCACCTCGATCTTCGCGTAGCCGAGGCCGCTCAGGCGATCGACCAGCGCGATCTTGTCCTCGGTGGGAATGAAGCGGCTTTCCATCTGGAAGCCGTCTCGGGTGGCCACCTCGTTGATGTGCAGGCGCGTGCCATTGCCGGTGTTCATGTCGAGTCCTTTCAGCGTGTGCGCACGGGCCAGCCGGTGCCGGACCGCAGTTGATCGTCGTGCTCGCCCAGGCGGGGCGCCGGATGCGCGATACGGCCTGGCGTGGCGCTGAGCTTGGGCACGATGCCAGGCACCTTGAGGGTGCGGCCGTCGGAGGTCGGTGCCTCGACGATCATTTCGCGCGCCAGGTACTGGGGGTCGCGTGCGATGTCGGCCACCGTGTAGATGCGCCCGACCGGCACGCCGGCGGCGTCGAGCGCGGCCAGCACCTCGTCGCGGCTGCGCTGCACGGTCCAGGCTTCGATCGCGGCATCGAGCATCTCGACCTGCTGCACCCGGCCGTCGTTGTGGCGCAGCGCCGGGTCGTTCTCGAGGTCGGGCCGGTCGATCGCGCGCATCAGCCGGCGGAAGATGCTGTCGCCGTTGCCCGCCACCAGCACGTAGTGGCCATCGTTGCAGCGGTAGGCATTGGTGGGCGCGATGCCCGGCAGCGCGCTGCCGGCACGTTCTCGCACCGCGCCGAAGGCGTCGTACTCGGGCAGCAGGCTCTCCATCACATTGAAAACCGACTCGTACAGCGCCACGTCGATGAACTGGCCTTCGCCGCCATGGGCCGCGCGGTGGTAGAGCGCCATCAGCACGCCGATCACGCCGTGCAGCGCCGACAGCGTGTCGCCCAGCGAGATGCCCACCCGCACCGGCACACGGCCAGGCTCGCCGCTGAGGTAGCGCAGCCCGCCCATCGATTCGCCGAGCACGCCGAAGCCGGGCTTGTCGCGGTAGGGGCCGGTCTGCCCGTAGCCCGAGATGCGCAGCATCACCAGCTTCGGGTTGAGCGCATGCAGCTGCTCCCAGCCCAGGCCCCACGCTTCCATCGTGCCGGGCTTGAAATTCTCGATCAGCACGTCGGCCTCGAGCGCCAGGGCACGCACCGCCTCCTGGCCTTCGGCGCTGCGCAGGTCCAGGCAGACCGAACGCTTGTTGCGCGACTGCACTTCCCACCACACGGAGGTGCCGTCGCGCAGCATGCGCCACTTGCGCAACGGGTCGCCGACCTCGGCCGGCTCGACCTTGATCACGTCGGCGCCGAACTCGGCCAGCGTCTTGCCGGCGAAGGGGCCGGCGATGAGCTGGCCCAGCTCCAGGACTTTGAGGCCTTCGAGTGCGTTCATGGCGTTGCGTTGTCTCTTGAGTGGAATGGCCTCCACTGTAGGAACAGGGCGCTGCCAGCGGAATTGCTTTGACGGCAGCAGGCCTTCGCAGAATGCGAAGGCCCTCTCTAGAATCTCGCGCATGGCCCGCACCATCAACCCGGCTCGAGTGGACTTCGTCACGCTGCGTCTGTTCTGCGCGGTGGCGCAGACGGGCAGCATCACGAAGGGTGCAGAAGCCTGCCACCTCGCGCTCTCGGCGGCGAGCCGGCGGCTCTCGGACTTCGAGACCGCCACCGGCTCGAAGCTGCTGGAGCGCAGCGCCCAGGGCATTGCCCTGACGCCGGCCGGCCACGTGGCCATGCAGCACGCGATGCGCCTGTTCCAGGGCTTCGAGCAGTTCAGCAGCGAACTGGGCGACTACGCGAGCGGCGTGCGCGGCCACGTGCGGCTGTGGGCCAACATGTCGGCGCTCACCGAGTTCCTGCCCGCGGCCCTCGCGACCTTCCTGGAGCGGCATCCCGACATCCGCGTCGAGGTCGAGGAGCAGCTGAGCGGCGACATCGTGCGCGCCCTGGTGGACGGGCTGGCCGACGTGGGCGTGTTCGCCGAGAACACGCCCGCCTACGGCCTGGACATCGCGCCCTTCCAGACCGACGAGCTGGTGGTGCTGTGCGCGCGGCAGCATCCGCTGGCGCGGCTGAAGCGGGTGGACTTCAAGACCTGCCTGGCCTACGAGTTCGTGGGGCTGAATCGCAGCAGCTCGCTGCTGGAGCTGACCTCGCGCGCCGCGGAGCAGGCCGGCGTCCCGATGCGGCTGCGCGTGCAGGTGCGCAGCTTCGACGCGATGTGCCACATGATCGCCGCGGGCCTGGGCATCGGTGTGGTGCCGCTGGCGGCTTGCTCGGCGCAGGTCAGCGTGCTGGACCTGCGCGTGCTGCGGCTGAAGGATGCGTGGGCGGTGCGGCGGCTGCTGATGGCGACGAAGACGGGAGAAAACCTGTCTGCGGCAGCCGGGTTGCTGGTGAAGCACCTGGCGGGGCTCTCGGACACGGACAAAGGCGCGGAACGCGGGTGACCCTTTGCGCCGCGCAGCGGCGGCACCTCGACCGAGCTGGCCGCGGGCTTCACACTGGCGCTGCAGTGCTGGCGCGCCAGGCGCGCTGTCAGGCCTTCGGCGCGATCAGGCCGTCGCGCACATAGCGCTCGTACTCGGCAATCGGCAACGCGGCGCTCTGCGTGTTGCCGGCGTCGCCCCAGCTGAGCACCGCGCTGTCGGCAGCCAGGTCCACTTCGACCGGCCCCTCGGGGATCCGGATCATGGGGCCGTCTCCGGCCCGGTAATTCACCTCTCCCTTGACCATCGCGTTGGCGGCCATGTCGTCGACTCCGGCTGTGCAGTTTGGATGCATCGAAGCCTAAGGCCATGCCGGCTGCGCGGCGTCGTCGAAGACGCTCCGACTCTGTAGGCCGGCGCAAATGATGCGGCCGCGGCGGATGCGTTTCGAGCATCCCTCCGCGCCCGCGACGAGGGTAATATGCACCGGCTCTGGGTGTTCCCTGTGGAGTTGGGAGTTGGCGTCGGTGAACTCGGCTGATCTCAGACAGCGCCTGCTGGCGATCCTGGCGGCGGACGCAGTCGGCTATTCGCGCCTGATGGCGCGCGACGAGCACGGCACCGTGGCCGCGCTCGATGCTGCGCGCGCAGTGTTCCGCAGCCGCATCGAGGCCGGTCGCGGCCGCGTGATCGACATGGCCGGCGATTCGGTACTCGCCGTGTTCGAGACGGCGGCCGGCGCGGTGACGGCCGCCATCGCCGTCCAGCAGGAACTGAGCGCGTCCGCCGCTGCCGTGCCGCAGGATCGGCGGATGCACTTCCGCATCGGCATCCACATGGGCGATGTGATCGAGAAGGCGGACGGCACGGTCTACGGCGACGGAGTGAACATCGCCTCGCGCCTGTGCGCGGTGGCCGAGGCGGGCGGCATCGTCGTGTCCGACGCGGTGCACGGGGCCGTGCGCGACAGGATCGTCGCCAGCTTCGTCGACCAGGGCGAGCAGCCCATGAAGAACATCGCGCACCTGGTCCACGCCTTTCAGCTGAAGCCGGCCGAGCCGGCACCTCCGCCGACGCGGGCCCTGCGCCCACCCGACCGGCCCTCGCTGGCGGTATTGCCCTTCACCAACATGAGCGGAGACCCGGAACAGGAGTACTTCGCCGACGGCATCACCGAGGACATCATCACCGACTGCTCGAAGATCTCCGGCCTGTTCGTGATCGCGCGCAACTCGACCTTCACCTTCAAGAAACAGAACGTCGACATCAAGGATGTCGGCGCCAGGCTGGGCGTGCGGCACGTGCTCGAGGGCAGCGTGCGGCGCCACGGGATGAGGGTGCGCATCAACGTGCAGCTCATCGATGCCGAATCCGGCGGACACGTCTGGGCGGACCGCTACGACCGCGAGCTCGAGGACATCTTCCTGGTGCAGGACGAGGTCACGCGCAAGATCGTGCAGACGCTCGAGGTGCGGCTCACCGGCAACGAGGAGGCACGCCGTCAAGAGCGCGGCAAGGTCAACGGCGAGGCCTACGACTACCTCTTTCGTGCCAAGAGCTGCATCCTCCAGTTCACCGAACCGGCCCTGGCCGAGACGCGCGAGATGCTGGAGCGCGCGCTGACCATCGACCCGGACATGGCGCAGGCCTACGCCTTCCTGGCGATCGCCCGCGGCGTGGAATACGCCAACGCCTGGAACGGCCGCACGGAGCATGACCTGGAAGAGAGCCTCGCGATCGCACGCAAGGCCTGCGAGGCGGACCCTGCCGAGCCCATGGCGTATCACGCGCTGTCCAACGCTTTCATGTGGCTGCGCCGGCTGGACGAGGCCGAGAGCGCGGCGCGGCGCTCGCTCGCGCTCGAACCGAATTCCGCGGAGGGCCACGGGACGCTGGGCATCATCATGGACTTCGCCGGACGGCACGAGGAGGCGGTCGAACTGCTCGGGCAGGCATTGCGCCTCGACCCGCAGTTCAGCCTCTGGCGGCACGCGCAGGGGCGCGCCCAGTTCGCCCTCGGGCAGTACGCCGAGGCCGAAGTGAACTTCAAGCGCCGCCTGATCCAGATGCCGGGATCCGACGTCACACGCGCCTACCTGGCCTCGCTCTACGGCCATACCGGCCGCCCCGACGAGGCCGGCCGGATCTGGCGCGAGCTGATGGCCCTCCATCCCGGCTACGCGATCGAGCTCACGCTGCGGGTGCTGCCCTACAGCGACCCCGCGCCGCTGGACCGGTTCGTGGCGGGCCTGCGCAAGGCCGGCTTGGCGAGCTGAACCTGCACGGGCAGCGGCTCGATCACGAAACCGTCCCTGCCCCCACCAGCATCTCGCACGGCCCCTCGAAGCCATTGCCGGTCTCGAACTGCCGCAGCGCCTCCTCGATCGCTTCCCAGGTCCGCGCCCGCTCCGCCTCGTCCAGGCCGATCATCATCTGGTGCAGCGCGCCGAAGGACTCCCGCTCGAAGCGCACGCATTCGGCCGCACTCGGCAGCCGCACCGGCGACGGCACCCTGCGGACCTCGATCTCGCCGAGCCCGGCCTTGGCGAACGTGGCCTCGAGCACGCCCTCCCCGCCCAGCGAGAAAGGCCCGGGCTGCCCCGGCAGCGGCGGCGGCAACCCCGCACGCTCGCGGATGATCTTCACGGGTATCGAGAAGAAGGCGTTGCGCTCGGGCGTCGAGTACACGACCGCCGATATGCGCCCGCCCGGCCGCAGCGCCCGCCGCATGCCGGCCAGCGCGCGCTGCTGGTCGGGAAAATAGATCAGCCCGACCCGGCTGATCGCGGCATCGAAGCTTGCCGCCGGCAGGGTGTCGAGCGCCTCGCCGTCGAGCTCGCGGACCTCGAGGTTCGTCAGCCCCGCGGCCCGGGCGTCGGCGGCGGCGCGTTCGAGCAGCGCGGGCGCGATGTCGGTGGCGAGCACATGGCCCGACGCACCGACGCGCCGTGCGGCGCCGATCGACTGCTCGCCGGCACCGGCCGCGATGTCCAGCACGCGCGAGCCCGGCCCGATGCGCGCCAGCTCGAACATGGTGTCGGTCGCGGCGCCGAGCCAGCGGCCGAGGAAAGGTCCCCAGCGGTGCCAGGCCTCGGCCGCGGACTGCCATTGCGCGCGGGTGGTGGTCTTGAAGGCAGCGGCGTCGAAGACCGGCGGGGTGGCGACAGTGCTCATGGTGCGTCTCCTGGTGGTGAACTGATGCCACAAGGATGGCCGCGCCGGGGTCGCCGCGCCAGTCCAGTATCTGTACTGGTGTCCTGGCCTCGGAGGCGCTAGATTGGCGCCATGATCGACTACGGCCAGTTCTGTACCGTCGCGCGAGGCGCCGAGGTGCTGTGCGAGCGCTGGACACCGCTGGTGGTGCGCGAACTGATGTGCGGCAGCACGCGCTTCAACGACATCCGGCGCGGCGTGCCGCGCATGTCGGGCTCGCTACTGGCGCAGCGCCTGCGCAAGCTCGAGGAAGTCGGCGTGGTCAAGCGCGTCCAGGGCACGGGCAGCTCGGCCGAATACCACCTGACCGGCGCCGGCGAGGAGCTGCGCCCGATCGTGATGGCGCTGGGCCACTGGGGCGCGCGCTGGATCGGCAGCCGCCTCAAGCGCGGCCAGCTCGACGCGGGCTTCCTGATGTGGGACATCCGCCGCTTCGTGCACCTCGACGAATGCCCGCCCGGGCGCTGCATCGTGGTCCACTTCCGCTTCACCGATGCGCCCGAGGGCGAGCGGCGCTGGTGGCTGGTGATCGACCAGGGCACCGCCGATCTCTGCCGCGACAACCCCGGCGACGAGCCGACCCTGATCGTCGAATGCACCGTGCTCGCGCTGACCGAGATCTGGACCGGCGACCGCGAAGCCGAAGACGCGATCCGCGAGCGGCGGGTGCGCATGACGGGCGGGGCGCGCGATGCCCGCGATCTCTGGCGCTGGCTGGGCCGCAGCGCCTTCGCCGAGACGCGGGCCGCGGCACGGGGCTGACGCGGCCCGCGGCGGGACCATGAGGCGCTGAGGGCTTTCACCGAGCCCCCTTTGCGCCGCATGCGGCGCATACTGGCGGAAAAGCCCGTATCGGCCCACCCACGAGGGCCCCCGGGCGGCAGCAAGGAGACAAGCTTTGCAGCGAACCGATATCGCGAACCCGGCCTACTTCCACAAGGTCGTCGATTGCCAGTACGCCTGTCCGGCGCACACCCCCGTCCCAGAGTACATCCGATTGATCGCGCAGCGCCGCTACAGCGACGCCTACATGATCAACTGGGCCTCCAACGTCTTCCCCGGCATCCTCGGGCGCACCTGCGACCGGCCCTGCGAGCCGGCTTGCCGGCGCGGGCGGGTGGAGGAAAGCAATTCGCAGAAGCCTGAACCCGTGGCGATCTGCAGGCTCAAGCGCGTCGCGGCCGACATGAAGGGCGACGTGCGCGCGCGCATGCCGACGCTCGAGCCGCGCAACGGCAAGCGCATCGCCTGCGTGGGCGCCGGGCCGGCCTCGCTCACCGTCGCGCGCGACCTGGCGCCGCTGGGCTACGAGGTGACGGTGTTCGACGAGGAAGCCAAGGCCGGCGGCTTCATGCGCACGCAGATCCCGCACTTCCGCCTGCCCGAGTCGGTGATCGACGAGGAGACCGGCTACATCCTGGATCTCGGCGTCGAGTTCCGCAGCGGCGAGCGCATCGAGTCGATGAAGGCATTGATGGCGCAGGACTGGGACGCGATCTTCGTCGGCTGCGGCGCACCGCGCGGGCGCGATCTCGACCTGCCCGGCCGCCGCGAAGCCGCGGCCGGCATCCACATCGGCATCGACTGGCTGGCCTCCGTCTCCTTCGGCCACATCACCAGCATCGGCCAGCGCGTGATCGTGCTGGGCGGCGGCAACACCGCGATGGACTGCTGCCGGTCGGCGCGCCGCCTCGGCGGCAGCGACGTGAAGGTGATCGTGCGCAGCGGCTTCGAGGAGATGAAGGCCTCGCCCTGGGAGAAGGAGGACGCGCAGCACGAGGGCATCCCCATCATCAACTTCCATGTGCCCAAGGCCTTCGTCCATGAAGGCGGCAGGCTGGTGGGCATGCGCTTCGAGATCGTCCGCGCGCAGTACGACGCACAGGGCCGGCGCTCGCTGGTCCCCACCGGCGAGCCCGAGGCCTTCTTCGAGTGCGACGACGTGCTGGTGGCGGTGGGCCAGGAGAACGCCTTCCCCTGGATCGAGCGCGACTGCGGCATCGCCTTCGACTCGTCAGGCCTGCCGGTGCTCGACAAGAGCAGCTTCCAGTCCACAGTGCCGAATGTGTTCTTCGGCGGCGACGCGGCCTTCGGGCCCAAGAACATCATCGAGGCGGTGGCCCACGGGCACGAGGCCGCAGTGTCGATCGACCGGCTGCTGCACGGCGAGTCGGTCAAGCTGCGCCCTGACCCCATGACCAACCTGATGTCGCAGAAGATGGGCATCCACGAGTGGAGCTACGACAACGACATCACCAACGACCTTCGCTACAAGGTGCCCTGGGCCAAGGCGGAGACGGCGCTGGCCAGCATCCGGGTCGAGGTCGAGCTGGGCTTCGACGCCGCCACCGCTTTCAAGGAAGCCGAGCGCTGCCTCAATTGCGATGTGCAGACCGTCTTCACCGAGGTCGCGTGCATCGAGTGCGATGCCTGCGTGGACATCTGCCCGATGGATTGCATCACTTTCACCGCCAACGGCGAGGAGGCGGATCTGCGGCAGCGATTGAAGGCGCCCGCGCTCAACCTGGCGCAGGACCTTTACGTGTCCGGCGGGCTGAAGACCGGCCGCGTGATGGTGAAGGACGAGGACGTGTGCCTGCACTGCGGCCTGTGCGCCGAACGCTGCCCCACGGGGGCCTGGGACATGCAGAAGTTCCTGCTGACAACGACGCAGGCGGGTCCCGCATGCCGCGATGCGAAGCTTGCGCCGAAGCAGGGGGTGCCGGCATGAGACGCCGGGCCGCTCCCAGGTCGATTGGCACCGCAGCGCATGGCGCGGAGGTTGTCCGATGAGCGCAACACTTCCGCCCAAAGGCGCGCCGGTCCCCTCGGTGAACGTGGGAGCCACGCCTGCGATCACGGCAATCAACGACTTCGTCATCAAGTTCGCCAACGTCAACGGCTCGGGCTCGGCGTCGGCCAACGAGCTGTTCGCCAAGGCCATCCTGCGCATGGGCGTGCCGGTGAGCCCGCGCAACATCTTCCCGAGCAACATCCAGGGCCTGCCGACGTGGTACGAGGTGCGCGTTTCCGAGCAGGGCTACATGGGGCGGCGCGGCGGCACCGACATGATGGTGGCGATGAACCCGCAGACCTGGGACGCCGACGTGGCCGAGCTGGAACCCGGCGGCTACCTGTTCTACGACAGCACGCGCGCCCTGCCGCCCTCGAAGTTCCGCGACGACATCCGCGTGATCGGCATGCCGCTGACCGAGATCTGCAACGCGGTCTACCACGATCCGCGCCAGCGGCAGCTGTTCAAGAACATCGTCTACGTAGGCGCGCTCGCCGTGCTGCTCGGCATCGAGCCGCAGGTGGTCGAGAAGCTGCTCGGCGAGCAGTACAGGGGCAAGGAGAAGCTGCTGGCCTCCAACGTGCAGGCGCTGCACCTGGGCTGCGACTTCGCGCGCGAGCACCTGCGCGAGACGGTGGGGCTGCAGGTGCGGCGGGCCGACCGCGTGGGCGAGCGCATCTTCGTCGACGGCAACAGCGCCGCGGCGCTGGGCTGCGTGTATGGCGGCGCCACGGTCGCGGCCTGGTACCCGATCACGCCCTCCTCGTCGGTCGCCGAGGCCTTCCAGAAGTACTGCGCCAAGTTCCGCGTAGACCCGGCCACCGGCCAGAACCGCTTCGCCATCGTGCAGGCCGAGGACGAGCTGGCCTCCATCGGCATGGTGGTCGGCGCCGGGTGGAACGGCGCGCGCGCCTTCACCGCGACCTCGGGCCCGGGCATCTCGCTGATGACCGAGTTCATCGGCCTGGCCTACTTCGCCGAGATCCCGGTCACCCTCATCAACGTGCAGCGCGGCGGGCCTTCCACCGGCATGCCCACGCGCACCCAGCAGGCCGACATCCTGTGCTGCGCCTACGCGTCCCACGGCGACACCAAGCACGTGCTGCTGTTCCCCGAGGACCCGCACGAGTGCTTCGAGCATGCCGCTGCCGCGCTCGACCTGGCGGATCGCCTGCAGACCCCCGTGTTCCTGATGACCGACCTGGACATCGGCATGAACCAGCGCCTGTGCGCGCCCTTCGAATGGGACGACAGCCGCACTTACGACCGCGGCAAGGTCATGACGGCCGAGGAGCTGGAGGCCGGCCGCGACTTCGGCCGCTACAAGGACGTGGACGGCGACGGCATCCCCTGGCGCACTCTGCCCGGCACGCACCCGACCAAGGGCAGCTTCTTCACGCGCGGCACCACGCGCGACGCCTACGCACGCTACTCGGAGCGCGGGCCCGACTACATCTACAACATGGAGCGCTTGCTGAAGAAGTTCGCGACCGCCGCCACGATGGTGCCGCAGCCCGTGCTGAGGCCGGCTGCGCAGGCGACGGACCTGGGCGTGATCTATTTCGGCTCGACCAGCCCGGCCATGCATGAAGCGCTGGAAGCGCTCGAGGCCCGCGGCATCCACCTGGACGCGATGCGGCTGCGCGCCTTTCCCTTCCCGCAGAGCGTGGTGCAGTTCCTGGCCGAACACCACCAGGTCTTCGTGGTGGAGCAGAACCGCGACGCGCAGATGCGCAGCCTGCTGATCAACGAACTCGACATCGACCCGGCCCGGCTGGTGCGCGTGCTGCATTTCGACGGCACGCCCATCACGGCGCGCTTCGTCACCGGCGCCATCGCTGCGCATGTGAAGGGGGAAACCGCATGACCTATCTCGCCAAGCCCAAGCTGCGCCACCCTACCCTGGCCACCAACAAGGTCGGCTACACGCGGCGCGACTACGAGGGCAAGATCTCCACCCTGTGCGCCGGCTGCGGCCACGACTCGATCTCGGCGGCCATCATCGAGGCCTGCTGGGAGCTGGACATTGAGCCGCACCGCGTTGCCAAGCTCTCGGGCATCGGCTGCAGCTCCAAGACGCCGGACTATTTTCTGGGCGCCTCGCACGGCTTCAACACCGTGCATGGCCGCATGCCCAGCGTGCTGACCGGCGCCAACCTGGCCAGCCGCGACCTGCTCTATCTCGGCGTCTCGGGCGACGGCGATTCGGCCTCCATCGGCCTCGGCCAGTTCGCTCACGCCATGCGACGCGGCGTGCGCATGGCCTACATCGTCGAGAACAACGGCGTCTACGGCCTCACCAAGGGCCAGTTCTCCGCCACTGCCGACGAGGGCTCCAAGAGCAAGAAGGGCGCGATCAACACCGACAGCCCGGTGGACCTCGTGGCCATGGCCCTGCAACTGGGCGCTACCTACGTCGGGCGCGGCTTCTCGGGCAACAAGGCACAGCTGGTGCCGCTCATCAAGGGCGCCATCAGCCACGGCGGGGCCGCCTTCATCGACGTGATCAGCCCCTGCGTGGCCTTCAACAACCATCCGGGCAGCACCAAGAGTTACGACTACGTGCGCGAACACAACGAGGCGGTGAGCCGCATCGATTTCATTCACAGCCGCGAGGAGATCAGCGTGGACATGGCGCCCGGAGAGGTGATGGACGTGCGCCAGCACGACGGCACCCTGCTGCGGCTGCGCAGCCTGCACGCCGGCTACAACCCCGGCGACCGCCACGCTGCCATGGCGCACATGCAGCGGCACCAGGAGATGGGCGAGGTCGTGACCGGGCTGCTGTACGTCGATCCGCTGGCCACCGACCTGCATACGGCGCTCAACACCAGTGCCCGCCCGCTCAATCAGCTGGGGCCTGGCGAGTTGTGCCCGGGCGCGGCGGCGCTGGAAAAACTCAACGCCTCCTTGCGCTGAGCGCCGGCCCGTCGCAACATCGCGCTTTTGCTGGAGGGCGCACCATGGCGGAAGAACGTACTGTGTTTCAGTCCATATCGCGCAAGCACGTGCTGAGCCTCGGGCCGCATGCCAGCGCGCGCGACGCCGCCGGCGCGATGACCCGCGCCAACTGCGGCAGCGTGCTCGTCATGGAGCCGCCGGACATCCTGCTGGGCATCTTGACCGAGCGCGACCTGATGACGCGAGTGTTGGCCAAAGGCCTCGATCCGGACCGCACGGCCGTGCGCGAGGTGATGACGCCTAACCCGATCTGCGTGTCGCCGGAGACGCTGGTGTCGGATGCGGTGGTGCTGATGCTCGAGCGCGGGTTCCGGCACCTGCCGCTGGTGTCGGGGACGAAGATCCTGGGGGTGTTTTCGGTGAGGGATGCGCTGCCGAGGGAGATCGGGGTGGCGTTGGGGCAGGCGGAGTTCAATGCGCAGGTGAATGATGTGTTGGGGTAGAGGCGTGGGGAATGGGCGGGTTCGGCTCTGTTACTGGGTGGGTGCGGGGTCCTCCCGCGGTTCCAGCTGGAAAGTGATTGGCTGACGAAGCCGTACCTTGGCTGGTGCGCCGCGATAGGTGTGAGGCCGGAACTTCCATTGACTGACGGCGCTGACCGCTGCGTCTACGAGCAGCTTGGGTGACTCGCCGATGATCGTTGTACGCGCAACGTTTCCGCGCTCGTCCACTTCCATTTCGACAATGACTCTTCCCTCCAGTCCTGCTCGTATTGCCTCGCGCGGATACGGGGATGGCACGGCGTGCACGATCTGAGTTGGCTGGTCCAGTTCAAGCGGACCCTTCCACGAGATGGACTGTTTCTTAAGAGCTGTTACAGCTTGCTCGTGGCTCAGGCTCTGCGAGTCACCTATGAAATACCTCTGAGGTTTGGCGCAGCCAGACAGAATGAGGGTAAAGATGACCAGGAACAGAGAAAGTCTCATCGCGGGTTTGCAGAGTGAATGGTTTATGTTTGCCAAATGGGATTAGTCCGCTATCGCATGAAGCGCCTTGTGATCGGCGATTGCGTCCGCTACTAACTCGCTCAATCCGTCGAGGAACCGCTGTAGATCAATCGACGCGACTTCGGCACGAAGTAACTGAACCTGTTCAGCCAACTCCGGAAGATCATCGGCGGCAATCTCCGCATCTTCGTAGTAGTCCTCGAAGTCCTGGAAGCGACCAAGCGCACGAGCAGCGGCGGCGGTGATCAGTTCATGGTGCAGATCGACACCCAGCGACACGGTCTTCTCTGGTGCTCCGTTCTGACCAAGAATCGCAAAATCGAGAGACATAGAACCTCCTACGGGCGACCGGGGAACGCTGTGACCAACTCGCCATTCGGACGGGTAATTACGGTCATGACTGAGGTTTGCTGACCAGTGCCACGATCGATCCCGATGGAGCGACCAGCATCCCACGTGCGGGCGAAATTACCATTGGCCTGCTGAACTGTCTGCTGCTGCGCCCCCGAAGTGATCAGAGCTGGCAAGCTCTCACCTTCGTTGAACTTACTCTTGCCAGCGAACTTCGCAATGTCGTTGACGGTATGTCGCTCAACGACGTGCGCCATGCCTTTCTCAGTTATCCTGATTGCGCCATTCACGAGTGGCGTTGCTTCCTTCGCTGCGCCCAGCAATTTAACACCGGCACCCGCAGCGGCACCCACAGTCGGATTAAGTCCTTCCACGGTCTTGAGCGCCATGTCCCCCAGAGATTCATTCTGGAACGCTGCCACTGAAGCGCTCCAGCCGTCCCTGATGGCGCCTCCGAGACCAGCGGCCAGTTCCACAGCTTCGCGGGCGATCAATCCAGAAGGGTCAGTCCGGTTCGCGGGGTTGCCGCCCACGTAGGCATACAGGTTGACGTCGTCCTTGTAGCCGATCGGGTCCGTCTGCAGGAACCGACCCAGGCCCGGCGAGTAGAAGCGCGCCTTGTAGTGGTACAGCCCCAGCTCACCGATGAGCTGCTGGCCGGTGTACCTGAATCTCGGGCCGGTTGTCGTGTTCGGCTCGCCGTAAGGCCCGTAGCTGTAGATGCCCGTGGAGGCGCCTGTCGCATTGGCCGTGGCCACGATGCTGCCGAGGTGGTCCGCATAGAACCAGTTCTTGGCGGTGGTGCCTGATCCCTCGTACCAGACGATCGGCTCGTCGGTGCCGGGGCCGTGCACGTAGCGTCTTTGCAGCGTCGTGCCCGGCGCGTCGTACTCGGCAATCAGGTTCGCGGCGTCGTACAGCAGGCTCGTCGTGGCTGATCCGATGGCTGTTTGCCTGAGTCTTCCCTCGGCGTCATAGCTCAAGCTCGCCGCGGTCCCCGCCTTATTCGCCGTCTTCAGCCGGTTGTCCAGGTCGTAGCCATAGCTCCAGGTGCCGTCGCCCGTGAGGTTGCCGTTGCCGTCATAGGCGTGCGCTGCCCCGCCCGCCGCGGTGTACTGGTTCAGCCCGTTGCTGGTGTAGCTCTTCGTGACCGGCGTGGCCCCGTTCCACTGGTACAGGTTGTTGGTCCAGGAGACGCTCTTGAGTTCGCGCAGCTGGTTGCGCGCGTAGCTGTACTGCACCTCCTGCGACGGCGAGGCGAGGAAGTTCTTCAGCATGGCCAGTGCGCCCTGGTTGTCGTAGGCATGCCGGATGGTGGTGCCGTTGCCCAAGGTCACGGTGGTGCGCCGGTCCAGGTCGTCGTAGGCGTAGCTGGCCAGGTTGACGCTGCCGTTCTCCTGGATGGCGCTCGGCCGGTTGGCCGCGTCGTAGCTGGTGGTCGTGTAGAACGCATCGGGCCAGGTGGTGCGGATGCGGTTGCCCGCGGCGTCGTACTGGTGGCTCAGGGTCTTGCCGCCGGCTGTGGTGCTCGCGAGCCGCCCGGCGTTGTCCCAGGCGTAGCTGATGGCGTGCGTGCCGTTGGCGAACTGGGCCGAGGTGCGCAGCCCTCGCAGGTCGTAGCCGAACTGGACGTTGTCGGCGGTGTTCGGATAGGACCGGGCGGTCAGCCGGTTGAGGTTGTCCCAGCTCTGGGTGACGGTCTGGCCATTGCGCTTGCGCAGGCCCGTGATGTTGCCGTTCGCGTCGTAGGCGTTCTCCTCGTAGTCGTTCGCATTGGCGTACAGAGGGGTAGCCGGCAGCGGGTAGTACGTCCTGGCGAGCCGATCGAAGCCGTCGTAGGTGTGGACGGTCAGGTTGTTCTTGGCGTCCTTGACCGAATCGACGTTGCCGTTGGGCGTGTAGGTGTAGGTGATGTAGGTCTGGGTCAGGGCGGTGCCCACGGCCTTGTTGACGGCCTGCACGGTGTCGTCGGCGTTGTAGACGGTCTCGGTGACGCGATTGCCGCCGTCGGCCGCAGGTAGTGACTGGGTGACGCGGGAGGGCCGATCGAGGTCGTCGTAGGCGGTGTCGGTGATGGGGACCGGAGCAGCCTCGGCAGGACAGGTGGTGGCCGCACTGGTGAGCGCCGGCCCCCAGGCCCGGGTGACCTTGCCGGTCTCGCTGTAGCGGCTGCAGCTCACGAGCCACTGGGCACCCTGCTGGGCCGCGCTCTTGACCGGGCGGCCATCGGCGTCATAGGCCATTCGGGTCTGCTTGCCCATCGCATCGGTGACCTGCGTGGGCCGGCGCTCGGCGTCGTAGCTGGTGACGATGGAGTCGGCCACATCGGTGCGCGGCCCATCGACTCCGGTGAGGTTGCAGGTCACGTCATATGTGAAGCTGGTCGTCAGGTTCAGCTTGCCGGTGCCCGCATCGACCGTGCTGGTCTGCGGCACGTACTTGTTGGCGGCGTTGTAGGTGGTGGCGGTCACCACGCTGTTGCTGGCGCTGGTCTTGACGGTCTGCGCGCTCGGCAGGTAGAAGCTCGGATAGCCGCTGGGCGTGAAGGCGGTGTACGCGTAGGTGGTCTGCGGCGCCACGCCGGCGGCATCGGCCGGTGCCGTGATGGTGAGCGGCAGGCCCTGCGCGGTGTAGGTGTAGCGGGTGAGCTGGTTGCGCGCGTCGTAGGCACTTTCGATCTTGTTGAAGGCGCTTTCGTAGTAGAAGCGCTGCACCCGGTTGGCCAGGCCGCTGCCGGGCTTGGCAATGCCGGTGATGCTCTGGACGTTGTGCGTGCAGCGGAACGCCGGGATGGTGCAGGTGGCGTCGTCGTAGGCGTACTCGGTGGCATTGCCCTCGGGCAGCTGCTTGCGGATGAGGCGCGACTGGCCGTCGTAGGTGTTGAGGGTCCAGTTGCCCGCGGGCGTGCTGGACTGGAGGACATTGCCCTGCCCGTCGAGGTAGCTGGTGCGGGCCGTGCCGCCCGGGCCGATCTCCTCGGTTCGCGACCCGGCGAAGTAGTAGTCGTAGCTCTTGCCCCGCGCATTCACCTGGTTCTTCACGCGCCCGAGGCTGTCGTAGGTGTTGGTGAGGGTGGCCGTCGAAGGCGATGCTGGGTTGTAGATGCTGCGGATCTGCCCGGGCAGGGCGTACGAGAACGTCGTGCTCTGGCCCAGTGTGTTGGTGAAGGTGGCGAGGTTCGAATCCGCGTCGTAGCCGAAGCTCACGGAACGGGTTCCATCGCTCACCTGGGTGATGCGTCCGCTGGTGTTGGTGAAGGTCAGCGTGCGGCCCAGGCTGTTCTGCACCTGCGTGAGGTCGTTGCCGGAGTAGGTGAACTTGGCCTGGACGCCGCTGGGCTCGGTGTAGGTCTCGGCCTTGCCGGCGGCGTTGAATTTCAACACTGCGCGGTTGAGCGCCTCGTAGGCGTAGGTGCCGTCGGTACTCTTCGTCAGCCTGCCGGATTTGCCGGGCGGCGGGTTGTAGCGACCGGTACTGTCAGGCAGCTTGACGAAGACCTCGGCGTTGAGGCCCTGGGTGACGACGACGGTGTTGTTGATCAGCTGATCGCCGAACCAGCGCTGGCCGAGGCTGGCGGTGACGAGCTTGGCCAGAGGCCGTGCCGGGTCCATCAGGAGGTCGAAGGACGCCTTGTGCTCGACGATGGTGCCCACGGCATCCAGCGCGGAGTCCTCGCCCATGGCCTGGAAGCCGTCGGAGTTGACAGCGGCGGTGGCGCTGAAGTTGTGGGTCCAGCCCCTGCCAAGAGGCCCGTTCTGGTTGCGCATGCCGGAGCTGTACAGGCGCTGGAAGCCCAGGCTCTGCGGGAAGCTGCCGACGCCGACGTTGAGGTCCTCGTGGTTGTAGAGGAAGTGGCCCTGCACCATGTCGATGGGGTCGCCGAGGAGTTGCAGGCCGGCTTGGATCAGGGTGAGTGGTTCTCGGGAGGCCGGGACCACGACCTCAGGGAGCATCTTTTCTGACTGAGGATACGTGGCGAAGCCACCCGACAGCCCGTCGCTGATGACGGAGCCCAGGTAGAGCCCGGAGCCCACTGTGAAGTAGCCGGCACCCGCCCAGCTGTTCTCGGCGATGTCGCAGCGCGCCGGGAGGATCAGGCGCAGGCCTGAGTTGAGATAGCTGCTGAAGTTGCCGAGATGCGCCCCGCAGTTCACCAGGTTGGGCTGCACGGCGCTGGTGTAGTTGGCAGCGGTTGCGTTGTAGATGCGCTGCCCGGCCGCCGAAGCGATGTCGATGAGCTTGACCGTGGACACCGCCGGCACGCCGGTCGTCTGCTGCACCGCCGTGGACTCCAGGATGCTCAGGTGCATGGCCCAGTTGGCGAATGCCGCGCTCTCCTTGTCGACACTGCCCGCGAGGTTGGCGACCGCCAGCACATTGCTGGGCAGGTCCACGTAGGCGCTGCCGGTGTAGCCCACGATGCCGACCTGGTGCTGGTGCAGCAGCGTGGTGTCGGCGATCCGCTCGGTGATGCTGCCGGCATGGGTGTTCTGGGCGATCCACTGGGCGCCGATCACGGCCAGGGTGGAGCCCAGCAGCGGCTCGGAGGCGTCTGCGGCACCGGAGGCCTTGAGGTCGCTGAGCACTCTTCGGTAGTTCTCGGCCGGGCCGCGGCCTGCCGGGCCCCAGCCGTTGGCGATCAGGAAGGTGTTGGTGCCGCCGCCCCGGATCTTCTGCGTGAAGCTGTGGTTGGCCCAGGTGGAGACGTAGGCGTTGTGGGTGACGGTGAAGGTGACGGCGGTCGAGGCGCCTGGTGTCACGGCCGTGCCCGGACTGCCGACGGCAACGCCATCGAGCTTGAGGATGGGCTGGTTCGCACCGTTGTAGGTAAGGGTCAGCCGCTTGCCGTAGATGGCATCGGACGTGTAGGTCTGGTCGATGCCCTGGTACTGCACGCGCAGGGTGGGCTTCATGTAGCCCGGCAGCTCGGCCAGCTCCTCGCTGCCCCAGGCGGTGTTCTGGTACGGCAGCGAGGTCTGGCGCAAGGCGCCATAGAAGGGAGTGATGGTCTTGCCGCCGAGTACGTCATCGAGCGTGGCGGTTTGCTTCAAGGTGCGCAGGGAGCCCGCGAGGATGCCGGCGTACTTCTCGAGGTTGAAGCGGATGTTGTTGCGGTTGATGTTCTGGACGTAGTCGGTGCCGACGGTGGCGCCGCTTTGGGCCGAGGCCAGGTAGTTGGCGGCGTTGTAGCCGCTCCAGCTGGCGAGGTCGATGCCGGCCTTGAAGGTGTGGGGCTTGTAGCTGGGGTCGAAGACGTACCAGCTGCCGTTGATCCGGGTCTTGACCCAGACGTGCTCGATGGAGACATCGGTCAAGGCGGCCACGGTGCCGGGGCAGCTGCCGGCGGTGGTGGCGTTGATCTCGTAGACGGGGATCTGCGCCTGGCCCAGGAGGGACAGCACGCCGCAGGCATTGGCGGTGTTCACGCCCCACCACTCACCCAACTGCGCGGCGCTGAGCCTGGCGATGCCGCGCACGTAGTTGGCCTCGAGACCCGAGGCGCGCAGCAGCTCGACCATCAGGGTGGCCTGGTCGTGGGCGGTGGCCTGGTTGTCGAGCACGGCGCCGAGCGCGCCCTTTTGCAGCCCGAAGGTGGGGTAGTACTCGACGTTGTTGCGGACGTACTGGTAGATGAGGTCGGGGTGGTGGCGCAAGGCGCGGGCGAGCTCGGCGATGGAGGCGGGGCCGGAGGCGGCGGCGTCGCCGGCGATCTTCATCCTGGTGGCCAAGGTGGAGGTCTTGGCGGTCTTGGGAGCCGCGGTGACACCCTGGTTGAGGTTGGCGGGGAGCACCCTGGACTTGAGGATGCGCTGGGCATCGGCAAAGGTGACCGGGGGCATGTTGGCGCGAAGGACGCCGGGGGCGGGGGCGAACTCGCCGGTGGCGTTGGCGGCGCCGGCAGTTGTGCTGGCACCGCGAGCAGAGACATTGGCTTCCTTGGCGCCGTCCTTGACGGCCTCGCGCCGCACGGGGTCCTTGCTGCTGGGCAGGTCCACCGCCTGGTAGCGCAGCGCGGGCTGGCCGCTGGCAAAGCTCAATGGACTGCCCGAGCCAGCGGACGCGGACGATCGCTGGTTGACAGTGGCCTTGGCAACGGGAACGCCGAGGGCGATGGCGGCCGGTGCAGCCTTGCGCGCAACACCTCCCTGGATCTGCGCAGCAGCGATGCCGCCTGCAAGCGATGTGGCAACGGCCACGGCAACGGCGCACGCGCGCGCGAGCTTGGACATGGAAACTCCCCGATTGTTTTGATGGAAAGAAAGCGAGCAGCCCTGCCCTCCCGGGCCAGGCTGCGACAGCGCGCCGACGCTATGGCGACGTGGTCGCCACCGAGGTCCGATTGCCTGCGGCGTCGTAGCTGTAGGTGATGGTGGTGGTGACGCTACCGTCGGTGTAGACGGCACTGGCCAGGCGGCCCAGCGCGTCGTAGCTGTAGCTCACCGAACCGGCATGGACTGCGAGAGCAACGGCGCACAGACCAGCGGCGAGAACTGTGCGGCTCAACATCCGCGTGAACACATGGCGATGGGACGGCATCGATGCATGCGATCTCGATGCATACGCTGGCAATGCAGCGGTCTTCTTATTCATTCGGGAAGCTCGTTTCTTTTTGGGTGCCGCGGACTGTAGTCGAGCCTCCCGCAAATAAAGACTGGCTTTTTGTCGCGCGAATCTGGCGGTCATCTCCTTTCAATGGATCTCTTGCGGACCTACCAGATTGGGTCGCGGACAGCACCCATCAAAGCTGCGCTTCGATCGCAGCCTTGTCGATCACCGACCAGACTCGCCAGATCTTCCGTCCCCGGAATTCGTAGAACACGTTTTCGGCAAAAGAGACTCTCTTGCCGTTAACCGGGAGCCCCAGAAAGCTTGCCTTCGGCGTGCATGCGAACTCCAGCCGGCTCGCGACACGAGGTGGCTCGGCAACCAGCAACGCCACGCTGAAATGCAGATCGGGGATCTCCCGGAAATCTCTCTCGAGCATCTGCCGGTAGCCGGACAGCCCGAACTGCCGGCCGTTGTGGCTCACCTCATCGTCGACGAAGCGCCCCAGCGCCGCCCAATCCTGCTGGTTGAGGCAAGCGATGTACTCGAGGTACAGGGCGGAGAGATCAGCCGGTGTCATGGGCAACTCCCGTCATGGGCGAGGGATTCATCACCCCAAACGGCTAGTCGTTGATCTCCGGCTCGACCAGCCGCGCCAGGTTCAGCAGCGACTCCTGCCACCCGAGGTAACACGCTTCCAACGGGATGGCATCGGGAATGCCTTCCTGGACGATGTTCAGCTCGGTCCCGACCAGGACCTGCTTCAGCGTGACCGTGACGTGCATCTCTCCGGGCAGGTTCGGGTCGTCGAACACATCCGTGTACCGCACCCGCTCATTGGGCACGAGCTCGCGGTATTCGCCGCCGAAGGAGTGGCTCTTGCCCGTGGTGAAGTTGGTGAAGGACATCTTGTACTTGCCGCCCACCTTGGCATCCATGCTGTGGACCTTGCCGGTGAAGCCATTGGGCGGCAGCCACCGCGCCTTGGCGTCGGCGTCGATGAACGCCCGATAGACCTTTTCCGGCTTCGCGGCAATGACTCGATGGAGTCTGACTGTATTGGTACCCATGAATTTCTCCTTTCAATCGAGAAAGTCTGGGAGCCTACGAATGATCCCTCCGCAACGCAAGGACCAGGTAGCCGCAAATCCTGCCAGAGAGCGCACTTCACAGAGCCCGCCACTCATCGAGGCAATGCGCCGCAAGCGCCGTCACCCACGGCGGCTCATCGGGGTCGAAGGCCAGGCCGAAGCGGGGGCTGACGACAAAGCCCGCCCGCTCGAACACCTCCGGATCCTCGCGCCGCACGAAGGACGCCAGCGCATCGAAGGGCACAGCCACATTGCCGAAGCTGACCACCCGCGCCTCCAGGGTGATCTCTTCCAGCCTCCCGCCGTCCTGGAACCGGTAGACCACCGACTGGTAGTCGAGCTCGTTAAGTCCGACGGCGTTCCGGCCTGTACTCACGGGCCGGCCTCGCATCTTCACGATCTCCTCGCGCGAGACCGAGAAGGGGATTCCATCGACGCTGACGAAAGGGTCCAGGTTCATGCAGGAGCCAGCATGCCAGAGACCCGATCGCGCTAGGGCAGCGCGGTGTTCGGCCCCCCGGCCCCGCCCAGCGCCTTGGTCAGCATCACCAGATCCATCGCCAGCCGCCCTCCACTGTCCACCTGGTCGCGCTGCGCCTGCAGCAGCGTGCGCTGCGCATCGAGCTGCACCAGGAAGTCGGTCAGCCCATGCTCGTACCGCACCCGCGCCAGCTCCCAGGCATCCCTGCTCTGCCGCTCCTTGTCGACGAGCTGAAGGTGCCGCTGACGCTCCGCGGCATAGGCGCTCAGCGCATCGTCGATCTCGTGCCAGGCCTTCAGCACGGTCTGCTGGTACGCCACCGCGGCTTCCTGCTGCTGCAGCTCGCGCAAGGTCACTGTGCTGCGGCGCCTTGCGCCATCGAAGATGGGCAGCTGCAGGCTGGGCCCGACGGACCATTGCCGGCTCCCCCACTCGCCGAAGTTGCGGCTCCCGACCGATTCGAAGCCGAAGTTAGCACCGAGCGTGATGCGCGGGTACAGGTCGGCCATCGCCACGCCGATGCTCGCGGTGGCCGCATGCAGTTGCGCCTGTGCGCGCCGGATGTCGGGACGGCGCAGCGCCACCTCGGAAGGCAGGCCCGGCGACAGGTCGGGCAAGGCGCTCGCGGGGCCCTCGGCGGGCGCCGCGAGCTGCGCCTGCAGCGCGCCGGGCCGCTCGCCGAGCAGCAGCGTGATCTGGTTGATCGCCTGCGCCTCCTGCGCCAGCAGTTGCGGCAGGCGCGCGCGCAGATCCGCGGCCTGGGCGGCCTGCCGCCGCACATCGAGGTCGGTGGTCATGCCGCCGTCGGCGCGTGCCCGCACGAGCGTCAACGTCTCCTCGCTCGCAGCGATGTCGGCGCGCGCGATGCGCAATTGCCGCTGCGCCGTGCGCAACTCGAAGTAGTTGCGCGCCAGCTCCGACTGCACGGCCAGCTGCACCTGCGCCAGCATGGCCCGTGACGCGGCGACATCGGCATCGGCCGCTTCGATGGCACGACGCACGCGGCCCCACAGGTCCAGCTCCCACGAGGCATCGAAGCCGGCCTGGTAGAGCCTGTGCGGCTCGCTCAACGCGCCGATCAGCTGCTCGCGGTTCGACGGATTGAGCGCATCGATCAGCCGCGTGCCTGAGCCGAACTCGCTCTGCCGCTGGCGCGCCACGCCCGCGCTCGCGTTGAGCTGCGGCCCGCGCTGGGCCTCCGCCTGCTGCCGCTGAACGCGGCTCTGGGCGAAGCGCAGCGCGGCGGTCTGCAGGTCGTGGTTGGCCTCGAGCGCCTTCGCCATCAGTGCATCGAGCACCGGATCGGCAAACGCGGACCAGCCGATGGGCGTGCCCGCTGCATCGCGGGCCTGCACATCGAGCAGCTCCGCCGAGCCACCGTGCCAAACCGAAAAATCGGCCGGCGCTTCGGCCGTGGGCGCCTTGAACTCCGGCCCGACCGCGCAGCCGCCGGCCAGCATCAGCGCCGCCATCCAGGGGGCGCAGCGGAACAGGAACGAGGAGGAGCGTTGCGGGTTCTTCATGTCGCGCTCTTTCAGACAAGACGGTTGCGGAACAGCCAGGCCGCCAGCGGCAGCGTGACAGCCGCGATGACGACCAGCGGGATCAGGTTGTGCCAGACGGTCAGCAGGCCCACGCCCTCGAGGTAGACGCGCTGCACCAGGTCGATCGCAAAGCGCAGCGGATTGGCCAGCGTCGCGATCTGCAGCGCCTCGGGCATGTTGCGCACCGGCGTGGTCAGCCCCGACAGCAGCATCAGCGGCATGATCAGCACGAAGGTGTAGAGCATCGCCTGCTGCATGTTGGCCGACACCGCCGAGATCGACAGCCCGATGCCCACGCTGGCGATGGTGAAGCACGCCAGCCCCGCATAGAGCGTGACGAGGGAGCCCGCCATCGGCACCTCGAACCACAGCAGCGTGACCAGGAGCACGATGGTGGACTGCACCAGCCCGATCAGTACCGGCGGCACGGCCTTGCCGATCATGATTTCGGTGGGCGTGAGCGGCGTGACCAGCAACTGGTCGAAGGTGCCCTGCTCCCGCTCGCGCGCCACCGAAAGTGCAGTGAGCAGCAGGGTCTGCAGCATGCTGAGCGCGGCGATCATGCCGGGCATCAGGTTCCATCGCGTCTCGAGATTGGGGTTGAACCAGGCGCGCGAGTCGATGCGCACCGGCGCCGGCGCCCCGCCGTGCTGCGCGCGCCACTGCGCGTTGAAGTCGGCCACCAGGGCGCTCACGTAGCCGGCAGCGGAGCCGGCGGTGTTGGAGTTGCGCGCGTCGACGACGAGCTGCACCGCGGCCTCTTCGCCGGCCTGCAGCTGCTGCTCGAAGCGCGGGCCGATGTGGATCACGAAGAGCGCGTCCTGCGCATCGATGACGGGCTTGATGTCGGCCGGTGTACGCAAGGTGGCGGCGCGGTGGAAGACGCCGGTGCCGTCGAGCTTGGCCACCAGCGCAGTCGATGCCGCGCTGTGGCTCCGGTCGAGCAGCGCGTAGTCGGCCTGGTTGAGGTCGTAGGTGGCGGCATAGCCGAACAGCAGGCTCTGCATGAGCGCGGGCACGATCAGGATGACGCGGCTGGCCGGGTCCTTGAGCACGGCGAGGAACTCCTTGCGGCACAGGTTGAGGATGCGCAGCACGGTGTCGATGGAGGAAGCATTCATGGCGGCCGGGCTCAGTCGAGCGTCTTGCGCGTGGTCGCGCGGGCCACGCCGAGCAGCAGCACGGCATAGGCGATGAGAATGGCGCCATTGCGCAGCACCAGCGGCCACACGTCGCCCGCCAGGAAGAGCGTGCGGATCAGCTCCATGAAGTAGGTCGCGGGCAGCGCCTGCCCCACCACGCGCACCGCGACGGGCACGTTGCGCAGGTCGAAGAGAAAGCCCGACAGCATCAGCGAGGGCAGGAAGCTCGCGAGCAGCGCGACCTGGCTGGCCAGGAACTGGTTGCGCGTGACCGCGGAGATCACCAGCCCGATGCCCACCGCCACCAGCATGTAGAGCATGGCGCACAGCACCAGCAGCGCGAGCGATCCGACCATCGGCACCTCGAACAGGAAGCGCGCGGCCAGCAGGCACAGCGCCAGGCCGACCATGCCGACGCCGAAGTACGGAATGATCTTCGCCAGCAGGATTTCGACGGGCCGCACGGGGGTGACGAACAGCGCCTCCAGCGTGCCGCGCTCCCATTCGCGCGCCATCACCAAGGCAGTGAGGAAGGCGCCGACCAGCGTCATGATCAGCACGATGAGGCCCGGCACCAGGTACCAGGTGCTGGTGTTGGCGGTGTTGAACCACAGCCGCTGCTCGACGCTCACGCGACCGATCGCCGCACCGGGCTGGACGCGATCGGCCTGGCGCTGCGCGTTCTGCTGCAGCGCCGCCGTCGCATAGCGCAGCACGATGCTGGCGCGTCCGGCATCGGCGCCGTGCACCACGACCTGGATGCGCGCATCGCCGGCCGCCAGCCGGCGCGAGAAGTCGCCGGGCACGCGCACGATGCCGTCGACCCGGCGCTCGCGCATCAGCAGCTCGGCATCGTGCATCGAGCCCAGCATCACGGGCGAGATGTAGGGCGTGAGCTGCAGGCCCGCAACGGCCCCCATCGCGGTGGGCGAGCTGTCCTCCATCACCACGGCCAGGGGCGCGTTCTTCACGTCCAGCGAGAGGCCGAAGCCGAAGATCAGGATCAGGATGATGGGCAGCAGGACACCGATCGCGAGGCTGCTCGGGTCGCGCAGCAGCTGGCGCGCTTCCTTGCGCGTGAGGGCGGCGAGCCTGGAGCGGAAGCCGCTCATTCTGCAGCCCTCCGCTCGCGCGACCGGGTCACGATGCCGATGAAGGCCTCTTCCATGTCCGGCGCACGGCCCGCCTGCTGCCGCACCTCCTGCGGCGTGCCGATGGCGAGCAGCCGGCCGGCGTCCTGGATCACGATGCGGTCGCAGTACTCGGCCTCTTCCATGAAGTGGGTGGTGATGATCACCGTGACGCCGGCCTCCGCCAGCGCAGTGATGCGGCGCCAGAACTCGCGCCGCGCCAGCGGGTCGGTGCCGCTGGTGGGCTCGTCGAGGAACAGGATCTCGGGCTCGTGCAGGAGGCCGGTGGCCATCGCCAGGCGCTGCTTGAAGCCGCCCGGCAGCAGGCCGCTGGCGGACTGCGCCTGGCTGCTGAGATCGAACTGGTCGAGCACGGCGTGCATGCGCTCGCGCAGGCGCGCGCCGCGCAGGCCGTAGGCGCCGCCGAAGAACTCGAGGTTCTCCTGCACTGTCAGGTTGCCGTAGAGCGCGAACTTCTGCGAGACATAGCCGATGCGTGCGCGCGCCTGCGCCCGCGCATGGCGCAGGTTCACGCCCGCCACCTGCAGGAAGCCGCTGCTGGCGGGCAGCAGGCCGCACAGCATGCGAAAGGTGGTCGTCTTGCCCGCGCCGTTGGGGCCGAGCAGCCCGAAGATCTCGCCGCGGCGCACGCTGAAGCTGGTGCTGGCCACCGCAGTGAAGTCGCCGAACTTCCGCACCAGGTCCTTGACCTCGATCACGGTCTCGCCCGCAGCACCGGGGACTGTCACGCCGGCGGCGGTCGCGCTCGGTGCCGCGGTCTTCTGCTGCTGAGCGCGCAGCAGCACCATGAAGCCGTCCTCCAGGCGCGACGGCACGGGCTCGCAAGGCGCGCCGTCGAGCAGCGCGGCCAGCAGCTCGCCGTCGGTGCCGGGCTGGCGAATCAGGCGCACCTCGCCGCCCTGCGGCACCGCATCGATGATGGTGGCCGGCGCGTCCAGCAGTTTCGCCTGCAGCGTGCGCGCCGGCATGCCATGGGGCGGCTTCGCGATGAAGCAGAGATCGCGCGCCTCGTCGCGAAGCTGCTGCGGCGTGCCCTGCGCCAGCAGGCGGCCCTCGTGCAGCACGAAGACCCGTCCGCACCGCTCCGCCTCGTCGAGGTAGGCGGTGCTGACGATCACGCTCAGCCGCTCCTCGTCGACCAGCTGCCGCACGATCTCCCACAGCTCGCGACGCGACAGCGGGTCCACGCCCACGGTGGGTTCGTCGAGCAGCAGCAGCTGCGGCGAACGCACCAGCGTGCAGGCCAGGCCCAGCTTCTGCTTCATGCCGCCGGAGAGCTTGCCGGCGGGCCGCGCGGTGAAGCGGCCGAGGTCGGTCATCTCCATCAGCCGCGCATAGCGCCCGGTGCGCTCCTTCTTCGGGACGCCGTGCAGGTCGGCGTAGAGGTCGAGGTTCTCCTGCACGCTCAGGTCCTCGTAGAGGCCGAAGCGCTGCGGCATGTAGCTGATGCGGTCCTGCACGGCCTGCGGATGGGCGACCACGTCGATGCCCAGCACCTGCAGCGTGCCCTCGTCGGCGCGCATCAGGCCGGCCGCGAGGCGCAGCAGCGTGGTCTTGCCGGCGCCGTCGGGGCCGACCAGCGCGCTGAGCGTGCCGGCGGGAATTTCCAGCGACACGTCGGCTACTGCCTGCACCGTGCGCTTCGCGCCCTTGAGCTCGAAGCGCTTGTGCAGGCCGTGGCCAACGAGCGCGGGCACGGCGGCATTCATCAGCGCCCCGCGGCGACCGGCGTCGCGCTGCCGTTCAGCGGGAGGCGCACGGTGACGGGCATGCCCAGCCGCAGGCGGTCTTCCTTGTCGTCGGCGAGCACGCGGATCTCGTAGACGAGGCTGCTGCGAAGTTCCTCGGTCTGCACGGTCTTGGGCGTGAATTCGGCGGTCGACGAGATGTAGCCCACCTTGCCCGCGAGCGGCTGCCCGGGATGGCTGTCGGTCGAGAGCGTGGCGGTCATGCCGGGCCTGACGCGGCCGAGGTCGGCCTCGGCCACATAGGCGCGCACCCATTTCGGGTCGGTGATCGCGAGCGTGTAGACGGGGCGCTGCGGGGAGGCCATGTCGCCGGGCTCCATCAGGCGGGCGCGCACCACGGCATCGATGGGCGCGCGCAGCTCGGCTTCCTCGAGCTGGCGTCCGAGCAGCGCGAGCTCGGCGCGTGCCACTTCGAGCTGGGCCTGGGCCTGCGCGATGTCTTCCTTGCGCGGGCCGGTCACCACCAGCTGCTGGGCCTTGCGCGCGTTCTCCAGCTGCGCCTGTGCGACCTTGCGGCGGGCCAGAGCGCTGTCCAGGTCCTGCTGGCTGACGGCACGGCCGGCGGTGGTCTGGCGGATGCCCTGCAGGCGCTCCAGCTGTTGGCCGGCCAGCTCGGCATCGGCCTGGGCGGCTGCCACGCTGGCGCGGGCCTGCGCGACTTCCTCCGGGCGGCTGCCGGTCTTCAGGCGCAGCAGGGCCTGCTCCTGCACGCCGATCCGCGCCTGGGCCTGGGCAGCGCGCAGCTCCAGCGTGCGGGTGTCGAGCTCGCCGAGCACCTGGCCAGCCTTGACGTGGTCGCCCTCCTCCGCGTTGAGCTTGCCGATGCGATCGCTGCCGTTGAAGGCCAGCGAGACCTGGCGCTGGTCGACGTTGCCGTACAGCACGAGGCTGTCGGCATCGGCCGGCTTGCGGTTGAAGTACCACGCGGCCGCGGCGAGCGCCGCCACGATTGCGATGCCGCCGAGGATGAGGGGTTTCTTGTTCATGGGTGAGCTTTCGCGCCGGGGGTGTCGTCGATGCAGTAGACTGGATCTTAGCGAATTTGAATTTAAATTCAAACTCAATCCCGAGTTCCGCGCGCACCTTTTGCTTTGCCATGCCTACTGCCATGAGAAAAAAGGCCCCTGCCACGCGTACCGTGCGTGCACCCCGCCCCGATGGATCCGCCACCCGCGCGCTGCTGCTCGAGACCGCCGGCCAGGTCTTCGCCGAGCGTGGCTATGCCGATGCCACCAGCAAGGAAATCTGCGAGCGCGCCGGCACGCCGATGGCTTCGGTCAACTACCACTTCGGCAGCCGCGAGGCCTTGTACGAGGAGGTGCTGATCGAGGCGCACCGCCACATCGTGAGCGTGGAGGAACTTGTCGAGATGACGCGCACGCTCGGCGATCCGCGCGACAAGCTGCGCGCACTGCTCGGGCACATGCTCGCCCCCTCTTCGCGCGGGAGCGCGCCCTGGGGCTTTCGCGTGGTGCTGCGGGAAATGATGTCACCGGGACCGCTCGCACCGGCCTTGGTCGAGAAAGCGGTCAAGCCCAAGGCGAAGCTGCTGCTCGGCCTGCTCGCAGAGATTCTGGAACTGCCGCCGGAGCATCCCGCCGTGCAACGCGCGTTGGTGTTCTCCGTGCTGCCCTGCATCGTGATGCTGGTCGCGCCGAAGGAGATCCCCCGCAAGGTGCTGCCGGCAATGGCGAAAGACAGCGAGGGCCTGCTCGAGGACCTGATGCGCTATGTGTTGGCCGGGTTGGCGGCCTTGGCGAAGGCGCATCGCCGATGAATGCGGGGGCTCGGCAGCCCTCCTCACGCCATCCGCTGCGGCAGCACCTCCAGCGCACGCAGCCGCGCAATCTCCTTTTCTTCATAGCCATGCGCCGCGAGAACGTCGGCCGAATGCTGCCCGAAGCCCGGTGAAGCAAAAGGTTTCGGCCCCGGCGTGCTGCCGAACTTGACCGGCTTGTCGAAGCCGCGATAGATCCCGACCTCCGGATGGCTGAAGTCCGACACCATGCCCTCGGCCAGCACCTGCTCGTGCACGAACATGTCCTCGACTGCGCGCGCCGCCGCGCAGGGCACGGCCTCGCCGAAGATCGCCTCCCACTCGAGCGCGCTGTGCCGCTGCAACGCGCTGCGCAGCTGCGGCACGATCTCCGCCGCATGCCGTGCCCGCTTGCGCACGGAGTCGTAGCGCGGGTCCGTGGCCAGCGCCTGCAGCCCGGTGCGTTCGCACAGCGCGGCCCAGAAATGCGCCGTGTTGGCCGACAGGTACAGGTAGCCCTCGCGCGTGGGATGCAGCCCGGTCACGCCGCCGGAACGCATGTCGCGCCCCACCTCGCGGCCCTCGCCCTCGGCCCACACCAGGCGCGCCGACTGCATCGCCAACGCGCTGCGCAGCAGCGACACGCCCACGTACTGCCCCCGGCCGCTGCGTGCGCGCTCCACCAGCGCGGCGCTCACACCCATCGCCAGCATCGAGGCCGCGTAGTAGTCCACCACCGAGCCGTAGACGATTTCCGGCGGCCCGCCCGGCTTGCCCTGCATGGCGGTGATGCCCGTCATGCTCTGGAGCACCTGGTCGTAGCCGGCCCTGTCCTTGAGCGGGCCCTCTTCGCCGTAGCCGGTGACGGCGCAGTAGACCAGCGCCGGGTAGCGCTCGCGCAACTGTTCGTAGCCGATGCCCAGCCGCGGCGGGACCGCCGGCCTGAAGTTGTGGACCAGCACGTCGGCCTGCGCCAGCAGGCGGTGCAGCACCTCCAGGCCTTCAGGCTTCTTCAGGTCCAGCGCGAGGCCCTTCTTGTTGCGGTTGACGCCGATGAAGGCGCGGCTCTCGGCCTCCAGCGTTGACGGGTACTTTCGCAGGTTGTCGCCGGTGGGCGGCTCGATCTTCAGCACGGCGGCCCCCATGTCGGCGAGCAGCGTGCAGCCATACGGCCCCGCGATGTAGGCACTGAGGTCGAGCACGCGGATGCCGGTGAGCGGCCCGCGCTGCGCCTCTTCGTCCTGGTTCGTCGTTGTCACGCGCGCCATCATTCGGCCGAGATGCCGGCGTTCTTGGCGACCTTCTGCCAGTACGGGATCTCGCGCTGGATCTGCGCGGCGAACTGCGCCGGCGTCATGCCCGCGGGCTCGGCGCCCTCGCGCAACAGGAAGGCCTTCATCTCGGGGCCCTCCATGATCCTGTTGATCTCGCTGTTGAGGCGCTGCACCACGCCAGGCGGCGTGCCGGCGGGCGCCAGCACGCCCCACCAGATGCCGAAGCTGTAGCCCGGAACGGCCTGCGCCATCGGCACCAGCTCGGGCGCCGTGGCCGAAGGCTCCACGCTGGTGATGGCGATCGCGCGCGCCTTGCCCGAGCGCAGCGCCGGCTGCAGCGAGGAGCTGCTCGCGATCAGCACGTCGACAGTGCCGCCCATCAGGTCGGTGGTGGCAGGCGCCATGCCGCGGTAGGGAATGTGGGTGATGAACACGCCGGCGCTGGACTTCAGCAGCTCGGTCGCGAACTGGTTGGTGCTGCCTGGGCCCGAGGAGGCGTAGTTGAGCTTGCCGGGTTGCCGCCTGGCCAGCGCCACCAGCTCGGCAGGCGTCCTGGCCGGCAGATCGGCGCGCACCGCGACCACGAAGGGCCCCTGCGCCATCACGGCGACCGGCGCGAAGCTCTTGACGGGGTCGAAGGGCAGGCGCGGCTGCACCGCGGCATTCGTGACGAAGCTGGAGGACACCGCGACCAGCGTGTAGCCGTCGGCCGCCGCCTTGGCCACGATGCCGGTGCCCAGCGTGCCGCCCGCGCCCGGCTTGTTGTCGATCAGCACCGGCTGGCCCAGGACCTCCGACAGGCGCCGGCCCATCGCGCGCGCGAACACGTCGTTGGAGCCGCCGGCCGGATAGGGCACGACGATGGTGATCGGGCGCGAGGGCCAGGCCTCTTGCGCCGGTGCACCGGCGCAGAAAGCCGCGGCACCGAGCAGGGTCGCCAGCGCACCCGCGATGCGGCGCCGGCGTACAGGGGCGGCGCGGGTCAGGCCGGGCAAGATCATGTCGTCTCCAACTTGCTTGTCGCGTCTTGCATCGCGGTCGACGCGCCGCGCTCGGGCAGCAGCCCCAGCCGCCGCGCATCCGCGAGCACGCCTTCGGCGCCGCGCACGAAGGGGCCGTCCACCATCTGGCCGTCGACCATGTAGGCACCCACGCCGCGGGTCTGCGCGTCGCGCGCCGCCTCGATGATGCGCTGCGCACGCTCGATCTCGGCCTGCAGCGGGCGGAACACCTGGTGCGCCAGGGTCACCTGGCTCGGATGGATGCAGCTCTTGCCGAGGTAGCCGAGCCGCCGCGCCATCCGGGCCTCGGCCACGTAGCCCTGCGCGTCGTGAATGTCGGCGAAGGCGCCGTCGTAGGCGAAGACGCCGGCCTCGCCCGCCGCCATGCGCATCGCGAACATCGCGGCATGCACATTGGCCGCGTCGCGGCGCACGATGCCCAGTGGTTCGAAGAGGTCGCCGAAGCCCAGCTGCAGGCCGGCCACGCGCGCGTCCGCCTGCGCCATCGCTGCGGCCTCGCGCAGGCCGCGCGGCGATTCCACGTTCAGCATGAGCCGCGCAGGCCGGGTCACGCCATTCGCCCGCTCGGCGGCTGCGAGCGCGGCCACGGCGGCGCGTACTTGCTCGACGGATTCGGCCTTGGGCAGGTTCAACAGGTGCAGGCCGTCGCACGCCACGGCTGCGACGTCGGCTTCGAAGTGCGGCGTATCAATGCCATTGACTCGCACGATCAGCGTCTTGCCCGAGGCGCGCGCCGCGGGCGAGCGCAGCAGTTCGCCGACCTTGGTGCGCGCCTCGTTCTTGCGCTCCTCGGTCACTGCGTCTTCGAGGTCGAAGGACAAGGCGTCGGCGGGGCCCGACAGCGCCTTGGCAAAGAGCTCCGGACGGGAGCCGGGAACGAAAAGCTTGCTGCGCATTCTGCTTTCTCCTCAAGAATTGAGGCACAGTCTGCGCGTGGGCATCGAAAAGAAAAACCGTGTGATGCTATCTTCAGACGGAAGATTTTCTTTACTTTGGGGGCCTGCCTTGAACACCGACTTCCTCAGGAGCTTCGTGGCCGTCGTCGAGCACGGCTCCATGGCCGAAGCCGCACGCCGGCTCAACCTCACGCCCGCAGCGGTGGGCCAGCAGGTGCGTGCGCTGGAGCGCGAGATGGGCACGCCGCTGGTCAAGCGCATGGGCCGCACCGTGACGCCCACCGAGTCGGGCGACCGCATCGTCGAGCGCGCCCGCGAGCTGCTGACCCAGGTGACCGACCTGCGCACGGTGGCCAACGACGCAACGCTGTCGGGCGACCTGCGCCTGGGTGCCGGCACCAACGCGCTGCTGGGCATGGTGCCGGACATACTGGCCGGCCTGGTGAAGCGCTATCCGGGCGTGAACGTGTACGTGCAGCCCGGCTACTCGGTGGATATGCACCCGGCGGTGCAGCGCGGCGAGCTCGACGCCGCCATCGTGCTGCAGTCGCCGGTAGCGCTGCCCAAGACCCTGGGCTGGCAGCTGCTGCGCGAGGAGCCCCTGGTGGTGCTGGCGCCTGCCAGGTGGAGCAACGCCGATCCGCACGAACTGCTTGCGAACCAGCCGCTGATCCGCTACGACCGCACGCAGTGGGGTGGCCGGCTGGCCGACCAGTACCTGCGCAAGGCCGGCATCAAGCCGCGCGAGCGCTTCGAGCTCAACGCGCTGGGCCCGATCGCCGTCATGGTGGACCGGGGGCTGGGTGTCTCG
Organism: Variovorax stachyos; assembly: GCF_051400855.1. NCBI lineage: Bacteria > Pseudomonadati > Pseudomonadota > Betaproteobacteria > Burkholderiales > Comamonadaceae > Variovorax > Variovorax stachyos. The sequence continues at coordinate 228,261 of NZ_JBLFFN010000004.1, read as the reverse complement.
CTCGTGCCGGATTGGATCCGGCCCTGGCCCGAAGGATTGAGGCTTGCACGCATCCCGCTGCCCCTGCCCTTCGAGCCGCGGCGCGTCGGGCTCATCTGGTCACGCGCCTCGCTCAGGCTGCGGCTGGTGGAAGCCGTACGCGAAGAGGCGATGGCGTTGTTCCCCATGGCGGCGGGGCGGGCGAGGCGTGCGGGGCGTCGAGGGGGCCAGTAGATTGGCTTGGTGCCAGTGGGCTACAACACCAGCAAGGCCCGAAAGTCGTTGACGTTGGTGTGCGTCGGCCCCGTCACGCACAAATCGCCGATCGCATCGAAGTAGCCGTAGGCATCGTTGCGATCCAAGTGATCGGCCAGCTTGCGCCCCGCCGCTTCGGCGCGCGCCAGGGTGTCGGGCGTGACGAAGGCGCCCGCGTTGTCTTCCACGCCGTCGATGCCATCGGTGTCGGCCGCCAGTGCCCAGACGTTCTTCTGGCCGGCCAGTGCGCCCGCGAGGCCGAGGCAGAACTCGCCGGCGCGGCCACCGCGTCCTTTCGCCTGCCCTGGCTGGCGCGGGCGGATGGTGACGGTCGTCTCGCCACCCGACAGGATGACGCAGGGCTTCTCAAAGGGCGCACCGCGCAATGCCACGGCGCGAGCCAACGCGCCATGCACCTTGCCGACCTCGCGCGATTCGCCTTCCATCTCGTCGCTGAGGATGTGGGCCTCGATGCCGGCCGCGCGCGCGGCGGCGGCGGCGGCCTCGAGCGACTGCTGCGGGGTGGCGATGAGGTGCGTGGCATGGCCCTTGAACACGGCGTCATGGGGCTTGGGTGTTTCGAGCGTGCCGTCTTCGAGCTGCGCGCGCACGGCAGGCGGCACCTCGATGCGATAGCGATCCAGAATGGCCAGCGCATCGGCGCAGGTCGTCGCATCGGGCACCGTCGGGCCGCTGGCGATCACGGCCGGGTCGTCGCCGGGCACGTCGCTGATGGTGAGCGTCACCACCTTCGCCGGCGCGCAGGCGGCGGCCAGCCTCCCGCCCTTGATGCGCGACAGGTGCTTGCGCACGCAGTTCATCTCGCCGATGTGGGCGCCCGATTCGAGCAGCTGCTTGTTGATGCGCTGCTTGTCCGCCAGCGTCAGCCCTTCGGCCGGCAGCGTGAGCAGCGCCGAGCCGCCGCCGGAGATCAGGCACAGCACCAGGTCGTCGGCCGTGAGGCCCTTCGTCAGCGCGAGGATGCGCTCGGCGGCCTTCAGGCCTGCCTCGTCCGGCACCGGATGCGCGGCCTCGACGATCTCGATGCGCTGTGCCAGCCCCTCGGGCCGCGGCGGGATATGGTCGTAGCGCGTGACCACCAGCCCCGAGAGCGGCGCATCGGCCGGCCACAGCGCCTCCAGCGCCTGTGCCATCGAGCCGCCGGCCTTGCCGGCACCGAGCACCAGCGTGCGGCCCTTGGGCGGCTGCGGGAGATAGGCGCCCATGCTGTCCAGCGGCAGCGCGCGCCGGACTGCGATGCGGTAGAGCTGTTCGAGAAAATCGCGCGGCGCGGCGTGCGGATCGGGCAGGGCTTTGGATGGATTCATTGCATTCGGTCTCCGTTGCCCGGATTGTCCACGGCCCGCCGCGAGGGCCGCACGGGCTAGTTGGTCTTGGCGCCGCCCTCGAACCACTTCGCGATCAGCGCACGCTCGGCATCGGTCATGCCGGTCGAGTTGTTCATCGGCATGATCTTGGTCACCACCGTCTGCTGGTAGACGCCCTGCGCATGCGCGGCGACCTGGTCGGGCGTGTCGAGGCGCACGTTCTTCATTTGCACCTGGGCGCCGTGGCACATGTAGCAGCGCTGCTCCAGCACCTTCCTGACGTCGCCGAAGGCCACCTTCTGCGAGGCGGCGGCGCTGGCCATCGGCGCGGCGGCGGGCTCGGGCCGCATCCACACGATCGACAGGCCCAGCACCACGACGCCGACCATCGCATAAGGCAGCGGGTTGCCCGCGTTGCCCAGCTTGAAGCGGTGCCGCACCACGAAGAACTGCCGGATCGCCGCGCCGCCCAGCATGATCAGCAGCAGCACGATCCAGTTGTACTTGTGCGTGTAGGTAAAGCTGTAGTGGTTGCTCAGCATCGCGAACAGCACCGGCAGCGTGAAGTAGGTGTTGTGCACGCTGCGCTGCTTGCCGCGCGCGCCGTGGATCGGGTCCACCGGCCGCCCCTCGCGCAGCGCCTGCACGTTCTTGCGCTGGCCCGGGATGATCCAGAAGAACACGTTGCCGCTCATGGTCGTGGCCATCATCGCGCCCACCAGCAGGAAGGCCGCCCGGCCGGCGAACCACTGGCAGGCCAGCCAGGTCGCGAAGGCGATGAAGACGGCCACCAGCACGCCGACGATGGTGTCGCCGTTCTTGCGCTGGCCGAAGATCTGGCAGATGCCGTCGTAGACGATCCAGAAGACGACGAAGAAGGCCAGCGCCACGCCGATGGCGGCGCCGGGCTGCCAGTCCATCTTGGACTTGTCGATCAGGTAGGTGCTCGCGTTCCACAGATAGGACACCGTGAAGAGCGCGAAGCCGCTGATCCAGGTGGAATAGCTTTCCCAGTAGGACCAGTGCAGGTGGTCCGGCAGCTTCTTCGGCGCCAGCGCGTACTTCTGCATGTTGTAGAAGCCGCCGCCGTGCACCGCCCACTGCTCGCCGCCGACGCCCTTGTCGATGGACTCCTTGTCCTGCGGCTTCTCGAGGCTGTTGTCCAGCATCACGAAGTAGAAGGAGGCGCCGATCCACGCGATGGCCGTGATGACGTGGACCCAGCGCAGCAGCAGATTGGCCCAGTCGAGGTAGTAGCTTTCCATGTGCTCAACCTTGGTTTGGACTGCTCACCACTGCGGGCGCTGTAAGCAGAGAAAGGGCCGCGAACGCAGGCTCCTGGATAGGCCTCGCTCCGCTGCGGCTTGTGGACTGGAGTGTATACACTTTTGGGGACGGATTCGAGCGTTTTTTCGGCGCAGGGCTGCAGGAAAACCCTGACCCGCCCTCACGCGCCGTGCAGGCTCTGCAATAGTTGTGCCGCTACGGCGACCGCGATCACCTCGGGCTCCTTGCCCGTGATGCCGGGCACGCCGATCGGGCAAGTGATGCGCGCCAGCTCCTCGGCCGAGAAGCCGCGCGCCTCCAGCCGGTGGCTGAAGGTCGCCCACTTGGTCTTGCTGCCGATCAGGCCCACGTAGGGCAGGTCGTTGCGCGCGCGCAGGCGCTTCAGGCAGGCGATGACGATGTCCAGGTCCTCGGCATGGCTGAAGCTCATGATCAGCACGCGCGAGCCGGGCTCGAGCTGGGCCACGGCGTCCTGCACCGGGTCGGAATGCTCGGTCTCGATCTGGGCGGGCAGCGCATCGGGGAACACGCCGTCGCGGCTGTCGATCCAGCGCACCTTGAAGGGCAGCGTCGACAACAGCCGCGCCAGCGCCGCGCCCACATGGCCGCCGCCGAACAGCGCGACAGGTTCAAGGTGCGCCAGCAGCTCGGCCTGCAGCGCCTTCGCATCGGCCGCCGCGATGCGCCGGTAAGAGAGGAAGACCACGCCGCCGCAGCACTGGCCCAGGCTCGGGCCGAGCGGATAGCGCCGCACGCCCTCGATCGCCGGGCCGCCGAGCAGCCAGCCGCGCGCCTCCTCGGTCGCCTGGTACTCCAGCTGCCCGCCCCCGATGGTGGCGGTGAGGCCATCGGCCCACACGGCCATCCAGGTGCCGGCCTCGCGCGGGGCGGAGCCCTGCGTCTGCTCGACGCGCACCAGCACGCCCTGCTCGCCGCGCGCGAGGCGTGCCAGCAGCTCGTCGACCATGCCGTTCATCCGCGAAACCTCCAGTTGCGCCGGGGCCCTGCGCCCACTGTATAAATCCAAGCATGACATCCACGCTGCTCGCCACGCCCCTGCACCGCGCCTTCGCGGCCGGCCTGACCCTGGCCCTGGGCCTCGCCGGCTGCGGCGGCCTGCCGGGATCCACGGGCTCCGTGCCCGGCCAGCTCAGCAACGCGACCGCCCCAGGCTCCAGCGCGACCCCGCGCCCCTCGAACGCCGCCACCCCGCGCGAGTACAAGCAGGACGCCGCCCGCCACATCTACGCGCGCAACGGCAACCGCATCTATGCCGGCAAGCTGCCGCCGCTGCTCTACGCCATCGGCACGCTCTCGGTCAGCATCGATGCGAACGGCCGCGTGACCGGCATGAACTGGATGCGCGCGCCCAAGCATGCGCCGGAGGTGATCGCCGAGATCGAGCGCACCGTGCTGAGCGCGGCGCCCTACCCGGCCGCCGGCCGCATCGGCAAGCTGACCTGGACCGAGACCTGGCTGTGGGACAAGAGCGGGCATTTCCAGCTCGACACGCTGACCGAAGGACAGCTCTCGCAGTTTCAGGATCCCCGGTAGGTGGAATAGCTCCACGGGCTGACCAGCAGCGGCACATGGTAGTGCTGCTGCGGATTGGCGACGCCGAAGTCCAGCGTCACGCGATTCAGGAAATTCGGCTCGGGCAGCTTCACGCCGCGTGACTTGAAATAGCCCGCCACATCGAACACCAGGCGGTAGGTGCCCGCCTTCAGCGCACCGTCGGCATAAAGCGGCCCGTCGCTGCGGCCGTCCGCGTTGAGCGTGAAGCGCTTCACCAGCGTGGCGTTCGCGTCATCGCCGGTGCCCTCGGTCGTGTAAAGCGCGACCTCCATGCCGGCCGCCGGGCCGCCGTGCATGGTGTCGAGGACGTGGGTGCTCAGGCCCATGGTGATGCTCCTTCAAGAACACGTGCTAAGTCATTCGGGAAATTCCGGTCGACAAAAGTGTATACACTTCTCGGCTTTGGGTCTATCATGAAAAACATGGATTCGACCACCACCCGCGCCATCGTCGATGCGCTCACCAAGGCCATCGTGGAACACCGGCTGCAGCCGGGCAGCAAGCTGGCCGAGCAGAAGCTGGCCGATCACTTCGGCGTCTCGCGCACCCTGGTGCGGCAGGCGCTGTTCCAGCTCTCGCAGAACAAGCTGATCCGGCTCGAGCCCGCGCGCGGCGCCTTCGTCGCGGCCCCCGAGGTCGACGAGGCCAAGCAGGTCTTCGCCGTGCGCCGCATGCTGGAGGCCGAGATGACGCGCGAGTTCGTGCGCAGCGTGACGCCGGCCAAGATCAAGGCGCTCAGGGAGCACGTCGCGCTCGAGAAGGCTGCCGTCTCCGGTGAAGACGTCTCGGGCCGCACCGAGCTGCTGGGCGACTTCCACGTGCGCATGGCCGAGCTGATGGGCAACCAGGTGCTGGCGCAGATCCTCGGCGAGCTGATCTCGCGCTGCGCCCTCATCACGCTGATGTACCAGAGCGCGAGCGCGGCCGAGCATTCCAACGACGAGCATGCCGACATCGTGAAGGCCCTGGCCGCGAAGGACGAGGAGCGCGCCGTGCGACTTATGACCGAGCACCTGCTGAACGTCGAGGCCAACCTCGTTTTCGACCGCAAGGTCCCCACTCACGACATCTCCGTCGCACTGGCCGCCTGATCCTCGTCATGAGCAACATCTACGACACCACCCTGCCCTACCCGCGCGACCTGGTCGGCTACGGCCGCAACCCGCCGCATGCGCAATGGCCCGGCGGCGCGCGCATCGCGGTGCAGTTCGTCCTCAACTACGAGGAAGGCGGCGAGAACAGCGTGCTGCACGGCGATGCCGGCTCGGAGCAGTTCCTTTCCGAGATGTTCAACCCGGCGAGCTACCCGGACCGGCACATCAGCATGGAAGGCATCTACGAATACGGCTCGCGTGCCGGCGTCTGGCGCATCCTGCGCGAGTTCGAGAAGCGCGGCCTGCCGCTCACCGTGTTCGGCGTCGGCATGGCGCTCGAGCGCCACCCCGAGCTGACGGCCGCCTTCAAGGAGCTGGGCCACGAGATCGCCTGCCACGGCTGGCGCTGGATCCACTACCAGAACATGGACGAGGCCACCGAGCGCGAGCACATGCGCCTGGGCATGCAGGCCATCGAGAAGCTCACCGGCGAAAGGGCCCTGGGCTGGTACACCGGCCGCGACAGCCCCCGCACGCGCCGCCTGGTGGCCGATTACGGCGGCTTCGAGTACGACAGCGACTACTACGGCGACGACCTGCCCTTCTGGATGAAGGTGCAGAAGACCGACGGCACGGTGGTGCCCCAGCTCATCGTGCCCTACACGCTGGACTGCAACGACATGCGCTTCGCGCTGCCCCAGGGCTACTCGCATGCGGACCCGTTCTTCCAGTACATGAAAGACAGCTTCGATGCCCTCTACGCCGAGGGCGACGAGGCGCCGAAGATGATGAGCATCGGCATGCATTGCCGGCTGCTCGGACGCCCGGGCCGCATCACGGCGCTGCAGCGCTTCCTGGACCACATTGCGAAGCACGATCGCGTGTGGGTCTGCCGCCGGCTCGACATCGCGCGCCACTGGAAAGCGGCGCACCCCTACACCGAATCGAAGGGAGCCTGAGATGGCGCTGAGCATCGAACAACTGAACGCCGCCACGCCCGAGCAGTTCGCGGCCCTGCTCGAGGGCACCTACGAGCATTCGCCCTGGATCGCGCAGCGCGCCGCCGCGGCGCGCCCCTTCCGCTCGCTCGCGCAGCTCAAGCATGCATTGGTGCGGGTGGTCTCCGGCGCGACCGAAGACGAACAGCTCGCCCTCATCCGCGCCCACCCCGAACTCGCCGGCAAGGCCATGGTCAGCAAGACGCTCACCGCGGAATCCACCCACGAGCAGGGCAAGGCCGGCCTTACCGAGTGCACGCCCGAGGAGTTCGCGAAGATCCAGCAGCTCAACGCGGACTACAACGCGAAGTTCGGCTTTCCCTTCATCCTCGCGGTGCGCGGGCCGCGCGGCACGGGCCTCGGCAAGCGCGAGATCATCGACACTTTCGAGCGCCGGCTGCACAACCCCGCGGACTTCGAGCGCGGCGAGGCACTGCGCAACATCCATCGCATTGCCGAGATCCGGCTGGACGACAAGTTCGGCGTCACGCCCACGCTCGGCAACCTGGTGTGGGACTGGCACGAGCAGCTCGCGGTGCACACCGACCCCGGCTATGCCGAAAAGGGCCAGCTCACCGTCACCTACCTGACCGAGGCGCACCGCGCCTGCGCGCAGCAGATCGCGGGCTGCATGCGCGAGGCCGGCTTCGACAGCGTGCAGATCGATGCCGTGGGCAACGTGGTCGGCCGCTACGAGGGCACGGCGCCCGATGCGACGACGCTGCTCACCGGCTCGCACTACGACACCGTGCGCAACGGCGGCAAGTACGACGGGCGGCTGGGCATCTTCGTGCCCATCGCCTGCGTGCGCGAGCTCAAGCGCCAGAACCGCCGCCTGCCCTTCGCCTTCGAGGTCGTCGGCTTCGCGGAGGAGGAAGGGCAGCGCTACAAGGCCACCTTCCTCGGCTCGGGCGCGCTGACCGGGCATTTCGACCCGAAGTGGCTGGACCAGAAGGACGCCGACGGCATCACCATGCGCGAGGCGCTCGCGACCGCCGGCCTGAAGGAAGAGGACATCCCCAAGCTGAAGCGCGACCCGTCCAAATACCTGGGCTTCGTCGAGGTGCACATCGAGCAGGGCCCCGTGCTGACCGAGCTCGACCTGCCGCTGGGCATCGTGACCTCGATCAACGGTGGCGTGCGCTACGTGGGCGAGGTGATCGGCATGGCCAGCCATGCCGGCACCACGCCGATGAACCGCCGCCGCGATGCGGCCGCGGCGGTGGCCGAGCTGATCCTCTACGCCGAGAAGCGCGCCGCCAGGGACGGCGACTCGGTTGCCACCGTCGGCATGCTGGAAGTGCCGAGCGGCTCGATCAACGTGGTGCCGGGCCGCTGCAAGTTCAGCCTGGACATGCGCGCGCCCAACAACCCGCAGCGCGACAAGCTCACGGCCGACGTGCTGGCCGAGCTCGTCGCGATCTGCGAGCGCCGCGGCGTGCGCCACACGATCGAAGAGAGCATGAAGGCCTCCGCCGCGCCCAGCGCGCCGGAGTGGCAGCAGCGGTGGGAGAAGGCGGTCGATGCGCTCGGCGTGCCGCTGCACCGCATGCCCAGCGGCGCGGGCCACGACGCGATGAAGCTGCACGAGGTGATGCCGCAGGCCATGCTCTTCGTGCGCGGCATCAACTCCGGCATCAGCCACAACCCGCTCGAATCGAGCACCAACAACGACATCCAGCTGGCGGTCGAAGCCTTCCAGCTGCTGCTCGACAACCTGGCCTCCGAGACCACGACATGACGACTACCGACTACGACCGGCTCGACGCCTGGATCGACGCTCATTTCGACGAGGAGGTGCGCTTCCTCCAGCAACTGGTGCGCGTGCCCACCGACACGCCGCCGGGCAACAACGCGCCGCATGCGGAGCGCACGGCCGAGCTGCTGGAAGACTTCGGCTTCGCGGCCGAGAAGCACCCGGTGCCAGCGCAGGAGGTGAAGGACTACGGCCTGGAGTCGCTCACCAACCTGATCGTGCGCCGCAAGTACGGCAGCGCAGGCCCCACGGTGGCGCTGAACGCCCACGGCGACGTGGTCCCACCCGGCGAAGGCTGGACGCACGACCCCTATGGCGGCGAGATCGAGGACGGCCGCCTCTACGGCCGCGCCGCTGCGGTGAGCAAGAGCGACTTCGCGAGCTTCACCTTCGCGCTGCGCGCCCTGGAGGCGGTGGCGAAGCCGGCCAAGGGCAGCGTCGAGCTGCACTTCACCTACGACGAGGAATTCGGCGGCATCCTGGGCCCCGGCTGGCTGCTGAAGAACGGCCTGACCAAGCCCGACCTGATGATCGCGGCCGGCTTCAGCTACGAGGTGGTGACGGCGCACAACGGCTGCCTGCAGATGGAAGTCACCGTGCACGGCAAGATGGCCCACGCGGCCGTGCCCGCCACCGGCATCGACGCGCTTCAAGGCGCGGTCCGCATCCTGAATGCGCTCTATGCGCAGAACACGCTCTACCAGCAGGTCACGTCGAAGGTCGAGGGCATCACGCACCCCTACCTCAACGTGGGCCGCATCGAGGGCGGCACCAACACCAATGTCGTGCCCGGCAAGGTGACCTTCAAGCTGGACCGCCGCATGATCCCCGAGGAACATCCGGCAGAGGTCGAGGCCACCATCCGCCAGGTCATCGCCGATGCCGCGGCGCAGGTGCCGGGCATCACCGTCGAGATCAAGCGCCTGCTGCTGGCCAATTCGATGAAGCCGCTGCCCGGCAACAAGCCGCTGGTCGATGCGATCCAGAAGCACGGCCAGGCGGTCTTCGGCGAGCCGATCAAGGCCATGGGCACGCCGCTCTACACCGACGTGCGGCTCTATGCCGAAGCCGGCATCCCGGGCGTGATCTACGGTGCAGGGCCGCGCAGCGTGCTCGAATCGCATGCCAAGCGCAGCGACGAGCGCCTGGTGCTGGAAGACCTGAGGCGTGCCACCAAGGTGATCGCGCGCACGCTGCACGATCTGCTGGCCTGAAGTACGCCGCTGGCCTGCCCCTCGGGTTGGCCTTGCGGCTCAACCGCTGCCGTTGCGCCCGACCACGGCCTGAATGGCCTCCAGGTAGGCCGTGCCCATGTCCTCGTCCGGCTCCAGGTAGGTGCCCTCGGCCCATTCATTCCAGGCATTGATGAAGATGAAGCGGGCCCCGGCATCGCTGGCTCTCTCGTAGAGCTGTGAGAAACCGGTCCGGAACGTGTCGACATCCACGTTGCGCATGACCAGGCTCGTGTCCAGCTGCCTGCGCGGACTGTTGTCCCAGTCGATGAATGCGCCGGGGTACTGGTCCGGCCGCACGGGACGGCTGGCAAGCGCCCGCCACATCGCCCGGTAGTCCCTGCTCCGCGGCGCGTAGGGGCCCCGTCCAAGATAGCGCCAGCACAGCCGGCTCGCCCCATTCACGAGCTTCTCGGAAATCCTCATGTGGACCGGCAGGTGCGCCTGCGTGTAGAAGGGCTCGAACTCGGAGTAGGCGTCGAAGAGATGGCTGCGCTCATCACGGCCGAACACGGTCAGCATGCTCACGACGTGCAGCCCGGGGAAGCCGCTCTTCACCGCCAGGTTGCGCCAGCAATCCAGCATGTCGCCGCACTCCGCGATGCTGGCGCTCCGGTAGATGAGGATCACCGGGCATCCGTCCACCCGGATGTAGCGCGGGTCCCGAAACGACCTCTCGAGATAGCGGTAGTGGGCCTCCCAATGGCTCTTGTCGCCGTAGCTCTGCGGCATCAGGACGTGGCGGTCGCCGCCATCCCAGACGCGCGTCCAGGGCTCGTTGGCCCAGGCCAGACAGAACGGGAAGTCGGGCGCACCCCGCCGAAGCATCGTCTCCAGCGGCCTTTCCAGCAGTTGCCGGCCCGCGAACCAGTAGTGGTAGTAGCAGAAGCCGCCCAGCCCGTGCGCCTTCGCAAGCTCGGCCTGCCAGTCCTGCGTGCTGGGGTCCGACAGGTCGTAGTAGTGGCCGTGCAGCGGCACGCGGGGCTGACGGTGCCCGCGGAACCCCGGCCGCGCCTTCCTGACGTTCGTCCATTCGGTGAAGCCTTCGCCCCACCACTGATCGTTCTCGGGAATGCGATGAAATTGGGGCAGCAGGAATGCCAACAGTTGCGGACTGCTCATCAAGATCGCGACCCATTTTCAAGCTGCGTAGTCCAACGCGCGGGCCTCGGAATTCTGGCTTGCGCTGCGTTTCGGTCTACGTCGATTCCCATACTCGTGTCCTCATGTGTTCGGTGCCTGCGCTTGTGGCAGGCGGGATGCCGGAAACTTCATCCTGAGGCAAGCGGCAGCGGGCAGCGCTTCGAATGCGTACGTTTCGCTTGTAGGCCCATGCCTACCGTGTCGTAGGACCCCTGCCGCCGGGCACCGAATTCGATACGAAAGGCCTCAAGCCGTGGGCAGGATGTCGAACCCTTCCAGCGGCGGCGACGGTGCCGGGACGGTGCTCTGCTCCAGCGCATCGACCCGCGCGCCGGGCACGCCGTGGCGCAGCCAGTCGCACATCTGCGCCACCTGCTGCGGCGGACCCTGGAGCAGCGCCTCGACCGAGCCGTCCCGCCGGTTGCGGACCCAGCCAGCGATGCCGCGCGCCCGTGCATGCCGCATGCAGCTGTCGCGGAAGCCGACGCCCTGGACGATGCCGCGCACCCGCACCAGGCGGTGCTCGATCGGTGCGTTCTCGTCCTGGGGCAGCATGCGTTTTCTTTCGCTGGTTTCGGCGCTTCATTGTCGACCTGCATGGGGTAAACACCAACTCCATGCCTTCGAATGCCGCTTGATTGCACCCATTTTTTGTATACAAATATAGGGTGCAATCAACGACCGAGCACCTCGCCCGGAAACCGCCAACCGCCACCACCCCCACGAGGAGACAACCCGTGAACACCGCCGTCAGCCAAGCCAGCGTGGACCTGCCGATCGCCGGCCCCGTGCCGCATGCCCACGATTCGAACGCCATCATCAAGCCGGGCTACGACCCGGCCCTCACCAACGAGGACCTCGCGCCGCTGAAGAAGCAGACCTGGGGCCAGTACAACATCTTCGCCTTCTGGATGTCCGACGTGCACAGCGTGGGCGGCTACATCACCGCCGGCAGCCTGTTCGCGCTGGGCCTTTCCAGCTGGCAGGTGCTGGTCGCGCTGCTGGTGGGCATCTGCATCGTGCAGTTCTTCTGCAACCTGGTGGCCAAGCCCAGCCAGATGACGAGCACGCCCTACCCCGTGATCTGCCGCGCCTCTTTCGGCGTGCGCGGCGCCAACATCCCGGCCATCATCCGCGGCCTGATCGCGGTGGCCTGGTACGGCATCCAGACCTACCTGGCCTCGGCCGCCTTCATGGTGCTGGCACTGCACCTGTTTCCCACCCTCGCGCCCTACGCCGACGTCAAGCTGCACGGCTTTGCCGGCCTCTCTACCCTGGGCTGGCTCGCCTTCATGGTGATGTGGGTGCTGCAGGCCTTCGTGTTCTGGCACGGCATGGAAGCCATCCGCGAGTTCATCGACTGGGCCGGCCCGGGCGTGTACGTGGTGATGGCGATCCTGTGCGGCTGGCTGGTGTGGAAGGCCGGCTGGAAGAACATCGACCTGAACCTCGGCGGCGTCAAGTTCCAGGGCTGGGACGCGCTGCCGGTGATGCTCTCGGCCATCGCGCTGGTGGTGAGCTACTTCAGCGGGCCGATGCTCAACTTCGGCGACTTCTCGCGCTACGGCAAGAGCTTCGACGCGGTGAAGAAGGGCAACTTCTGGGGCCTGCCGATCAACTTCATCTTCTTCTCGCTGCTGACCGTGATCACCACGGCGGCGACGCTGCCGGTGTTCGGCGAGCTGATCACCGATCCGGTCCACACCGTGGGCAAGATCGACAGCACCACCGCCGTCGTGCTGGGCGCGCTGACCTTCATGATCGCGACGATCGGCATCAACATCGTGGCCAACTTCGTCTCGCCGGCCTTCGACTTCTCCAACGTGGCGCCGCAGCACATCAGCTGGCGCACCGGCGGCATGATCGCCGCGGTGGGCTCGGTCTTCCTCACGCCCTGGAACCTCTACAACAACCCCGAGGTGATCCACTACACGCTGGACATCCTGGGCTCCTTCATCGGCCCGCTGTTCGGCATCCTCATCGCCGACTTCTACCTGGTGCAGAAGCAGCACGTGGTGGTCGACGAGCTCTACACGCTGAGCTCCAAGGGCCGCTACTGGTACACCAAGGGCTACAACATGAAGGCCGTGTGGACCATGATCCCCTCGGCGCTGATCCCGATCCTGTGCGTGCTCATCCCCGCGTGGCGCGGCGCCGCCAACTATGCCTGGTTCATCGGCATGGGGCTCGGCTTCGTGATCTACGCGCTCCTCAACCGCAAGTCCTGAACCCACCTCCATGCGCATCAAGATCATCAACCCCAACACCACCTGGAGCATGACCGAGAAGATCGGTGCCTGCGCGCGCTCCGTCGCACGGCCGGGCACCGAGATCGTGGCGGTCAGCCCGGCGATGGGGCCGGCCTCCATCGAGAGCCACTACGACGAGGCGCTGGCCGTGCCCGGCCTGCTGCAGGAGATCGCGGCCGGCGAGCGCGAGGGCATCGACGGCTACGTCATCGCCTGCTTCGGCGACCCGGGCCTGCAGGCCGCGCGCGAGCTGGCGCGCGGGCCGGTGGTGGGCATCGCGCAGGCAGCGATGCACGTGGCCAGCCTCGTCGGCACCCGCTTCAGCGTGGTGACCACGCTCGCGCGCACCATCGGCCAGGCGCGGCACCTGGCCGAGGCCTACGGCATGCAGCGCTTCTGCGCCAACGTGCGCGCCTGCGAGATCCCGGTGCTGGAACTGGAGGCCCCGGGCAGCAAGGCGCGCGAGCGCATCGTCGAGGAATGCCGGCGCGCGCTGGCGGAGGACGGCAGCGACACCATCGTGCTCGGCTGCGCCGGCATGGCCGACCTGTGCGCGCACATCGGCCAGGTGCTGGGCGTGCCGGTGGTCGACGGCGTGGCGGCGGGCACGCAGCTGGTCGAGTCGCTGGTGAACCTGCGCCTGGCCACCAGCAAGCGGGGCGAGCTCGCGCTGCCGCCGGCCAAGCCGATGACGGGCCTGCTGGAAGGCTTCACGCTGCAGGCGCCGACGCTCAAGCGCGCCGCCTGACGCAGGGCGCCGCGGCATGAAGCCCGCCGCGCGGCGCGTCGTCCACAATCGGGCCATGCCACGCGCGCCCAAAGCACCCGCATCCCCGTTCCCGACGCCGACCCCAGCCCCCGAAGAGGCCGCCGCCCCGCCCGACAAGAGCGCGACCGTCGAGAGCATCGCGCAGGACATTGCCACCGCCATCGTCGAGAAGCGCCTGCCGCCGGGCACCTGGCTGCGCGAAGAGGCGCTGGGGCGGGTCTACGCGGTGAGCCGCACCAAGATCCGCGCGGCGCTCCTGACCTTGTCGAAGGAAAAGCTGATCGAGATCATCCCGGACAAGGGCGCCTTCGTCTCCAAGCCCAGCGTGCAGGAAGCGCGCGAGGTCTTCGGCGTGCGGCGCATCCTCGAGGCCGAGGTGGTGCGGCTCTTCGTCGCCAAGGCGAAGCCCGCGGACTACCGCGCGCTGGAGCAGCACATCCACTTCGAGCGCACCACGCTGCGTTCCACCACGACCACCGGCACGGTGCGCGAAAAGCTGCTGGGCGACTTCCACGTCGCGCTGGCGGAGGCCGCGGGCAATCGCACGCTGGCCGAGCTGGTGCGCGAGCTGGTGGCGCGCAGCTCGCTGATCGCGATGCTTTACCACTCCTCCAACGATCCGCACTGCTCCTCCGACGAGCACGCGGACTTTCTGCGCGCGGCCCGCAGCGGCAATGCCGAGGCGGCCGTCGCCTGCATGACCGAGCACCTGCTGCGCATCGAGGCGAACCTGCAGCTCACGACGCAGGGACCGGACCGGCAGTTGGACCTGGTCAAGGCGCTGCTGGCTTGAAGGGAACGTGGGCCCCCGGCGGCTCAGGCGCCGGTCGGCAACGCCGGCAGCAGATCGAGCTGCTGGTGCAGCGAAAGAAAATCGAAACAACTCCAGCCTTCTTGAAGCCGACCGTTTCGGATGGTTGCCATGGCCATGCCCGGGGTTTTCCGCTAGCCGTCCACCGGATGCGCCGGCGTTTCCAGCACCAGCTGCCAGAAATCCACGTCGAGCCATCGACCGAACTTGAAGCCGGCCTGCCGAATGGTGCCCGCATGTTCGAAGCCGAGCCGCTTGTGCAGCGCGATGCTGCCTTTGTTGGTCAGGTCGATCGCACCGACCATCACGTGGTACTCCTGCGCCCTGGCGGCCGTGATCAGTTGCTGCATGAGCACAAGGCCGAGTCCCTTGCCGCGGTGCTCCTTGTGGACATAGACCGAATGTTCGACCGAGTACTTGTAGGCCGGCCATGCGCGGAAGGTGCCGTAGCTCGCGAAGCCGAGCAGCTCGCCCCCGTCGTCGATCGCGCCGATCACCGGGAAGCGCCCTGCCTCCTTGGTCCTGAACCAGCCAGCCATGCTCTCCGGCGTGCGCGGCTGGTAGTCGTAGAGGGCGGTGGAGTTGGCGATGGCGTCGTTGAAGATGTCCAGGATGGCGCCGGCGTGGGCATCGTGCGTGCACGCGATGAAGTTCATTTCCTTTTCCTTGCTCGAACCGTGCGGGGCCGTGGCGTTCACAGCTCTTTCGAATAGACGATGAACCCGTGGTGCTTCGCGACCTTGTCGTAGAGCAGCCGGCCTGAGGCATTCGACTCGTGCGTCTGCCAGTAGACCCGCGAAGCGCCTGCGGAGCTGGCCTGCTGGCAGACCTCCTCGATGAGCAGCCGGCCAATGCCGCGGCCTCGCAGCGACTCGAGCGTGAACAGGTCGGAGAGATAGCAGACCGGCTCGACCCGCGTCATGCTGCGATGGAAAAGATAGTGGGCCAGCCCGACGATGCCTTCCTCGCCTTCGGCCACCAGCCCGAAGACCGGCTCGGCCGGATCGAGCAAGCGTTGCCAGGTGGTCTGCGTGACGTGCGGCGGCAGCGCCGTCTCGCCGTGGCGGCCATAGAACGCGTTGTAGCCGTCCCAGAGAGGACGCCAGGCGGCATGGTCGTCCTGAACGACCGGTCGGATGCGAAGCACTTGTGACATGACGATTTCCTGCTGCCCTGCGAGACTACACCGCCTGGCTTCTCTCGCGGCAACGGAGCGCACGACGTGTGGCGAGCGGCCGGCCCTGCTGGTCAAGCCGCCGCCGGCCTGAGACACTGCGCCCTTCCAAAGGAGATGCACATGGACGAGTCCTTCGACGCCATCGTCATCGGCAGCGGCCAGGCCGGCCCTGCGCTGGCCGACCGCCTCTCGCAGGCCGGCCATCGCGTCGCGGTGGTGGAGCGCCATCGCTTCGGCGGCACCTGCGTCAACACCGGCTGCATTCCGACCAAGGCGATGGTGGCGAGCGCGCACGTGGCGGCGCTGCTGCATCGAAGCCAGGAGTACGGCATCTCGATCCGGGGCGAGGCCGCGGTGGACTTCGGCGCGGTAATGGCGCGCAAGAGCCGGATTTCCGGCAGGTCGAGCGAGAACGTCGAGAAGTGGCTGCGCGGCATGCCGGGCGTCACGGTGATCCAGGGCCATGCGCGCTTCGAAGCGCCCGGTGTGGTCCGCGTGGGCGACCGGCTGCTGCGCAGCGAGCGCATCTTCGTGAACGTGGGCGGACGCGCGAGCGAGCTGGCGCCTGAAATCCGCAACGGCGTGGACGTACTGAACAACTCGTCGCTGATGGCGCTCGACCGCCTGCCCGAGCACCTGGGCGTGGTCGGCGGCAGCTACGTGGGGCTGGAGTTCGCCCAGATGTTCAGGCGCTTCGGCTCGCGGGTAACGGTGCTGCAGCGCGGCGCGCAGATCGTGCCGCGCGAGGACGCCGACGTGGCGGCTGCCTTGCAGGAAATCCTCGAGCGCGAGGGCGTCGAGATCCGCACGGGCACCGAATGCTTCGCGCTGCGGCGCGAGGGCGAGCGCATTGCAGCGCGCTGGCGCTGCGGCGAAGACCAGGACGAGTTGCTGTGCACACACGTGCTCAACGCCACCGGGCGCCGGCCGAACACTGACGACCTCGGGCTGGAGCGCGCCGGCGTCAAGGTCGACGAGCGCGGCTTCATCGAGGTGGACGACCAGCTTCGCACCTCAGCGGAAGGCATCTGGGCACTCGGCGAATGCAACGGCCGCGGTGCCTTCACGCACACGGCCTACAACGACTTCGAAATCGTCGCCGCCAACCTGCTCGACGACGATCCGCGGCGCGTGAGCGATCGAATTCCCGCCTACGCGCTCTACACCGATCCGCCGCTCGCGCGCATCGGAATCACGGTGGGCGAGGCGCTGCGCTCGGGCCGGCCGACGCTCATCGGCGAGCGCCCCATGTCCAGGGTCGGGCGCGCAGTGCAGAAGGGCGAGGAGCAAGGCTTCCTGCGCGTGCTGGTGGATGCGCAGACGCGGCACCTGGTCGGCGCGACGCTGCTGGGCGTGGAGGCCGACGAGGCGGTGCATGCGCTGCTGACGCTGATGTATGCGCGGCAGCCGGTGTCGACCGTGCAGCGCGCCGTGTTCATCCATCCCACCGTATCGGAGCTGCTGCCGACGGTGCTGGGTGCACTGCGGCCGTTGGAGGCCACTGCAGCGCAGGACTGAGCCGCAGACCCTTCGCGTTTCGCGTTTTTTCGCGTTTTTCGCGCCAGGACGTCCGACCGTGTCTTTGCTCGGTAACGTGCTTGTCAGCGCGTGATTTATTTGTTAGCCGCGCTTGTGGCTAAGTCCTTGGCCGGCCGTGATCGAGTCGTCCCCCGACAGAGGGAAATTTATCCCCCGCGCCCGTGGATAACGTTGTGGAAAACCCAGAGAGCAACTCATCCGTGCGAGGCCCCACGGGCGTTCCGACGGAATGCCCGCCAAACGGGCATTCGTGGACTCCGAGCGACGCAATCGCCTCACACCCCTGCGAATGCGCGATGTTTCGCGAACTTTAGTACTCGCAACCTTTTACAAGCAAACACAATCGGAGCCCCGGAGAAACATGGTTCGGGGCCAGGGTCTCAAGGCAAAACCGGGTTGGCCTGCGCCCGCTGGATGCGCCGGTCCGCGTCCCTCGGCAGCATGAAGCGTTGCGCCACCAGGCTGTTCGCCGCGTTCGTCACGGCTGACACATACCCAGCGTGCGTGCCGTACAGCGACTCGATCGATGGCCGCGTATCACCCGCAGCGATGCGCGCGGCCTCGGTCTTGTGGAAGGGCAGGAAGCTGCCCGACAGATTGACGAGGTCGACGATGCCGGGAGTCGCCACGTAGTTGAACTCGAGGCTGGTGCCCAGGGGTGCCTGCACGTCCACGGCGCGGATGCCGGCCTTCGCCAGGCCGGTGCCCGGATCGACCTGCGGCACCAGGATCGCGTAGTCCTTGCCCATGTAGGAAGGCGGCACGATCGTCGGGATGCCGGACTCGTCCTCGGGCCGGTACTGCGGGCCGTAGTCGAGCAGCGGGAAGCCGTTGTAGCGTGCCAGGTAGTTGAAGGGCGGAATCGCTGCCGGCGTAGCACCGGCCGGAGGCCAGCTCAGGCCCGCGATGGTCGGGAACACCAGCTGGCTTGGGCGCACCAGCGTGCCGTCGGCGATCTTGGGGACCTGGCTGTCGGGCGGCGCGGTGTTCTTCACCACCCAGTCCTCCAGGTCGATGAAGAGCGCGCGGAAGGTGTCGGCGAAGTCCACCATCGAGCCGACGGGATAGACCGCGGCCGTCGGGTTGAAGTTGATGCCCGTCGACAGCCCGCCGGTGCCGCCGCCGTGCTGCGTGCTCCCGTAGTAGTAGATGCGCGCGTTGTCCGGCTGCGCCAGGTCGGCGAAGCCGTTGGCATCGGTGAGCACCGGCGAGCCCTGCAGTTGCCAGAACTCGGTGCCCGAGAGGCCGAGGAAGAACTTGGGGCAGGTGGCAGTCGCGGTGCAGCGCTTCATCACGCCGCCGCTGCGGCCCGACACGGCATCGACGTAATCGGCTGCCAGGCCGCGTGGCGCGGTCTGGCCGAAGGCGCGGTGGTCGGTACGCAGCCCGCCGCCACCGCCAGGCACCGCAAAGCGCGTGTTGATATTGGTCTGGCGCGCGGCCACGTGCGCGTAGATGCCGTCGAACACCTTGCCGCCATCGAGCCGCTGGTTGAAGCCCAGGTGCAGGAAGGTCTTCATCGCATTGCCCGACTGCGAGGTGCCCTGCCCGATCGTGTGGGCGATCCTGCCGGCGAGCGGGTTCGGCGTGCCGGACGCATCGGCCGCGGCCGAGCGGAAGAAGCTGATGGTGTCGCGCAGCGCCGCGAGGCCGACGCCCATCACCTTCGGGTCCTTGGCCACGTACTGCAGCTCGTAGAGCTGGTTGGGCTGGAAGCCGCCCTTCAGGCACACCCGCACCGGGTCGGGAGTGCCAGGAAAGATATTCGCGGCGGCGCCGCAGTTGGCGAACTTCCATTCCGAGGGCGGAATGGCGATGCGGGGATCGGTCTCGTTCACCCGCCACGTCAGCAGGTAGCCGGGCTGCGTGTTGTCCATGCTCGCCGGCGCGTAGGGGATCATGCTGCCGTTGAATACGCCTCCGGGCAGCGCGATCGAGGGCGTGGGCGTGGAGGCGATCAGCTCGGTCGCATAGGGCCCGGTGATCGAGGAGCCGTCCTTGTTCTTCGCCACCGGCACCGTCACGGTCAGCCGCTGCGGCGTGCTCTTGGGCACATCGCCCTGCCAGGCCGAGAACATCCACACATAGCCGCGCTCGAAGTATTCCGCGTCGCTCGGGTTCGCCGCGAGGTTGGGCGCCGTCAGGATGTTGCCGCGGTTGGGTGCGTCGTAGCGCAGCACGCCGTTGGCCTTGCCCATGTCCTTGGGCTTGAGCATCATGAAATCGGCGCTGTACTCGACCATGCCGCGCGCGTTGACCGGCGCGAGCTCCAGGTCCTGGATGATCGCGTTCTTCGGGTCCTTCGGGTCGAGTTCGCCGCTGATCGTGCCGGTGAGCTGCTCGTAGGCGCCGACGTTGCCGAAGCTGCCGGGATAGTCGGCGGTAGCGTTGATGGTGAGCTTCATCTGCGGCGCGGCCGGCGCGGGTGCCGGAGCGGGAGCCGGGGCCGGTGCCGGCGCAACCGGCAGGAATCCGGAGAAGCCCCCGCCTCCTCCTCCGCCGCAGGCGCTCAGTGTTGCAATCGCCCATGCGGCGGCGAAGAGTGCGCGCCGGCGGCGCGCCTCCCGGGTCTTGTACATGCTTGTCTCCTGGTTGTCGTGCGAAAGGCCCGCGCCGCTTATTCGGCCTCGATGCCCGCGGCCTTCACGATGCGGCCCCACTTCTGCGATTCGGCGGTCTGGAACTTCGCCAGCTCCTCAGGCGTGGTGGTGAACACCTCGGTGCCGCTCGGCTCGTAGAAGGCAGCCTTGGCGGCATCGCTCTTGGCGGCCTTCACCAGCAGCTCGTTGAGGCGGTTCACCACCGCCGGCGGCGTCTTGGCCGGCGCGTAGGCCGCGAACCAGTAGCCCATCTCGTAACCCTTCACGCCGGCCTCGGCGATGGTGGGCACGTCGGGCGCCAGCGGCGAGCGCTTGGCACCGGAGACGCCGAGCGCCCGCAGCTTGCCGGCCTTGACCTGCGGCAGGCCGGTGGCCGTGTCGGTGATCATCATGTCGATCTGCCCGCCGAGCAGATCCGTCACGGCCAGGGGGTTGCTCTTGTAGGGCACATGCAGCAGCTTGATGTCGGCCAGCTGCTGCAGCAGCTCGCCCGCCATGCGGCTCGACGAGCTGCCGCTGCCGAAGCTGTGCTTGCCCGGCTCCTTCTTCGCGAGCGCGACGAACTCGGCCACCGTCTTCGCCGGAAACTCGGGCCGCACCACCATGATCTGGCCGCCCTTGCCCAGCGCAGTGACCGGCGCGAAGTCCTTCACCGGGTCGTAGGGCAGCTTCTTGAACAGGTGCTCGTTGGCCGCGTGCGTGGTGTTCGTGGTGATCAACACCGTGTAGCCGTCGGGCGCGGCCTTGGCGACCTGCTGCGAGGCGATGAAGCCGCTGGCGCCGGCCTTGTTGTCGATCACCACCGGCTGCCTGGTTTCTGCGGTGATGCCATTGCCCAGCGCGCGCGCGATCTGGTCGGTGGCGCTGCCGGCCGCGAAGGGCACGACGAAGGTGATGGGCTTCTCGGGGAAGCCCTGGGCCGCGGCGCCACCTGCGGCCAGCAGCGCGGCGAGGACCAGTGGAAGGGATGGCAATCGGATCATGCTTGTTGTCTCCTGGGTAGTCGTTGATTGGATGGAATGAAAGGCAGCGGCGCTCAGCCCTCGGAAGGCGCGATGAGCCGGTGCAGCAGCGCATCCGGCACATCGAGCCCCATGTCCAGCAGCAGGAAGGACAGCGCCTTGCCATGCGCATCGAGGTTGAGCGCATCGTTGACGCCGCCGTCCAGCACGCCGTCGAGCACGAAGTTCATGGCACCGAGCCGCGGCAGCAGGAAGCGCTGCACGCGGCTGGGCGCGCGGTGGCGGAACTGCTCTGCGACGGCTTCGGGCGTGATCTGCTCGACGAGCAATGGATAGAGCTCCGGATGCCAGGCGATCACGCTGATGTTGGAGCGGTCGCCCTTGTCGCCGGTGCGGCCGTGGGCCGCGCGGAACAGCGGAACGCGATGCAGCGGCTGCGTCCCTTCGGCTGCGGTGCTATGAGCCTTCGGAGCGGCCGGGCGGCTCACTGGAGTACCTTCGCCTTCGGCTGCGCTGCTATGAGCCTTCGGAGCGGCCGGGCGGCTCATAAGGCTACCTCCATCAGCATCTCGAAGCGCACCGGCACCTGTTCGCGCGGTAGCAGGCAGGAGCGGATGTTGAGGCGCGGCGTGAGCGCGGTGCGCACGCCGCCGCCGCCGGCCGGACCGCAGGTGTAGAGCGCCATCACCTCGCGCGTCAGCCGCTCGGCCTGCGCGCGCTCGTCGTGCACCGCCGCCACGCGCAGCCGCACGTCGCGCGCATCGCCCGCGGGCGCGGCGGCCATCGCGCGGCCGCCGTCGTCCGCCAGGATGCTGATGGCGCCGATCAGGTCGACGCGCAATTGCAGCCCTGCGAGACGGCTGCGCAGGATGTCGGCCGCGAGCCGGGCCCGGGCCTCGGCGCGCGGGCCGGCATAGGAGATTTCGCCTTCGGCCAGCCAGCCGCCCTCGTAGCAGACGTTGACCTTGTAGTGCGCCGGGCGCAGATGGCCGCGCACGCCGGACAGCACGACGCGATCCGCACCGGCGGCGCGCACCTCGGCCTCGCCGATGTCGGCCACCACGTCGGGCGTGAGATAGGCGGCCGGGTCGTGCACCTCGTAGAGCAGTTGCTCCTTCACAGTGGCCTCGCTCACGAAGCCGCCGGTGCCATCGGCCTTGCCGATCGTGCAGCCGCCATCGGCGTCGATCTCGGCGATCGGGAAGCCGATCGAATCCAGTCCCGGCACATCCTTGTAGCCCGGGTCCGCGAAGTAGCCGCCGCAGACCTGCGCGCCGCATTCGAGCAGATGGCCGGCCATCGTGGCGCGCCCGAGGCGCTGCCAGTCGTCGGCGCGCCAGCCGAAATGCGACATCGCAGGCCCGACCGTGAGCGAGGGATCGGCCACGCGCCCGCACACCACGATCTGCGCGCCGGCATCGAGCGCGGCCGCGATCGGTTCCGCGCCGATGTAGGCGTTGGCGCTGACCACGCGCATCCCGTCCATCTCTGCGCCGAGCTGCTCGCGCAACAAGGCGCGATGCGAGGGGCCCGAGAGATCGTCGCCCTCCACCACCGCGACGCGCGGTGCCGGTGCTCCGAGCTCGCGGGCCAGGTGGGCGATGCGGCGCGCCGCCGCGCGCGGGTTGGCGGCGCCGAAGTTGCTGACGATGCGGATGCCGTGGGCGAGGCAGCGCGCCAGCACCGGGCGCAGCATGGCGTCGAGCAGCGGCTCGTAGCCCGCTTCGGGATCGGCACGGCGGCGCAGCTGGGCCAGGGCCAGCGTGCGCTCGGCCAGCGTCTCGAAGATGAGGAAGGCCCGCTGGCCCGCGGGGCCGCCGGCGAGTCGGGCGATGAGGGTGTCCACCACGGCGCCCGCGGCGTCGGTGCGGTCGCCGGAAAAGCCCGCGGCACAGCCGATCAGCAGGGAGGATGCAGGCGATGGACTCATGCGTGTCTCATGTTGTGGGATCGAATGTAGGCATTCCGCAGTCATCCGTAAAATCGAAACTTCGGATCGGCTCATTCGATTTTCAGATCAATGGAGGAACGCACGAATCATGGCCGCCACGGAGCTCTCCACCCGCCAGCTGCGCGCCTTCGTCGCGCTGGTCGACCTGCCCAACTTCACGCGCGCAGCGCAGGCCTGCCATCTCTCGCAGCCGGCCTTCAGCACGCTGATCCGGGCGCTGGAGGAGGAAGTGGGCGCAAGGCTGTTCGACCGCAACACGCGCAGCGTGCAGCTCACGCCCGAGGGCCGCCTGTTCGAAGCTTCGGCGCGGCGGCTGCTGGCCGATATCGAGCGCGCGATCGGCGATCTCGGCGACCATGTGGAGCGGCGCAAGGGCCGCGTGCACGTCGCCGCCCTGCCCTCGCTGGCCGCCGGCTGGCTGCCCACGCTGTTCTCGGACTTTCACACGCAATGGCCCGGCATCGAGCTCCAGCTGAGCGACCAGCTGTCGGACGCCTGCATCGACCTGGTGCGCGGGGG
The DNA here is from genome assembly GCF_051400855.1 of Variovorax stachyos. Classification (NCBI taxonomy): domain Bacteria; kingdom Pseudomonadati; phylum Pseudomonadota; class Betaproteobacteria; order Burkholderiales; family Comamonadaceae; genus Variovorax; species Variovorax stachyos. The sequence continues at coordinate 205,037 of NZ_JBLFFN010000004.1, read as the reverse complement.
CCAGGCGGACTTCGCCCTGGCCGCCGCCGGCAGCCGCGCCGCCGACAGCGCGGAGCTGCGCATGCGCGTGCTGTGCACCGACCGCTTCCACCTGGTGTGCCGCGCCGACCATCCGCTGGCGACCGAGCCCCGGCTCACGCTGCGCAAGCTGCAGCCCTTCGCCTTCATCCACATGACGCGCAACAGCAGCGTGCGTCAGGCGCTCGAGGTCGCGCTGCATCCGCTGGCGATGAACACGGTGCTGGAGGTCGAGCAGTTGGCCACCGTGATGGGCATGGTCGAGGCGGGCCTCGGCATCAGCGTGGTGCCCACGCTCACGCTCTACCAGTTCAGGCGCGAGACGATCGCGATCCGGCCACTGCCGCTGCCGCAGCTCACGCGGCGCATCTATCTTGTGCAGCGGCGCGAAGGCAGCCTGTCGGCTGCGGCACAGGGGCTGCACGACATGGTGGTGGAGCGGCTGGGATCGCTGTCGATCTGAATGCTCGAGATCGGCGGGCGCGAGGCATTCCGCACGCCTGCGCACCGCACCCCAGGGGGCTCGGGTTTTCCGCCATACAGTCGCATCCATAATTTGTATACAGTTTGGCGTACACACCTGTGAGCCATCCACACAAGCCGGCTCGCCCCTTCGCCATCCCGCGCCAGGAGCCTCCTGCATGACCGCTTCCTCTTCCTCCGTCCACCCCGTCGACGAGCGCCTGCCCGCCGGCAAGCTCACCGCCCTCGGCCTGCAGCACGTGCTCGTGATGTACGCCGGCGCGGTGGCCGTTCCGCTGATCGTCGGCCGCGCGCTCAAGCTCAGCCCCGACGACGTCGCACTGCTGATCTCGGCCGACCTGTTCTGCTGCGGCATCGCGACGCTGATCCAGGCGCTGGGCGCCACGCAATGGTTCGGCATCAAGCTGCCGGTGATGATGGGCGTGACCTTCGCCTCCGTCGCGCCCATGGTCGCCATCGCCAACGCCAACCCGGGCCAGAACGGCGCGCAGCTGCTGTTCGGCGCCATCATCGGCGCGGGCGTGATCTCGATCCTCATCGCGCCGATGGTCTCGCGCATGCTGCGCTTTTTTCCGCCGGTGGTGACCGGCACCATCATCGCGGTCATCGGCATCAGCCTGATGCGCGTGGGCATCAACTGGATCTTCGGCAACCCCGTGGGCCCCACGGCGCCGGCGCTGGTCGACCCGGTGTACGCCAAGTGGCTGGCCGAGGTCACCTCGCCCGGCAGCTCGGTGCCGCCGATGCCCAAGGGCCTGGCCATCGTGCCTTCGGTCCCGAACCCCAGGTACGCCGATCTGGGCGGCCTGGGCATCGCTGCGCTGGTGCTCGTGTCGATCCTGGTGATCGTCAAGTACGCGAAGGGCTTCGTCGCCAACATCTCGGTGCTGCTGGGCATCGTGATCGGGGCCGTCGTTGCCACGATCTTCGGCTTCATGACCTTCGAGAAGGTGGGTAAGGCCGCCTGGGTCGACGTCGTGCTGCCCTTCCACTTCGGCATGCCGCTGTTCGACCCCGTCCTCATCCTCACCATGACGCTCATCATGATCGTCGTGATGATCGAGTCCACCGGCATGTTCCTCGCACTCGGCGAGATGACCGGCCGCAACATCGGCCAGAAGGACCTGGCGCGCGGCCTGCGCACCGACGGCCTGGGCACGCTGATCGGCGGCGTGTTCAACACCTTCCCGTACACGAGCTTCTCGCAGAACGTCGGGCTGGTGGCCGTCACCGGCATCAAGAGCCGCTTCGTCTGCGTGGCCGGCGGCGTGATCCTGATCGTGCTGGGCCTGCTGCCCAAGATGGCGGCGCTGGTGGAGTCGCTGCCCACGGTGGTGCTGGGCGGCGCCGGCCTGGTGATGTTCGGCATGGTCGCGGCCACCGGCATCCGCATCCTCTCGGGCGTGGACTTCAAGGGCAACCGCCACAACGCGATGATCGTCGCCGTGTCGATCGGCATCGGCATGATTCCGCTGATCGCGCCCAACTTCAAGCAATGGATGCCGCATGCGATCCACTCGCTGGTGGAGTCCGGCATTCTCCTGGCGTCGATTTCGGCAGTGCTGCTGAACCTGTTCCTCAACGGCGCGAAGCACGACGAGGGTGCGGTGATTGCCGCGGCCAAACAGGCCGAGGCGCATTGAGGGAACGCGAGTGCGAGGGGCTGGCGAGCCGCGCGCAACGGGCGCCGACGCCGCGCACGGCCTTCGTCAGATCATCGCCAGCGGCTTCTTGCGCCGCGGGGGCGGATGCAGGCGGTCGATCTCCGCGAGGTCGTCCGCGCTCAGCTGCAGGTCAGCGGCAGCCAGGTTCTCGCGCAGATGCGCTTCGCGCGCGGCCTTCGGGATGGCGGCCACGCCGGGCTGCGCGATCACCCAGGCGAGTGCGAGCTGCGCCGCGGTCACGCCCAGGCGCCGGGCCATCTTCTGGAGTGCCGCATCACCGGCCAATGCGCCCTGGTCGATCGGGCTGTAGGCCATCATCGGCATGCCGCGCTGGCGCTGCCACGGCAGCAGGCTGAACTCCGGCCCGCGCTCGCTCATCGAGTAGTAGACCTGGTTCGCCGCGCAGTCGAGCGACTCCCCGCAGACCGAGGCCAGCTCCTCCATGTCATCGGTGTCGAAGTTGCTGACGCCCCAATGCGCAATGCGGCCGTCGGCCACCAGCTTGCGCATCGCCTCGCAGGTCTCGGAGAGCGGATGCTCGCCCCGCCAGTGCAGCAGGTAGAGGTCGATGCGATCCAGCCCGAGCCGCGCCAGGCTGCGCGCGCAGGCGGCCGGCGTGCCCTTGCGGCTGGCGTTGTGCGGATAGACCTTGCTGACGACGAAGAGCTGCTCACGCGTCACGTCGCCGGCGCGCAGCGCCTCGGCGATGGCCTGGCCCACCACTTCTTCGGCACCGCCCTCGCCGTACATCTCGGCCGTGTCGATGAGGCGGTAGCCCATCGCGATGGCGGAGCGCACCGCGGCGACTTCGGCGCGCCGCTCGGCAGGGTCCTCGCCGAAGCGCCAGGTGCCCAGGCCGAGCACGGGGAGTCGGCCGCCGGTGGGAATTGCGAGGGTCGTGGACAAGGCCATGGGCAGCTCTCCGAAATGCGGCCTTCATGTTAACCATGCGGGTTCAGCACGGGTGCCCGGCGGCTCACTCGCGTACCGTTGGCTCCCCCGAGGTTCGGGTATGTATCCATGTTCGCCTTCTCGCCCGAGGCGAAGAATGAAGGCATGGCGTTGCCCCGCAACCTCGAGACGTTCTCGGCAGTCCTGCATGCCGAAGGGCCGGAGGCGGCGCTTGCATACCTGAACGAAGGCGTCCCGCACCGCTACAGCGCGGTCTACCGCTTCGCAGGGCCCATGCTGCGCAACGTCCTGCTGCACGACAAGGCAGGCGAGATGCGGCCCGAGTTCCTGGTGGCGGTGCCCTTCGACCAGAGCTTCTGCCAGTTCGTTCTGCGGGATGGTTCGTTCCGCACGGACGACTCGGCCGCCGATCCGAGGCTCAGGAATCACCCTTACCGCGGGGTGGTCGTGTCGTATCACAGCGTTCCGCTGACAACCGCCGCCGGTGACCTGTGGGGCACGCTGAGCCATTTCGACATGACACCTCTACCGCTCTCCGATGTCGAGTTCGAGCTTCTGCAGGCTGCGGCCAGGCTGCTGCCGGGTTTTCTTGCGGAAAGTTGAACGGCGGGAACGCAGGACGCCGTCTCGGAGAAGAGCCCGCTACGGGCTGCCTGCGCCGGGACCCAGCCGCGCGAATGCCTCCGACAGGCAGTCGACGAACGACCGCACGCGCGATGACAGCTGATGACGCTGCGCATAGACGGCGTAGATGTCGGCGCTGGGCGTCCGGTACTGCGGCAGAACCTGCACCAGGCGCCCGCTTGCCAGGTAGCGCGCGATGTCCCACTCGGCGCGCATGACGATGCCGTGCCCATCGAGCGCCCAGCGCACCGCGATCTCGCCGTCGTTGGTGGTCAGCGCGCCACGGACCTTGATGGCCTCGGTGTGCTCCCGAAGTCCCTTCCCGCTTGCGAGGCGCCAGACCCCGTAGGCATCGTTGCCTTGGCGAATGCCGATGCAGTCGTGCCGCGCCAGATCGCCGGGCACCGCAGGAGTCCCGCGCTGCGCCAGGTACTTCGGTGAGGCGCACAGCAGCCGCCGGTTCGGCGCCAGTCGCTTCGCGATCACGCGTGCGTCCGGCGGCTCCCCGAACCGGACACAGACGTCGAAGGCATCCTCGATGAGCGGCGGCGGGTCGGCGGACAACTGCAGCTGGACTTCGACGTCGGGGCAAAGGCGGCAGTAGCGCGAGATGACCGGCGCAACGTGCATGCGGCCGAAGCCCAGCGTTGCATTCACGCGCAGCAGGCCCTTGGGTGACGCCCTCCCCTTGGCCAGGAGCTGGTCCAGGTCATCGAGCTCGCCGAGGATCCGGCGCGCATGCTCCAGGAACACCTCGCCCTCCGGCGTCAGGCTCAGCCGCCGCGTGGTCCGGTTGACCAGCGGCATGCGAAGCCGCTGCTCCACCTGCGACAGGCGCTTGCTGACCGCCGCCGTGGAGACGCCCAGGTTGCGCGCCGCGGCGCTCAGGCTTCCGCCGAGCGCGATCTGCACGAAGAAGCCCAGTTCAGAGGGTTGGATGCCCTGGTTCATGGTCGTTCGATTGTTAACTTCAGGTTAATGGCGGATTGAATCTACCGCCGCGTCGCACCCGGAGGCAAGCACCAGAATCGGCCTCGAACAGACAAGGAACAGCGCAAATGAAGACGTACCGGATTGCAACCATTCCAGGCGACGGCATCGGCAAGGAAGTCGTGCCGGCCGGGCGGGAGGTGCTGGATGCAGCCGCTTCGGCAAGCAGCTTCGAGTTCGAGTTCGAGAACTTCGACTGGGGCGGCGACTACTTCCGCCAGCACGGGGTGATGATGCCGGACGACGGCCTCGATGCCTTGCGCGGCAAGGACGCCATCCTGTTCGGCTCGGCGGGCGATCCGCACATTCCCGACCACATCACCCTCTGGGGCCTGCGCCTGAAGATCTGCCAGGGCTTCGACCAGTACGCCAATGTGCGCCCTACGCGCATCCTGCCCGGCATCGATGGGCCGCTCAAGCGCTGCGGACCGAGCGACCTCGACTGGGTGATCGTTCGCGAGAACTCGGAGGGCGAATATGCGGGTGTCGGCGGCCGCGTTCATCAAGGCCATCCGATCGAGGCTGCCACCGATGTCTCGATGATGACCCGGGCGGGCGTCGAGCGCATCATGCGCTTCGCGTTCAAGCTCGCCCAGTCGCGCCCCCGCAAGCTGCTGACCGTCATCACCAAGAGCAATGCCCAGCGGCACGCCATGGTGATGTGGGACGAGATCGCGCTGCAGGTCTCCAAGGAGTTTCCGGACGTCACCTGGGACAAGGAGCTGGTGGATGCATCGACCGCGCGCATGATCAACCGCCCGGCCACGCTCGACACGATAGTCGCCACCAACCTCCATGCCGACATCCTGAGCGACCTTGCCGCCGCGCTCGCAGGAAGCCTGGGCATCGCGCCGACGGGCAACATCGATCCCGAGCGCCGCTATCCGTCCATGTTCGAGCCGATCCACGGGTCGGCATTCGACATCATGGGCCAGGGCCTGGCGAACCCGATCGGCACCTTCTGGTCGGTCGTGATGCTGCTGGAGCACCTGGGCGAAGCGGAGGCAGCCCAGCGCGTCATGAAGGCCATCGAAGCCGTCACGGCCGACCCTTCGCTCCACACCCGCGACCTGGGCGGCACGGCGACCACATCGCAGGTCACGCAGGCCGTGTGCGCGCGCCTCGCATCAGCCGGTCAGCAGCGACAGGCCGCCTGAAGCGCTGATCTCGCGACAAGGCCGAACGAACGGCGAAGACCGTCAACCTGGAGACAAGAAATGACCCGACGATTCCCGCTCAACCGCCGTAGCCTCGCGGGTGCCGCCATGGCTGCGCTCGGCCTTTCTCTGGCCCCATGGGCCGGTGCCCAGGAGGCATGGCCGACCAAGCCGATCAGCCTGATCGTGCCCTTTCCCGCGGGTGGCACGACCGATGTACTGGCCCGGGCGCTCGCCGACGCGCTGTCCAAGAGCCTGGGCCAGCCCGTGGTGGTCGAAAGCAAGCCGGGCGCGGGCGCCACGCTGGGCGCCGACTACGTCGCAAAGGCCAAGCCCGACGGCCATACGCTGTTGATGGGTGCGGTGCACCACACGATCGCCACCAGCGTCTACAAGAAGCTTCCCTACGACTTCCAGAAGGACCTCGCGCCGATCACCACGGTGGCGATGGTTCCCAACGTCCTGGTGGTCAATGCCGCCCTCACGCCAGCCAGGACCGTCGCCGAGCTGGTCGCATTCGCCAAGACGTCGCCGGCGCCCCTGGCCTACGGATCGAACGGCAACGGCACCGCGCAGCACCTGATCGGCACGCAGTTCCAGGCCAGCACCGGCACGACCCTGCTGCACGTGCCCTACAAGGGCAGCGGGCCCCTCACCACCGACCTTCTCGGCGGCCAGGTGGCGATGTCCTTCGACACCATCACGCCGGTCCTTCAGCACATCAAGGGCGGAAAGCTGCGTGCACTTGCGGTGACCACGGCAAAGCGCTCCGCCGCGCTGCCCGATGTTCCGACGCTCGAGCAGGCCGGGCTGAAGGGATTCGACATCGGGACCTGGTTCGGCGTGCTCGCGCCGGCGAACACCCCGAAGGACATCGTCGCGAAGCTGAACCGCGAGATGGTGAAGATCATCAAGTCGCCGGACTTCGGCGAGCGCATGCAGGCCATCGGTGCGGACCCGATCGGCGACAGTTCCGCCGAGATGGCTACCCGGATCCGCGAAGAGACGGCGAAGTTCGCGCAGCTCGTCAAGGACGGCAAGGTCGTCGTCGAGTAGCTGCGACGCCCCTTCCGCGTTGCGCCGAGCGCGGCCCCTGGGGGGTTTCGAAAGCTGATCGCCATGGGGTTGCAGGCGTTCCAGCACCGAGACAGGCCGGTCGCTTGCCAAGGCGGTCGCGACGCATGTCGCCGCGACTACTCGCGCGTGAGCCTGCGGCCTACATGGCGCCCTGGGCCGACGCCGTCATCCTCGCGAGCCTTATCGCCGGGGCCGGCGACGAGCCTTAGCGGCCGCAGGATTTCGCGCCGCGTCATCCACGAGGATCGAACAAATGGACAGTCCCAGCGACCTGACCATCTCCCGGCGTGACCTGTTGATCGTGGGGGCTGCCACGGCCGCCACGACCGCCGTTTCACCCGATGCCACCGCAGCGCCCGCCACCAGCGGCGGCACGGTGCCAGCCGCCAAGGTGTCCCTCGAGGTGAACGGCACGCGCCGCACCCTCGATCTCGACACGCGGACCACCCTGCTCGATGCCTTGCGCGAGCACCTGCACCTCACCGGCACCAAGAAGGGCTGCGACCACGGACAGTGCGGCGCGTGCACCGTTCTGGTGGACGGCGTGCGGATCAACTCATGCCTGACGCTCGTCGTGATGCACGACGGCAGCAAGGTCACGACCATCGAAGGCCTCGGCACGCCGAGGAGCCTGCATCCGATGCAGGCCGCCTTCGTCAAGCACGACGGCTACCAGTGCGGGTACTGCACGCCGGGGCAGATCTGCTCGGCGGTCGGCGTGCTCGACGAGATCCGCCAGGGCATTCCCAGCCACGTCAGCGCGGACCTCACGGCGCGGCCGCTGCTCTCGGCCGAGGAACTGCGGGAGCGCATGAGCGGCAACATCTGCCGCTGCGGTGCCTATTCGAACATCGTCGATGCGATGTCCGAAGTGGCGGGAGTCAGGACATGAAGCCCTTCACCTACGAGCGCGCGAAATCGCCGGCGCAAGCCGCCGCGGCCGTGGCCCGCGACCCGTCCGCGAAATTCATTGCCGGCGGCACCAACCTGCTCGACCTGATGAAGCTGCAGATCGAGGCGCCGACGCACCTGGTCGACGTGAACGGCCTCGCGCTGGACAAGATCGAGCCCACGCCCGAAGGCGGGCTTCGCATCGGCGCGCTGGTGCGCAACACCGCGTTGGCCGCCGACGAGCGCGTGCGGCGCGACTACGGCGTGCTCTCGCGGGCGCTGCTGGCCGGGGCCACGGGGCAACTGCGCAACAAGGCGACGACGGCCGGCAACCTGCTGCAGCGCACGCGCTGCCCCTACTTCTACGACACCGACCAGCCCTGCAACAAGCGCCAGCCGGGCAGCGGCTGCAGTGCGATCGGCGGCGTGAGCCGCCAACTCGCCGTGGTCGGAAGCAGCCACGCCTGCATTGCCACCCACCCGAGCGACATGGCGGTGGCGATGCGCGTGCTCGATGCAACGGTAGAGACGGTGCGGCCCGATGGCCGCCCGCGCGTCATCCCGATCGCCGATTTCCACCGCCTGCCGGGCGACACCCCGCACATCGAAACGACGCTGGAGCGCGGCGAGCTGATCACCGCGGTCACGCTGCCGCGGCCGGTGGGCGGAACCCAGCTGTACCGCAAGGTGCGCGATCGCGCGTCCTACGCCTTCGCGCTCGTCTCGGTGGCCGCGATCGTGCAGCGCAACGGCGCAGGCAGGGTCGCGCTCGGCGGCGTGGCGCACAAGCCGTGGCGCGACGAGGCGGCCGAAGCCGCGCTGCCGCAAGGCGCCGAGGCGGTGGCCAGCCGGCTACTGGCCGGCGCCCAGCCGACGCATGACAACGCATTCAAGCTGCCGCTGGCGGAGCGCACGATCGCCGCTGTGCTGGCACAAGCGAGGGCCTGAGCCATGAAGTTCGACACCCCCGCCACCACCAACCCGATCGACCAGCTCAAGGTGATCGGCAAGCCGACGGACCGGATCGACGGCCCGCTCAAGACCACCGGCATGGCGCCCTACGCGTACGAGCGCCATGACGTCGCGCCCGACGCCGCGTATGGCTACATCGTCGGGGCTGGCATCGCGAAGGGCCGCATCGCCTCGATGGACCTGCGCGCAGCGCGCGCGGCGCCCGGCGTGCTGGCCATCGTCACTGCGGACAACGCCGGCAAGCTCGGCAAGGGCAACTTCAATACCGCGAAGCTGCTGGGCGGGCCCGAGATCGACCACTACCACCAGGCGGTGGCGCTGGTCGTCGCGAGGACCTTCGAGCAGGCGCGTGCCGCGGCGCAGCTGGTGCGCATCGAGTACACGCGCTCGGAAGGCCGCTTCGACCTGACGACACAGAAGGAGTCGGCCCAGATGCCCAAGCCGACGGAGTTCACCGGTCCGCCGGAGACGAAGGTGGGCGATTTCGCCACTGCCTTCGCCGCGGCGCCGGTACAGATCGACGCCACTTACACCACGCCCGACGAGTCGCACGCGATGATGGAGCCGCACGCCTCGATCGCGGCCTGGAGGGGCGACAAGCTCACGGTCTGGACCTCGAACCAGATGATCGACTGGGGCGTCGGCGACGTTGCAAAAACGCTCGGCATTCCCAAGGCCAACGTCCGGCTGGTCTCGCCCTTCATCGGCGGCGGCTTCGGCGGCAAGCTGTTCGTGCGCGCGGATGCGGTGCTCGCCGCGCTGGGCGCGCGGGCGGCACGGCGGCCGGTCAAGGTGGCGCTGCAGCGGCCGTTGATGATGAACAACACCACGCATCGGCCGGCCACGATCCAGCGCATCCGCATCGGCGCCGGGCGCGACGGCAGGATCACCGCCATCGCCCACGAGGGCTGGTCCGGCGACCTGCCCGACGGCCAGGCCGAGACCGCCGTCAACCAGACCCGCCTGCTGTACGCCGGCGCGAACCGCCTGACGACCACGCGGCTGGCGGTGCTCGACCTGCCCGAAGGCAATGCGATGCGCGCGCCGGGCGAGGCCCCGGGCATGATGGCGCTGGAGATCGCGATGGACGAGATGGCGGAGAAGCTCGGTCTCGATCCGATCGAGTTCCGCGTCCTCAACGACACGCAGGTCGACCCCGAGAAGCCGGAACGCCCCTACTCGCAGCGCCAGTTGATCCAGTGCCTGCGGACAGGCGCGGAGCGCTTCGGCTGGAGCCGCCGCAACGGCCAGCCGGCCCAGGTGCGCGAGGGGCGATGGCTGGTCGGCATGGGTGTCGCCGCGGCTTTTCGCAACAACCTGCTGACGAAGTCGGGCGCACGCGTGCGACTGGACAACCGGGGCATGCTGACGGTAGAGACCGACATGACGGACATCGGCACCGGCTCGTACACGATCATCGCGCAGACCGCCGCGGAGACGATGGGCGTCCCGCTGCAGCGGGTGCTCGTGCGGCTGGGCGACTCGGCGTTCCCCGTGTCGGCCGGCTCCGGCGGGCAGTGGGGCGCGAACAACTCGACCTCGGGCGTCTACGCGGCCTGCATGAAGCTGCGCGAGGCCATCGTGCAGAAGCTCGGCATCACCTCGGCCAATGTGGAGTTCACGGACGGCCTGGTGCGCGCCGGCGAACGTGCGGTCCCGCTCGCCGAGGCCGCCGGGCCGAACGGCATGGTGGCAGAGGACGCGATCGAATACGGCGACCTCGACAAGAAGTACCAGCAGTCGACCTTCGGCGCGCACTTCGTGGAAGTCGGTGTCGATGCCGACACGGGCGAGATCCGGATCCGGCGCATGCTCGCCGTCTGCGCGTGCGGGCGCATCCTGAACCCGAAGAGCGCGCGCAGCCAGGTGATCGGCGCGATGACGATGGGCGCCGGCGCCGCGCTGATGGAGGACCTCGCGCTCGACAAGCGCCGCGGCTTCTTCGTCAACCACGACCTGGCAAGCTACGAGGTGCCGGTACACGCCGACATCCCTCACCAGGAGGTGATCTTCCTGGACGAAGCGGACCCGATCTCTTCACCGATGAAGGCCAAGGGCGTCGCCGAGCTCGGCATCTGCGGCGTCGGCGCCGCGGTGGCCAACGCCGTCTACAACGCGAGCGGCGTCAGGGTGCGCGACTACCCGATCACGCTCGACAAGCTGCTGGCGCGCTTGCCGCGGGTGGCATGACGATGCGCGCCCTGAGCTGACCGCACCCCGCGTCGACATCCTGGCCCGCTGAATAGCGCAGCTTGGTCAGGATGCCGCGCTGGTGCAGCGTGCGCGCCATCTCCTTGCAGCGCTCCCACGAGGGGCGACCGAAGTCCACGCCATCCACCGCGTTGAAGGGGATCAGGTTCAGCAAGGCGTACTTGCCGGAGAGCAGCCGGACGATGCCTTCGACCTCCTCTTGCCCGTCGTTGACGCCTTCCAGCAGCGTCCACTGGTACTGGATCGGGTAGCCGGTGGCCCGGGCGTAGCGTTCGCCCGCGGCGACCAGTTCATCGGGCGTCATGGCCGGCGCGCGCGGAAGCAGCTTCCTGCGCAGATCGGCCCGGGTCGTGTGCAACGAGAGTGCCAGCGCCGGCCTCACGCGTCCCTGGAGAAGTCTCTCGAAGACACGTGCATCGCCCACCGTGGAGAACACCAGGTTCTTGTGGCCGATGTCGCCGGCCGTGCCGAGCAGGTCGATGGCCTCCATCACGTTGTCCAGGTTGTGCGCCGGTTCGCCCATGCCCATGAACACCACCTTGCGCACCGGCCTGCGCCGGCGCGCGAGGGCGACCTGGGCAACGATTTCGGCGCTCCCCAGCTGGCGCAGCAAGCCGTCGCGGCCTGTCATGCAGAACCGGCATCCGACCGCGCACCCGACTTGCGACGACACGCACAAGCCGGCGCGCGGAAGCAGCACGCTTTCCACGGTCTGGCCGTCCGCGAGGGCGACCAGCAGCCGCTCCGAACCATCGGCGCCGGGATGGACGGCGTGGATGCGCGCCAGCGCCGCCAGTTCGGCCTCGATGGCCGGCAGCGCCGCCAGCAGCGAAGAAGGGAAGAAGCTCGCCGGCAGCCGCTTGCCGCTGTCGCGCGGCAGCGCATGGGACCACAGCCGCAGGATCCGGTGCTCGTGGAGGGGGCCTGCTCCGGCGTCCCGCAGTCTCCGCTTGAGCTCAAGGATTCGCATGCGCTGCATCCTTCAGGCACGCCTCGACCCAAGTCAGGCTGCCGGTGTCGAGGGGGAGTGAGCTCATGAGGCCATTCTGAAGCAAAAAATCTGCTTCAAGCATCGCGACAGGCGCGCTCAGCGCGGGCCTGTTCGGACTGCCTGCCGCGGCGACGGGCCTTGCCGATGATGATCGGCCAGCGTTTGAGCTGAGTTCGCGAGACGCGTCAATCGTTCTCGCGGGCGGACTCCTCCGGCCGGCTGCGATCCTGGTACGGAGAGCTGCCCTGGTTCCCGGACTCGCCGACGCCCGCGTCGCCAGGCCGCACCGGCTGATTCCTGGCCGTCGTCGCCGGCCCATCGTTGGGCCCCACGATCTCATCGCGTTCCGCGGGCGTCTTCGCCTCCTGCTTCATGGCTTTCTGTGCGGGCGTGGGCGTGTTCTGCTGCGGGGTCTTCGGCTGGTCTTTCATGGTGCTTCCTTCGGTTTTCAGAGTGGAAAGCCAGATTGACGCCGGCCTTGACGTGCCCACGTAGGAGCGGACCCAGCGCAGGCGCAGGCAAGCCTCGGGCGCCCGGCGCGTGCGCCGGCGAAGCGTGGACGTGCCCCATGGGCCACCGCCCTACACAAGCTGCGGCTGAGCGCCGACGATGGCGACCATCGGTGACGTCGTATCAATGGGTCCGCCGGTCGGCTCGACCGTCTTTTCATCCTTTCATCCAAGGAGTTGCCATGGAGAACTATCCCGAATCCTTGAGCCCCGGTTCGGCCCAAGCCAACCAGACCGCTGAAGAGAAAGCCAACGCCGCGGAACTTGCGAAGCAGGCAGCGCGCCAGGTGATCGACTCCGGAAAGGAGTACGCCCAGAACGCCGTCAACGCCGCCGGCAAGAAGCTGACGGCAGCGAAGGAGCAAATGGGCCGAGCCGCCGAGCAAGGCACCCACTACGTGGCCGAGCAACCCGGACGCGCCGTCGCTATCGCAGCGGCAGGCGGCGTCATCCTGGGTGCGCTGCTCATGAGCGCGATGCGCAGCCGCCGCTGATCCCACAACTGGCACCAACTGCCTGGAGAACAAGATGAACATAATCATTTGGCTGATCGTCGGCGGGATCATCGGCTGGATCGCCAGCATGATCATGAGGACGGATGCGCAGCAGGGCCTCATCCTCAACGTGGTGGTGGGCATCGTCGGTTCGGTCATCGGCGGCTGGCTCATTGCGCCGCTGCTGGGTTCCGGGACCGTCAATCAGAACGACTTCAGCATCATGGGGCTGGTGGCCTCGCTGATCGGCGCCGTGATACTGCTTGCGATCGTCAATCTGTTCCGGCGAGGCAGGGTGCGCTAGCTGTCGAGTTGCAATAGGTTGTTCCCGCCAGGTCGGGAAGCGGGAGGCATGTAGCCCAGGGCGGAGCGTGGCGTGCGGGGCAGGGGTTGTAGTAGCTCAGGAACGCAGACAGCCAAGCCGCGCGGCCCGATCCGCTAGGGCTCCTCAACGCCAGCAGCCAGGGCCGCTGCCTACTGGCGATCAAGCCGGAAGGTCAGTTCGGTTCGCCGGGTTACGCCACTTAGGCAGACAGGTTGACGTCATCCTTGTAGCCATTCGGATCCGTCTGCAGGAACCGGCCAGGCTCAGCGAGTAGAAGCGCGCCTTGTAGTGGCATAGCGCGACTCGCCGATGAGTTCCTGGCCGGTGTACCTGAACCGCGGCCCCGACGTGGTGTTGGACTACCCGTAGAGCCCATAGCTGTAAATGTCCGTGAGGCACCCGTCGCATTGGCCGTGCGCGCGATGGTACCCAGGTGGTCCGCATAGAGCCAGTCCTTGGGTGTGGTGCCTGACGCTTCATACCAGACGCTCGTTAACTGCGGCTTCGGGACTGGGACTAGTGTGACTCCGTTCCATCTTTTCGTCAGTCACTAGCCTTCCTCAGCAAGGTCGCGCAATGCCTCGGCAAGCAGGCTACCGTCACTTGGCGTTATAGCGTCCATGTCGGCGTTCCGTTTCAACAACCAGAGGACATCTGCCACTCGACGAATAGAAGGTTGCAGATCATCGGTGATGACGCCGTCGAAGCCTAGAAGGGTGAACGCATGATCCAAGCCGATCACTCCATCAGCGAGCAAGACCGCCGTTCAGACGGGTTCTGCGGCTCACATCGAAATAGAAACCTTCCAGCACCACAATAGCCAATGCCACGAGGCGCGCCGGATCTTTAGACCACTGGTAGCTCACAAGCGACGACTCTACTTCCGGTGGAAGACCAAGGCCTCGGCCGTACATGGAGGCCGCCCATTCGTTCGCTTGCTCGGATCACGCCCAGAGAAACCCGGACGGAATAATTTCCAAAGAGATCTTGCGGCGCTTTCATTAAGCATCGTCACTCCTGTTGGTTAGAACGTCCACCAGGACACGCTCTGCTGGAAAACTCGGAAGAATATTCTCGTATGGCGCATTGATGGTCGTCGTGCCAGTCCATTCATCAGGAAATTGCCGTTCGCCTGCGTGCTTACCGGTGTGATTTTGGTGCTGGTGCGCTACCTTTCCATCGTTGGTGACCTCATGGGTCCGGGAGATCAACCATCAATCGGACTGGCTCAACTGCTTCTCTAGTTGAACAATCAACGATTCGACTTGCATCTGTTCAGATGGCGTCAGCGCTCTCCGCTCTTCAACCACATCCGCATTGATCTGCTCAAGGTTCAACACGGTGTCGAAGACGTTCTGTTCCCAGAATTCTTGGCCGACTGCGCGGGCGGCGCCTTCGAGCCTGGACAGAAGCTTGTTGAGTGAAATCTTCCCCTCACGGAAATCGGCAATACCAATATGCATCTGCGCGAGTTGGCGAGATTTGAATTCATCCATCGCTGCGGCCCTTCACTTGATTATGACTGTGACAACTTTTCCGCCCTCGATCACTACCGTGAGCCGGCCATCCGGACTGGTGTGGACGGTTCTACCAGGCTTGTTTCCGGGCGTTCGGCTGCCGGACCGCCAAAGGCGACGCCTGCGATTGAGCTCCGCCAGCTCAATCCGTGGTGGGCAGCGCCTTTCACCAGGCGCCGCCGCCGGCCGCGGCATGCCGAAGAAGCTACTTCGCCGCGGCCAGGCCTTGCGCAGTGGTCAGGTGCTCCTGAAGCACCGGCAGCGTCAGGTTCGCCCATTGCTTGATGTCGGCATCCTCGGCCGAGCGGACGGCATCCTGGAACAGCTTGATGTCGGCCTGGTGGTCGGCGATGCCGACCTCCCGAACGAAGGCGCGGTCGAAGGCTGCGCCTTCGTGCTTTTCCAGCGCGGCGATCTTCCGTTTCTTCTCTTCGGGCATGTCGTTGGGCAATTGAACATCCTTGCTCGCGGCCAGCCTCCTGAGCTGGTCGTTGGATGCGGTGTGATGTTGCACCAGCATGCTTGCGAACTTCTTCACCTGCGGCGAGCGCGCTCGTTGCGCCGCCCGCCTGGAGACCTCGACTTCATACAGCCCGGCCTGGGCGGCGCTGCGCAGGAAGACGTTGTCCCCGTCGCTGACCTTTCTTGCGCCGCCCGTGAGCCCGCCGCCGGAACGGGGTGGGTCGGCAGCCGCCGCCGAACCCGCGATCACCGCGGCCGCAAGGGCGATCAAGATGCGCCGCTTGTTCAAGGGAAGCGATTCATCGTTCATGGTCTGGCTCCAGTCATGAAGCCGCGGCGGCCCTCGCCAGCCGCAGCGGCTTGTTCTCGAGCTGTGGCGCGCCGGGCAGCCCGGTCACTTCCAGGATCTCCTGCTCGCCGAGCGTCTCGCGCTCCAGCAGCGCCGCGACCAGCGCGTCGAGCGCGCGGCGATGCTCGAGCAGCAGGCGCTTCGCCGACTCGTGGCACTCGCCGATGATGCGCTGCACCTCGGCATCGACCACGCGCGCCGTCTCCTCGCTGAAGGGCCGGTCCCCGCCCAGGCCGAGCGCGCCGCCCAGGTACCGGTTCTCGCGCGGAGCAAGCTGCACCATGCCCAGCTTGTCGCTCATGCCCCAGCGCGTCACCATGTTGCGCGCGAGCTGGGTCGCCTGCTCGATGTCGCTTTCGGCGCCGGTCGTGCGGCTGCCATAGACGATCTCCTCGGCCGCGCGGCCGCCCAGCATGCCGATGATGCGGGCGCGCAGGTAGGCCTCGGGGTAGTTGTAGCGGTCGGTCTGGGGCCGCTGGTAGGTCACGCCGAGGGCCTGCCCACGCGGCACGATCGTGACGCGATGGACCGGGTCCGCGCCGGGCACCACCAGGCCGAGGATCGCGTGGCCGCTCTCGTGGTACGCAATGCGCTCGCGGTCCTCGGCACTCAGCAGCAGCGGCCGCTCGGGCCCCAGCACGATCTTCTCGAGCGCATCCAGGATGTCCTTGTGCCTCACCCGGTCCTGGCTGCGCCGCGCGGCCAGCAGCGCCGCCTCGTTGACGAGGTTCTTCAGGTCCGCGCCGGAGAGCCCGGGCGTCGTGGATGCGATGTCGGCCAGGTCGACGTCCGGCGCCAGCGGCACCTTGCGGGTATGGACCTTCAGGATGGCTTCGCGCCCGTTCTTGTCCGGCAGGTTGACGACCACGCGCCGGTCGAAGCGGCCGGGCCGCAGCAGCGCGCGGTCGAGCACATCGGGCTGGTTGGTCGCGGCGAGCACGATGATTCCCTCTCGTCCCGAGAAGCCGTCCATCTCCGTGAGGATCTGGTTCAGCGTCTGCTCCTGCTCGCCCGAGCCGCCGACCGCGATCTGGCCGCGGGCCCGGCCGATGGAGTCGATCTCGTCGATGAAGATGATCGAGGGCGCGTGCTCGCGCGCCTGCTTGAACAGGTCGCGCACGCGCGCGGCGCCGACGCCGACGATCATCTCGACGAACTCGGCCGCGCTCATCGAGAAGAAGGGCACGCCGGCCTCGCCGGCCACCGCCTTGGCCAGCAGCGTCTTGCCGGTGCCCGGCGCGCCGATCAGCAGCACGCCCTTGGGTGCGGTGCCGCCGAGGCGGGTGTACTTCTCGGGCGACTTCAGGAAGTCGACCACCTCCACGAGTTCGTTCTCCGCCTCGTCGATGCCGGCCACGTCGGCAAAGGTGACGCGGGTCTGCATCTCCAGGTCGTAGCGTCGCGCCTTGCTGCCGCCCAGGCCCATCAGCCCCATGCCGCCGCCGCCGGCGCGGCGAAACATCCAGACGTAGAACAGGATGATGAGCAACGCCGGACCGAAGCCGAACAGCAACGAAGCCCAGCCTCCGCCCGCCTGCAGCGGATCGGCACGGATCTCGACCTTATGGTCGATCAGGAAGGTCTCGAGCCCCGGACTGACGAAGGTCGGCAGCGTGGTCTTGAAGGTCTCCACCTGGCGCGGCTTCACCTGCACCGGCGCCGCGCGCGGCCCCGTCGTTTCGCCCGGCGGCGGCCAGGTCACCGGCTCGACGAAGCGCCCTTCGATGTTGGCCCCCTGGCTGTAGATCGACTGCAC
Source organism: Variovorax stachyos (assembly GCF_051400855.1). Taxonomy (NCBI): domain Bacteria; kingdom Pseudomonadati; phylum Pseudomonadota; class Betaproteobacteria; order Burkholderiales; family Comamonadaceae; genus Variovorax; species Variovorax stachyos. Next base: position 187,635 of record NZ_JBLFFN010000004.1, on the reverse strand, counting down.
GTTGCCCTTGGCGACCTGTTCCTTGAAGGCCGTGTACGGCACCGTGGCCGGCGCCGCCGGGTCGGGGAACAGCAGCCGCATCAGGAAGTAGTTGGCCAGCAGGATCAGGGCGAAGGTCAGCCACGCCTTGCGCGGCGGCAGCGCGGACTGGTTGCCCGGCCCGGGCGGCTGCCCAGGCGGCGCAGCGGGGCGCTGAGCTTGCTTGTCGCGGGAGAGCGTCGGCCATGCCATGTGCGGGTCTCCGAAGTGCGGAGTTCATGGTAACCATGCTTCGTCTTCGCTTCAGGCGCGCGGCAGGATCAACCGGAACGCGCTGCCCTGCCCCGGCACGCTCTCCAGCACCACCCTGCCCCCATGCCGCTGGGCCACGGTCTTGACGAAGGCCAGCCCGAGGCCCGCTCCCTCGACGTGGAACCCTGCGCGGCCTCGTGCAAAAGGCTCGAAGAGCTGGGCCCGAAGCTCCTCGTCGATGCCCGGTCCCTGGTCCTGCACGAGCACGGCCCATTCGTGCGGCAGCGCCTCGATGGCGCAGCGCACCGACGAACCGGCGGGCGAGAACTTGAGCGCATTGCCCAGGAGGTTGGTGATGGCCCGGGCCACGAGGTCCCTGTCGATGCGGCTGTGCGCCAGGTCCGGCGCCGGCGACATGACGATCTCGATGCCATGGCGCCGGGTCGCTTCCCACGCATCGTCCACGCATTCGAGCAGCACATCCACCAGGTTGCAGGACTCGAAGCGGTAGCTGTGCGACTGCGCCCGCACCAGCTGCGTGAAATCGTCCGCGAGCCCCAGCGCCTTCCTGGCGTGGCGTTCGATGCGCTCCTGGACCTGCTCCGGCGCCAGCGCGGAGGGATTCTCCCGCTGCAGATTCAGCAGCGCGAGGATGGAAGCCAGCGGCGCGCGCATGTCATGGCTGAGAAAGCGCATCGCATCGTCGCGCTGGCGCTGCAGGTTTCTCAGTTGCTCGGCCACCTGTCCCAGCGCATCGATGCGACGGCCGACGAAATCGCCGCTGCCGAGCGCGGGGCCCGACAGGCCTGCCATGCGGCTGTCGGCGTGCAGGCGCCTGAATTCTTCCATCAGGTAGCGGGTGGCGGCATCGAGCTTTCGCCAGCTCCAGAGACCGTAGGCCGCGGCCACGCCGAGCATGCCCGCGGCGGGCGCGAACTGCAGGCCGTAGCGCGCTGCACCCGCAGCGGCCGCCACCGGCAGCAGCACCAGGGTCAGCGTGAGCAGCAGCGCCGCAAGCGGGCCGACGAAGGCCATGCCCGCCAGCGCGAGCAGCGCCGGAAGAAGATTGAACGCCGCGTTCAGCCGCGCGGGCAACGGGGCCATGCTGCGGCCGCTCTCCAGGCTGTCGAGCACGTTCGCCGACAGCTCGACGCCGGACATCAGCCTCGAGCGGTTCGAGACCGGCGTGGCGTACAGGTCGCCCAGCCCGGCCGCGGTGGCGCCGATCAGCACGTACTTGCCCTCGAAGGTGCCCGGCGCCACCGTGCCGTCCAGCACGTCGACATAGGACACCTGCCGGAAATGCCCGGGCGGCCCCGCGAAGGAGATGGTCAGCCGCCGCGAACGCTGCCAGGCGGGCACGCCGTCCGCATCGCCGGCTTCGGCGTCGCCCTTGCGAGGCGGGGCATCGGCCCGGCCTTCGCCGATCTTGCGCATGGCGACGCTGAAGTGGTCCCACTGGCGGCCGCCCAGCCCCTCGCGCAGGTACACGCTGCGTGCCACGCCGTCGTTGTCGATGTCCAGGTGCACATGCCCCAATGCTCCCGCGCGGCGGCGCAGGGCGGGCAGCGGCTCCACCACGACAGGCTCGCCGTTGTGGCTCTGCATCATCAGCGGAAGCACCACCTTGCCGCTGCGGCCCAGCGCGGCGGCGAGCGCGGCTTCGTCGGCCGGGTAGCGCTGATCCGGCTCGATCAGGAGCAGGTCCATGCCGATGGCGCGCGGCCCATCCTTGTCGATGCGGTCGATCAGCTGGGCATGGAAGGAGCGCCGCCAGGGCCAGCGGCCCAGGGCCGCGACGCTCTTGTCGTCGATCGCGACGATCACCACCGCGCTGCGATCGGCAGGGCGTGCCTGCAGGAACATCAGCGCGTCCTGCAGCCAGCGGTTGGGCCCCTGCAGCCAGCCGGTGCGGTCCACGACGAGCACCAGACCCGCGACGAGGATCGCCAGGCCCAGCCATTCGAGCCAGCGCCACGGCAGGCGAGGCGATGAGGCGGTGGTGCGATGGTCAGGCATGCGCGGCGAATGCGTCTTCGCAGAAGGTGCGGTGAGGCGCTACTGCCGGCCGATGGGACGGCCATCGCCGTCATGAACGGCGCTGCCGCTCGCATCGCGCACGACCGGGCCGATCCGCACCGCCTGCGGCACCGAGAAGGCGCCCGCATCGCCCTGGGGCGTGATGGCCTGCATCCGCACGTAATAGGTGCCGGGCTGCAGTGCCTTCAGGTGCAGGAAGGCCTCGGAGTGCGTCTCTGCCTGGACCAGGTCCGCGAAGCCGCCGTCGCGCGCCACCTCCACGCGGTAGCGATAGCCGGGCAGCGCCGACCAGTAGAGCTGCAGCGCCCCGTCGGCGTCGCCGAACCTGGGCGGCGGCGGCACCGGCGGCGGCTCCACCACCTCGAAGCGCCGGGCTCCGCTGAACGGCCCCTGGTCGGTCTTTCCGTCGGGCGCGAGGGCGACGGAGGCCACGCGCCAGAAGTAGCGGCCGACAGGCAACCGAACGGAGCGCCGGCATTCCTGGAGCTCCGAATCGTCCATGCGCAAGTTCTGGAAGGACTCGTCGCTCGCGACCTGCAGCCTGAAGTGCCGGATGCCGGCCGGCTGCGCGCAGCTGAATTCGACCGTGCTGCCGACGATTCTTTCGCCGGGCGCAGGCCCTTGCGAGAGCGGCGCGACCGGCCGCGCCTTGACGCGGAGCGCGCGCGTGCTCTCGAGCCCGGTGAGGCCTTCCGCATCTACGCCGCGCACTGCCACCGTGTAGTCGCCATCTTCGAGGCCGGCGAACTGCAGTTCGCCGGTTTCGAACAGGCCGTTGCGCACGACCTGCTCCATCGCCGGATCCCTCGCGATGCGGACGCGGTACGCCGCCACGCCCGGCACGGCAGGCAGCGGCAGGCGAACGAAGTCGGCATCGGTGATGGTGGCCGGCAGCGTTGCAAGCCGGGGTGCCGCGGGCAGCTGGCGCACGGGGCCGACCGTGCCGGCACGGCTCACGCGCGCGCCCTCGCCCGCTTGCAGCCGCTGCTCGCGCACGCCGCGCGGGCCCGAGCTGCGAGCGCGGCCCTTCAGATCGACGGCGCCGTGCGTGACCTCGCCGGTGACGCCGGCATCGGGCTGGATGGCAACGCCGAACTCGGTACCGCGCACGCTGGCCACCGCCAGCGGCGTGCGGATCTCGAAGCGGCCCGATCCGCCGCGCAGCGGCTGCGCCGAGACATCCACACGGCCCGAATCGAGCTGGATCAGGGTTTCGTTGGCCTGCAGTGCCTCCTGGCGACGGACGCCGGCGAGCCGCACCGTCGAGTTCGCCGGCACGCGCACCACCGAGCCGTCGCTCAGCGCAAGTCGCAGGTAGCCGTCGGCTCCGACTTCGATGCGGGTGCCCTCCGCCAGGCGCGCGCCCGCCTGCACGGGCTGCGCCTGCGCATCGTTCGCGGCGAACTGGCGGACTTCGCCCGTGACGTAAGCCACGGTCGCGAAGCTCGGCCCGAAGACCAGCAGCGCAGCCGGGATGCGAACGCGTGTGCCAGGCTCGATGCGATGCGGATCGGCGATCTTGTTGTGCTGCTGCAGAAGCTGCCAGCGATCGGAGCGGCCCGTGTATTGCTCGGCCAGCCCATAGAGCGTCTCGCCGGCCTGCACCGCATGCACGAGGTCCGGCTCGGCGGCGGCGGCCGGGGGCGAGAAGGCCAGCGCCGCGTGCAGCGCCAGTTGCAAGGCGGCGAGGCACTGCCCGATGCGGCTCGCGTGGCGGCGTGCGGCTCGCGCCGCCGGCTCACGCGACATGGCCGTCATCGTTGCCGAGCACTTCGAAGCGGTAGCCCTGTCCGTAGATGGAGGCCAGCCGATAGCCGCTGTCGGGACGCAGGCCGAGGACGGTTCGCACGCGGGAGATATGCGTGTCGAGCGAGCGCGACATCAGCTCGGTCCCGGGTGGATTGGCGACGCCCCAGATCGTCTCCAGCAAATGCTTGCGCGAGATCAGGCGCCCCGCGTTGCGGAACAGGAACAAGGCCAGGTCGAACTCCTTCTGCGTGAGCGCCACCGGCTTGCCGTCGATCTCCAGCTGGCGGCTCGCCAGCACGAAGCGATAGCGTCCCCATACCTGCTCTTCGGGCGGCGGGTCCATGTAGGCGCGTCGCAGCAGCGCCCGCACGCGCGCTGCCAGTTCGCCGACGCGCACCGGCTTGACCATGAAGTCGTCCGCCCCCGCGGTCAGGCCCTCGACCACGTCCCGCTCTTCATGGCGATTGGTGACGAAGAGGATAGGAATTCGCGCCTGCACATTGGCACGGACCCATCGCACGATCTCGGGGCCGGTGATGTCGGGCAGGTGCCAGTCCAGCACCAGGAGATCGAAGGTCTCGCGCTGCAGCTCGCGCCGCAGCGCCGCCCCCTCCGAGAAGACGTGGCAGTCGTGCCCGATGGCTTGCAAAGTGCACCTGACGAGGTCGAGCTGATCGACGTCGTCGTCCAGTGCGGCAACTCGCATTTCTTGTACTACCTTATTGTTGAGCGCCCGCAACGCAGCGAGGCTTCGATGAGCGAGAAAGTGTACTGGTCAGGTGACGCGGAAGCCGCGGCGGATTGTCAAACAATGTCAATTCCAGCCCGCTCGTGTAGGACTGCACACCTGTTCGTCGCACGTCCTGGATGACGCCGCCGTCGCTCGTTGGCACCAATTCTTATGCATTGTCAATTCGATTGTCTGGCGTGCAAGGCTTGCCTACATTCACGCTCCAGACACACCCGGCCCGGGTGCGTGCGGGCAAGGCAAGACGCCTGCCCTCTTGAACTTTCAATTTTTCTGAACGCATGCACACGTCCCATATCGCAACAGGAAACGAAGCGCCGCATGGCGCCTTTCCCCAACCTCTCGAACTGCTGTATCGCCTCGCGAACACGAGGCTGCCCATCCGCGTCGTCGACGATGGCGAGATCGAGACCTTGAGAATCCTGAAACTGGCCGGCTCCATCAAGGCCGCCATCCCGGAAGCCATGCATCCGGCTGGCGGCCTGCACCGCAGCCAGCGACAGCTGCCGGCAACGGTGGACGAGATCACCCGGCTCGGCCGGACCATGCTCGAACGCTTCGCCCGCCCTTCTCCTCGAAGAACGCTGGCCTGCTCGGCGGGCCACTGAGCGCAGGCACCGCAGGTCCTTCGACCATGACCAGCATCTTCAACCAGCCAGCCTCCGGGTGCCCGGCGCCCACGACCATGGATCTGCTGGACAAGGCGCTCCAGCAGGACAACCTGCGCGCCTGGGCGCTTCGCCTGGGCCTGTCTGAAGAAGCATTGCGCACTGCGCGAAGCCGGGGCCGGCTCTCGCCGGTGATCGCGGGTGCGCTGGCCGAAGACCTTCACCTCGATCCGGCCCAATGGATGATCATCGCCGTGCTCGAGACCGAACGCGACAGCGCCTGCAAGACCCGGATGGTCCAGCGCTTCAGGAAATCGTGGCCGTGCCTGCGCGACGCGCGCGCAAACAAGTCGTGACTGCCGGCAGCGGTCGCGAGTCCAGGCGTCTTCGCGTCTGCACATGAGTCAGAAACCCGACTGCTGAATCACGACCGACACGGCGTTGTCGATCCAGTTGCGCGCAATACTCTCGCGCGTGCCTTCGAAGTGCACTGTCACCTCGCGCACCGCAGCCAGCGGGCTCTCCGATTCGCCCTCCACGAGAACGCGGAACCACGCTTGCGCCGGCCGCAGCTCGGTCTTCGGCCGCGTCGGGTTGAGCGCGATCGGGCCGCCGTGGTCCTGCGCCAGTAGCAGGTGCGGCAGGCGCTTGACGGGGCTCCCGTCGATGGCGCGCACCTGCCCTTGCAGCTTGCGCGTGCGCCCCTTCACGATGACCGTCGCCGGGCTGCCGCGCGACAGGCGCTGCCGGTCATGCTCGGGCACCAGCGCCTCGACGCGCCAGCGCCGCCCGTCGACCACCATCGCGATGAGCTGCGACGGCGCAACCCAGGTGCCCTGCCCCACCAGCGGGTCGACGTCCCGCACTTCGCCGGGCTGCGAGGCGACCAGCCGCAGACGCAGCAGCTCGGCCTCGCGCGCGCGGCCCTCGGCCTCCCAGCGGCTCGCCTGCTGCTCGGCCACCGCCAACTGCGCGGCAGGCCCTTCGTCCAGGCCCAGCGCACCGCGCGCGGCACGCGTGTAGGCCAGGGCCAGGGCGCGCGCCTTGTCGCGTTCCTCGGCCTGGGTCGGGGCATCGAGCATCAGCAATTCGCGACCAGCCTGGACGTCGGCGCCTTCCGCGATGTCCAGTGCCGTCACGCGTGCCGCGAAGGGCGAATAAACGGGCTGCTCAGAGCCGGCCTTGATCACGCCCGGCGCGCTGATCCCGGCATGCCACGGCACCCACAGCACCAGCCCTGCCATCACGATTGCAAGCAGCCATCCGAGCTTGCGCCGGCGCGGGATCTCGGCGCGGCGCTCGCGCCACACGCGCAGTTCGGCCATCACCGGGCGGCCGACGAAGACGACCATCTCGACGAAGAAGAGGAACACGCCGAGGGCCTTGAAGAAGGCGTGGTAGACCACCAGCGCGATGCCGACGAACAGCACCAGCCGGTAGAGCCAGGTCGCGAACGCGAAGGCGATCAGCAGCCGACGGAAGCCGCTCGACAGCGTCTCCGGCAGCGGGTCGTCCAGGCCGAGCAGCCAGCGCCGCAGGAAATGCCTTGCCTGCTGCCCCGCGCGCTCGTGCAGGCCCGGGAAGTCGATCGCGTCGGCCAGCATGTAGTAGCCGTCGAAGCGCATGAAGGGGCTGGCGTTGATCAGCAAGGTCATCACCCAGGCGGTGGTGGCCAGGAAGAACAGCGCGCTGCGCAGGTCGCCATCGGGCAGGAAGGCCCAGAGCAGCGTCGACCATGCTGCCAACACCAGTTCGGAGGCGATGCCCGCCGAGGCGATCGCGAAGCGATGGCGCGAGCGCTCCAGCTTCCAGCTCTCGCCGGTGTCGGTGTAGGCCATGGGCCACATCACGAGCAACGCCACGCCCATGTGACCGACGCGCACGCCGAGCTTGGTGGAAACCAGCGCGTGGCCCAGCTCGTGCAGCAGCTTGGAAACGAGCAGCGCGCCGGCGAAGCCCACCACCCCTTCCCAGCTCAGCGCGCCGCGGAGATTGGCTTCGACCGTGTCCCATTGCCGGGCCGCGAGCACCAGGCCGCCGACCGCGGCGAGTGCGCTCAGGCCCGCGAACCAGCGCGTGAACAGCCACCCCACCCAGGGCAGGAGCCGCTGCAGCCACTGCGCCGGCCGCACCAGCGGGATGCGGATGAACAGGTAGTTGTCGAGCAGCCATCGCCAGAGCGGCATCGGTGCCTTCTGCCGCGCTGCGCGCAGCAGTTGATGGCGCTCGAGGAAGCTGCGGAACCCGTCCACGTCGTCGGGCGCGGGCGCCAGCGTGGTGGCATCGGCGACCTCGCGGGCGATGCGTTGCGGATCGGCCAGGCACCAGCGCTGCAGGATCTCGAATTCGAGCCAGCCGATGCGAAAGAAGAGATTGCGCACCGGATCGCAGATGTGCCACGCGGGCGAACCGTCGCGGTTCGCGCCCGCTGCATGGATCTGCAGTTCTTCCCGCAGCGAGGGCCAGGGCGCGGGGCCGGCGGCGGCATGGCTCAGCATCCGCACCACTCCCGCATCGCCGCGAAGGGGCGGCGGAACATCAGGTAGCCCAGCACGATCCAGTCGCCCGACACGCGCGCCGTGCCGCGCAGCCCGATGCGGGCGACCGGCGCCGTCTCTTCGAGATGTCCACGCAACTGGTAGCTCGCAACGCCGTTCGGCGCCTCGACGGCCTGGTAGCCGGCGTAGTCGAGCCGCGCGGAGACGGGATCGAGCGGCGCGACGCGCAGGAACAGCGTCATCGGCGCGCCCGGCGCGAGGTTGACCGCCTCGCTGACCGGTGCCCACGCCTGCACGCCCAGCGAGGCCGGGTCGGCCAGCAGCCCGACGCGCTCGCCCGTCTGCACCGGCCGCCCGGCCCAGTCGTCGGGATCGGAATAGACGAACACGCCCTGCGCCGGCGCCTTGATCGACAACTGCGCCACTTCGCGCTGCAGGCCGGCCACCTCGACCTCGCGCTCGCGCAGCTTGCCTTCGGCCAGGTTGAGCTCGGCCTTGGCGCTTTGCGATTCGATGGCGCGCTGCGAGGCCTGGTGCAGTTCGAGGCGCGCGCTGGCCAGCGCCGCCTGCGCCACGGCCAGGCGGTTGAAGAGCGTGGTGTCGTCGAGCTCGGCGAGGGTCTGCCCGGCCTCGACCGGCGTGTTCGGCGGCACCACCATGCGCTTGATGACGCCATCGCGCGGCGAGGCGATCACCTGGCTGCGCAGGGATACCACCTCGGCCTGCACCAGCGCGTACTCGCGCACCGGCACGAGCAGCAGCAGTGGAAGCAGCAGCAGCGACCAGCGCAGCGCCTTGCGCGCCCAGAGCCCTTGCCACAGCGTGCCGATGGAGCGCCGCCGGCCCGTGAGGGCCCACCAGGCATGGCCATAGGTCGCGGCGGCCTGCAGCAGCAGGTACTCGGGCGCCCCGGCGTCGAACTCGGCAGGCCACGGCGTCTCTCGCGCCAGGAACAGGACCGCTCGCACGCGGCCATCGGGTCCCGCGAGCGGCAGCGCCCAGACATGGTCGGGCAGCCAGTCGGCCCAGGAGGCTGCGAGCGCCGGCGGCAGCATCGCCGGTGCCAGCGCCAGCACGGGCGCCGCGGCGGGCAGCGCATCGAGCTGCGGCCGCAGGTGGTCGGCCACCTCCGCGAGCCACAGCGCATAGGGGGAATCCGCTTCGACGTCGGCCAGCCCCGAGTGGCCCACCAGCCGCGTGCGCCGCGCGCCGAAGTAGCCGACCAGCGCCGCCTGCCGGTAGCTGGCGAGCGCGTGCGTCTCGTTGCAGATGACGAAAGCGAGATCGGCCGCACGCGGGGCGGCGCGCACCTTCGCGGCCAGCGCATGGAAGGCCAGGTCGGTCATGGCTTATTTCCGCGGCGCACGAGGCTCAACGCCGCACCGGCGCGCGAACCTGGCCGCTCATGCCGGGCAGCACCTGGCCGCTGGCGCTCGCAAGCTCGGTCTCGATCTCCACCGTCTGGCTTACCGCATCGACGCGGCCGGCTATGCGCGTGACCTTGAGTTCGCAGGCGCTGCCGGTCTCGTCGACCATGCCTTCCAGCCGCTCGCCGGGCTTGAGCCAGGCCAGCCATTGCGAGGGCACGTTCATCCGCGCCTTGAGGGGGCCGCTGCCGACGAGTTCCACCACCGGCGCGCCGGGATTCACGCCCTGCCCCACCTTGACATGCACGCGCGCGACCTTGCCCGCGAACGGGGCCACGAAGGCGCATTGGCCCAGCTGGGCGTCGAAGATGCGGATCTGGCTCTGCGCCTTGTTGACGTTGGCCGCGGCGAGCTCGACCTCGACCTCGGCCGCCGACTGCAAGCCCTGCAGCTTCATCTTGGCCTCGTACTGCACCCGCGCTGCCTCGGCTTCGGCGCGTGCCGCATCGCGCCGCGCCTGGACCTCGGCGCAGTCGAAGGCGGCCAGCAACTGGCCGGCGCGCACCGTGTCGCCCAGGCTCGCCGGCACCTTGGCGAAGCGCCCGGCGACGGACGCGGAGAGGATGCTTTCCTGCGATGCCACGACGAGGAAGCGCACCGGTGCGGCACTGGGCGCGCCCTGCACGGGCGCACGCGCGGGCACCGGCTCGGCGGCGGCCTGCAGGCCGACCCCGTACGCACACAGAGACAGAGCGAGCAGGCCGATGGACCTGACAGTCCTCGTCACGGCTTTTGCGCCACGGAGGCGCCGCTGCGCGACAGGCGCCGCACGTCGGAGATCACCGACAGCGTCGCCGCCTCGGCGAAGGCGCCGAGCGCTCGCTCGGTGGGCGCGTTGGGCAGGAAGCTCGCATAACGCTGCGACAGCAGCTGCCGGCCGCCCGGCTCGGACAGCGTGACGCGCCACTGCGCACGCGCGGTGGCGCGCGAATCCACGCGCTCGAAGCTCAGTGTCAGTGCCAGCGCGTCGCCGCCCTGCGCCGTCTGCAGGTCGTTGCGGGTGACGATGCGCTCGACGGCGCCGCGAACCGCGGCCTCGCTCACGCCGGAAGGCAGGTTCTCCACGCGCACGACGATCGGACGGCTGGCGGTCTGCACGGCGGCGGTCTGCACGAAGGCCACCTTCTCGCCTTCGGCCAGGCTGTTGTCGATGGCCTTCGCCAAGGTCGGCAGGTCGGTGCCGGTCACGGTGTCGGGCAGGAGGTCGATGCCCACCGAATTGAGCACGCGGGCATACGAAGCCTGCGTCGCCGCGTAGGCGGTGGCCAGGTAGAAGCGCGAGACCAGCGCGCGCGAATCGGTGCGCAGCGACTCGAGCTCGCTTTCGAGCCGGTTGCTGCTGCCGGCGCGCGAGACGCTCGCCAGGCGCTGGTCCACGCGGCTCGATTCGGCCGCCAGCTCCTGGTCCACCAGGGCCAGCTTGTAGCGCTCCACGGATACGCGCACCTGCGTGATCACGGCCATCGAGAGCGCCAGGCGGCGCGCCTCGTCGTTGCGCACGCGCGCTTCGTTGGTGCGCTTGATCGCCGGAATGGCCGCGAGGCGGAACAGGTCCATCGAGACGCTCACGCCCACATCGCTCCAGCTGTTGTTGTAGAGCAGCTCGTTGGAGTCGTAGCGCGGGCCGGCGTACAGGTTGAGGCTGGGGAACAGCGCGGCGATCTGCTTCTTGGTCTCGTTGACGCCGACGCGCGCCTTGTAGTCCTCCTCGCGCAGCTCGGGCCGGTTCTCCAGCGCCGCGCGTTCGAGCTTGTCGATGTCGAGCGTGGCGGGGGCCAGCGCGTCCACGGGCCCGTCGACCAGGGTGAACTCGGTGCCCGGGGGCAGGCTCATGAGCGCGGCGAGCTCGCGCTTGGCGAACTGCATTTCCTGGCGCTTGAGGTTGACCAGCGTCATGGCGTCGAGCAGCGCGCGCTGGTAGGCCAGGCCCTGCGCGGGCGGCAGCACGCCGGCGCGCTCGGCCTCGCGCGACTTCGCGAGCGCGTCCTCGATGCGGGTGGCGAGCTGGTCGGCGTCGGCAAGCAGCCGCTGCGCACCGAGCGCGCGCCAGTAGGCGTTGCGCACGTCCTGCACGATGTTCTGCAGGATCTTGCGGCGGCGCTCCTCGGCGATGTTGACCTCGTCAGCCGCCTGCTTGGCGCGGAAGTAGGCCAGGCCGAAGTCGAGCGCATTCCAGGACAGCGTGGCGCGGCCGTAGTAGTGCGAGCGTTCCTCCGAGGTGGAGGGCCGCAGGCTGACGACGCGGTCCTCGATGCCGATGCTGGTGCCGCCCGAGTCGTTGCTGCGGTCGTTGTAGCCGGCGTCGGCCACCAGCTTGGGCAGCATGTCGGCGGCCGAGACGTCGAGCAGGCCGCGTGCGAGCGCGCTCTCCATCAGCTTGAGGCGGTAGTCGAGGTTGTACTTGAGCGCCCGGGCCAGTGCGTCGGAGTAACTGATGGGCGCGGCGACCGGCGCCTGGTCCTTGTACATCTGCGCCTGGTCGTTGGCGACGCGCTGCGCCACCTCGTCCGGCGTCACCTGCACCGGGTTGACGCTGCAACCGGCGAGGAGGATGGCGACGGCCACTGCCATCAGGCTCGGGACGCCGGGGAGTTTCGATTTCTTCACGTTGACTCTCTCATGTTGGGTTTGGAAGATGGATCCGATGGGTGCGCTTGCGGTCACGAGCGGGCTCCCGGCACCGTGACGCGCACCGGCTCGTGCTGCTGCACGCGAATGACGTCGCGCACGGTGCCGCGTTCGGCAGCGCTCGCGGCCAGCCGGCCGGAGAAGGAACGCGCGGCATCGACCGGCCGCGCCGGCGCTTCGGCAACGTCGGCGGCGTGGGCCGCGGCCGGCAGCCGGATGAGTTCCGCGTGCGGCGCATGCGCGTCGAGCGGCGCGGCCGAGGTCCTGGCCCCCGGCACCACGATGCGCTCGCCACTGCCCTGCTCGGGCGCGGCCTTTTCCTCCGGCACGGCGAAGGCAGGGAAGTCGCCGAACAGCGCATTGCCGCCGTCCGGCAGGCCGGCATCGAGTCCGCGCAGCGCCAGGCTCTGCCGCAGGTCCTCCAGCAGCCGCAGCGAGGCTGCGACGCCGTCGCGGCTGACATGCTGGATGTTGCTCATGTCCTGGCCGATGCCGGGCAGCGCGTTCTGCTCGAATGCGCTGTACGACGCCCCGCCGGCCACGCGTGCCGCAATCGATGCCAACGCGCCCTGGCTGACCCGCTGCGACTCCTGCACCGAGAACTGCACGAAGAGCGCAGGCACCATGCCCTGCGAGATGACGCGCTGCTGCGCCGGGTACTCGATCGGGAAGACCCGGTCGCCTTCCGGCGGGCGGAACTGCGAGGCGCCGCGGATCGTCACCACCAGCTGGGCGGTGCTGGTGCTGCCGTCCGCATCGGTGATGGTGTAGCTGAACACCTCGGTCAGCGTCTGGCCGTCGCTGAGCGCGGACACGCGGGTGTTGTTGGTGTCCACCGCGTAGCTGTAGCTGCCGTCCGCATTCATGCGCAGGCTGCCGTAGGCGCCCGCGAGCGCCCCGCCCCCGATCACGCCGGGCCGTCCCTCGAAGGAGAAGGCAGTCACGGGCTCTGCCACGAAGTCGGCGCCGATGCGGTCGCCGACGTCGCCGGGCCCGCGGCCGCCCGGCCCGAATACGTTGCCGCCGACGGTGGAGGTGCCCGGCCGCGTGGTGTCGACCGAAGCGGCGTCGTCGCGCGCGGTCGGCACATCGTCGATCACCAGCACGCGCAGCGTGCCCGAGCTGGTGTCGCCGTCGCGGTCGCGCACGACGATGGCGATGTCGTCCGTCACCTCGCCGCCCGCATGCGGCTGCCGGCTGGTCAGGGTGTAGCTGTAGGTGACGGCACCGGTCGCCGGGTCGTAGCCGGTGAGCGTGAGCAGGCCCTTGTCGGTCACGAGGGTGATCGGCGTGGTCCCGAGCTGCGCCAGCTGCGCCGGGGTCAGGGTGGTGCCGGCGACCTCGAGGCTGCCGAGGCCGTCGGGCGTGCTGATCACGAAGCGGCCGGTGGTGGTCTCGCTGGGGTCGCCGCCGTCGCCCAGTCCGCGTTCGCTGACGGTGGCCTCGCCGGTGCTGCCGGGGCCGTTGCCGTCGTCGAGGACCAGCGACACGCCGTCGTCGGCGCCGCGGATGGTGATGGTGATGGTGGCCGTCGAGGTGTCGCCGTCCGCGTCGGTGATGGTGTAGTTCACTGCCTCGGTCAGCGTCTCGCCGGGCAGCAGATGCTGCACAGCGGGGTTCGCGTTGGCCAGCGTGTAGGTATAGCTGCCGTCGGCGTTGACGACGATGCTGCCGTAGGCCGTCGTGAGCGGGCTGCCCACGCTGCCCGGCGTGCCGCCGAAGCTCACGCCGGTGACCGGCACGCCGTTGGCGTCGTCGGCGCCGTTCGCATCGTTCGCCTTCACGTCGCCGCTCACGGTGTTCGGCGTCGCGTCCTCGGTGATGCTGGCAGCGTCGTTCGCGGCCACCGGCACGTCGTCGACGATGCGCACCTGCAGCGTGCCCGTGCTCGAGCCTCCTCCTGCATCGGTGACCTGCAGCGCGACGGGATCGAAGCTCTCGGTGGCGCCGGGCTGGGCGAGCGGGTTCTTCAGCGTGTAGGTGTAGCTCAGCTCGCCGGCTGTCGGCACGCCGCCCACCGAACTGGTGGCGGTGAAGCCGGTGAGCACGAGCGTGCCCTCGCCGGTGTCGATGCTGCGTGGCGTGGTGCCGAGCGCCTGCAGTTCGGCCACTGTCAGCGTGGTGCCGCCGACCGTGACCGAGGTCAGGCCATCGGCCGCGCTGATGGCAATGGTGCCGCCGCTGGTCTCGCGCGGGTCCGCGCCGCCCGGGCCGTCGGTCAGGCCGCTTTCATGCACCTCGGTCTGGCCGGCCGCGGCGCCGTTGCCGTCGACCGGAACGATCGTCGGCCCGCTCGAGTCGGTGCGGCCATTGATCGTGATGGCGAGCGTGGCGGTGGAGGTGTCGCCGTCGGCATCGACGATGGTGTAGCTCAGCGTCTCGGTCAGCGTCTCGCCGTCCTTGAGCGCATTCACCACGGCGTTGTTGTTGTCCAGCGTGTAGGTGTAGGTACCGTCCGCGTTGACGACGATGCTGCCGTAGGTGGTGGCGAGCGGGCTGCCCAGCACGCCCGGCGTGGCGCCGAAGCTCACGGCCGTGAGGGGCACGCCGTTGCCGGCGTCCGCGCCGTTGCGGTCGTTGGCCTTCAGGTCGCCGCCGACGGTGTTCGTGCCCGCGTCTTCGTCGATGCTGTTGGCGTCGTTCGCCGCCAGCGGAACGTCGTCGACGATCAGCACCGTGAGGGTGCCGTTCGCCACATCGCCATCCCGGTCGGTCACGGTCAGCGCGAAGAGATCGGTGACCTCGCCGCCGCTGTGGTCCTGCCGCTGCAGCAGGGTGTAGGTGTAGCTCACATCCCCGGCGGTGGTGAGGCCGCCGACGGTGCCGGTGGGCGTGAAGCCGGTGATGTTCAGCACGCCGTCGGCGGTGGTGATGGTCAGCGGCGCGCCGGGGGTCGCGGCCTGCAGCTGTGCAAGCGTCAGGGCCGTGCCGTTGATGCTGATGCTGCTCAGGCCGTCCGCGGCGCTGATCGCGAAGGTGCTGCCGGCCGTTTCGCTGGTGTCGCCAGTGCTGGTGAGACCGGCCTCGTCGACGCTGAGGTGGCCGGTCGCCGCGCCGTTCTGGTCGGTCACCACGATGCCGGGAATATCGTCGCCCGCGCCGCCATCGGCGGCCCCGGTGATGGTGATCGTGAGCTGTGCGATGTCGGTGCCGCCTGCGCCGTCGGAGACGGTGTAGGTGTAGACCTCGGTCAGCGTCTCGCCGGCCGTCAGGGCCTGCACGCGCGGATCGGCGTTGTTCAGCGTGTAGGTGTAGCTGCCGTCGGCATTGAGCACGACGCTGCCGTAGGTGCCGGCCAGCGGGCTGCCCACGCTGCCTGCGGTGCCGCTGCCGGCCTCGGTGCCGGTGCGCACGGCGCTCACGGTCAGCGTTGCATGGTCGGGGTCGGTATCGCCCTGCCCCGCCACGCGGCCGGTGACGACGTTGGAGCCGACCGAGACCATGTCTTCGACGATGCTGTGCGTGTCGTCGTTGGCCGTCGGCAGGTCGTTGGCGGCCACGATGGTGAGGGTGCCCGTCAGCACGTTGCTGTCGAGCGCCGGTCCGCCGGCGTTGCCGCCCGCCTGCACGTTGTTGCCGTCGTTGATGACGATGGTGTAGACCCGGTCCGGGTCCGCGCCGAAGTTGGTGGGGTTGTCGCTGGTGCTGCGGTACGACAGCGCATTCAGCACGCCCTGCACTTCCGCCAGCGTGGTGTCGGCATCGAACTGCACGACCAGCGGCGCGCCGTTGCCGCCGGACACGTTGGCGCCGGGCGGCAGCGCGCCGTCGACCAGCAGCAGGTCGCCCGGCTGGTAGCCGTCGAGGCTGACGGTGATGCGGCCCGCGCCGAAGATGCCGGCGCCCAGTCCCGGCGTGGTGGCGAGGTCGAGGTCGGAAACGCCGGCGCCGCCGAGCAGCGCGACCGGCGGGATGCTGACCCCGGTGCCGGTCTGGCCGTTCTCGACCGCGTTGGCGTTGGTGGGCGTTCCTGCGAGCACCGGCGCGTCGTTGCGCGGCGCCACCGTGGTGGACAGCGTGTGCGTCACCGACCACTGGCTGGTCGCGGCACCGACCGTGGCGCTGATGTCGCCCGTGCCCGCAACGACGGCGGTGTCGGAGACGCGCACGGTCAAGCCGCCCGGCGTGCCGTTGTAGTTGGCGGCCGGCACGAAGCGCAGTTGCGCATCGGGCGGCAGCAGGACCGCGCTGCCGTCCGAGGCACCGGTCGGCACGGCCGTCCAGCTCGCGCCGCTGTCGGTCGAGTATTGCCAGCTGCCCTCTGCCGCGGTGGCGGCATTGCCGACGATCGCGATGCCGCCGAAGGACGTGGCCGCGTTGCCGCCGCCCGTGATGCCGGTCTGGTTGTCGGTGGCATCGCCGTAGCCGCCGCCGAACAGGCTGGCGGCAGTGGCCGCAGGCGCAGGCTGGCCCTGCTGGTCCTCGACGCCGGCAGGGAGCACGGCATCGGTCGCGGTGGGCCGGTCGTTGACGTTGGCCACGCTGGTCGACAGCACGACGGTGGCCGCGCTGTAGACCGTGGTGCCGCCGTTGCCGGTGCCGGCCACGTTCACGGTCGAGCCGGAAGCCGGGTCGGGCGTGGCGCTGTCGGCGTTGGCATCGGTCTCGACCAGGCGCACCGTGAGGGTGTTGGGCGTCCCGTGGAAGTTCGCCGCCGGCACGAAGCGCAGCTGCGCGCTCGATGCGAGCACCAGCGCGTTGGCATCGCTGCGCGCGCCCACGGCCGTCCAGGTGGTGCCGTCCAGCGAGTACTGCCATTCGCCTTGCGCGGGATTCAGCGCGAGGCCGGTGATCGCCACGCCGAAGAAATTGTCGGGCGCGCTGCCGCCGGTCGCGCCGGTGCCGCTGTTGTCGATCTGGTCGGCCGCATCGCTGAAGTGGCTGCCGAACAGCGCCGCGACGGTGCTGCCGGCGGCGGCGTTGCCGGCGTCTTCGTTCACGGCCGGCAGGGTCTCGGCATTGCCGTTGACCACGACCGGGGCGTCGTTCAGCGGAGCGACCGTGAAGCTGAAGCTGCGCGTGGTGATCAGGTCGGCGGCCACGCCGTTCTGGTCCTGGTAGGTGAAGGTGCCGGTCGTGCTGTTGTCGCCGGGTGCCAGCGTCGCCGGCCGGCCGCCGGTATTGCCTTCGTCGTCGACCACGACGGTGACGGTGAAGGAACCGTTCCAGTCCGGGCGCCCCGGCACGCCGGGCGCATCGGGCAACTGCACCGCGATGGTGTTGATGCGGCTGTTGATCTCGGCGAGCGTGCCGGTGATGGTGACCGACCGGCCGTCGCCCGCGATCACCGCGCTGCCGCCGCTGCCCGCGCCGATGGCGGTGATGGTGAAGCCCTCGGGCACCGACACGGTGGTCGTCAGGATGCTGGTGTCCAGCGCGTCCTGGTCGGTCACGGTGATGCCGGTGATGGTGACGCTGCTGCCGCCCTCCCCTGCGTTCAGGTTGCCGGCCGCGATGTGCGCCGGATCGTTCACGGACGACGGGAACAGCGTGCGGTAGGTCGATGCGACATTGCTCGCCAGCCCGCCGGGCGTGGCCGCGTAGGGGTTGATGGCGGTCGCCGGCGGGACGACGGTGCCGTTGCCCGCGTTGTCGTTCAGGCCGCCGTTGGCGCCGGTCACCACGCCGCCGCCGTCGCGCACGCGATCGTCGGCGATGACTTCGACGCGGTAGCTCACGTCGCCGTTTGCCAGCTCGCCGGTGAGCGCGACGGCCAGGCCGTCGAGGTAGGCCTGCACCTGGGCACGGGTGCCGCTGATGACCAGCGCGCTGCCGGTGCCGTCGAACGCGCCGTCGATTGCCACGCCCGAGCTGCCGGCATTGCTCGAGGTGATGGTGACCTCGCCGTTGGTGCCGTCGTAGGAGGTGGCGGGCAAGGCGTTGCCGCTGGCGTCGGTGATGCGGATGGTCAGCTGCAGGAAGTCGCTCTCGCCGTCGGTCACGTCCGATGCGGCGCCGTTGCCGGCGATGTCGCCGTCGACATCGACGTCACCGACCACGAAGCCGGGCACCGCGGTGGGGGTGGAGCCGCCGGTCAGGACGACCGGCGTGCCCGACGTGACGCCGCCGTTGAGCGAGACCGTGGGCGCATCGTTCACCGGCGCGATGGTCAGGGCCATGGTCACGTCCGGCGGATTGTCTGCAACGCTGCCGGCGCCCACGTCGTCGCCGATGCGCGAGCCCGCGTCGTCGAAGGAGGCGGTGAGCGTCACGTCGCCGGCATCGCCGCCGTTGGTGTCGTGGTTGAGGTTGGCCGCGCTGCGGTAGGTGAGGCCCGTCGCCGCGCCGCTGTTGATCAGGGCCTGGATGTCGCTTGCACGGCCGGTGAGGACGAGCAGGCCGGTGTTGTCGCCGGTGATCGTGACGGCCTGGCCGCCACTGGGCGTGACGCTGCCCTGCGCGCCGGCGCCGCCGATGCCGAGCGTGCCGCTGGGCACCGACAACCGCACCGTGACCGGCGTGTCGAACGCAGCCGACTCGGGGTCGGCGACCACGAAGCCGCCGCCGATGTAGGTGGCCTGGTCCTCCACCACGTTGGCGCTCGGCGGCGCGGTCAGCGTCGCGGGGTCGTTCTCGCTCGAGGCGAAGATGCGCACCGAGGCCGCCGAGAGATTGCCGGTGATGGCGCCGGCCGTCGGCACGGCAGCGCTGTACCAGTCGTACTCGGTCGCCGGGATGGCGATGCCGGTCGTGCCCGGCGGATCGGATTCGTTGACCGGGCCGCCGTTGGCGCCCGGCTGGACGCCGCCTGCGCCTGCATCGGTGTCCACCAGCGCGCCGGCCGCGTTGCGCAGCCGGTCGTCCGCGATGACCTGCACCTGGTAGACCGCATCGCGGTCGTCGCCGAAGGTCACGGTCAGGCCGGCGAGGGCCGCGTTGACCTGCGCGCGAGTACCGCGCAGGGTCAGGAAGTCGGCCGTGCCGTTCTTGTCGCCGTCCACCGTCACGCCGCCCACGGAGGTCGAGCCGATGGTCACGCCGGCGTAGGCGCCGGCGCCGAAGGCGTTGCCACCGGCATCCAGCAGGCGCACGGTGACCTGCACGAAATCGGTCTCGCCGGCCGTCGGCGTGTCCATGTCGGAGTCGGCCACGCTGAAGCCCGGCACCGGATTGTTGACTGCGCTCGCGCTGTCGACGGGAATCGGGTTGGTCGGCCCGGTGACCACCGGCGCATCGTTGGCGGGCGTGACGTAGATCCAGAACTGGTTGCCCGCCTGCTCCTTGTCGCCGTCGCCGAGGCTGAAGGTGAAGTAGTCGCTGGGCGGGTTCGGATAGGTGGCGCCGTCGGACTCGTCGCCGCCGTGCAGGTAGTAGATGCGCCCCGCCCGAACGTCCGCCTCGGAGAAGGAGGAGCCGACGCCCAGCCGCAGGAAGGTGACGCCGTCGGTCGAGTAGGCGATGCTGCCGTGCGCCGTGGCCCTGGTGATGGTGTATTGAACCTGCGTCGTGCTGCTGTCGGTGTCGAAAGCGAGCATGGTCGCGGAGATCTGCGCGTAGCCGCCCTCCGCCACTGTCAGCGGGTCATTGACCGAGGTCCCGGGGTCGGGCTGCGTCGGGTCCGGCGCGATCTGCGGCGCGTCGTTGACGTTGGTGATCTGGATGCCGACGGTCGCGGTGTTCGAGGTGGCGCCCCAGCGGTCGACCGCGCGCACATCGAAACTCGTGTTGCGCAGCTCCGAGCCGTCGCTCACGAAGCGCAGCCCCGTGGTGCCGGCGGTGCCGGTGATCAGCGCCGCGTCGATGAGCTGGCCCGCAGTCACGTTGAGCCAGCTCGTGCCGCCGTCGGTCGAATACTGCAGCGTGCCGCCGGGCGGCAGCGTCAGCACTTCGAACTGCAGTGCGCCGGCGCCGGTGGCCGCGTTGTCGAACGCGTAGTTGCTGCCGCCGCCGGGCAGCGTGGCCGAGGACTCGAGGTAGCTTTCGCTCACTGCGTCGTCCGGGTCCGTGATCTGCAACTGCCCGGTCGTGATGTAGGCCGTGCCGCCTTCGGGAATGACCGTGTTGGACGAGCCGACCGTGACCGGCGCGTCGTTGACCGGCGTGATGAAGAAGGTGAAGCTGGTGTCCCACGAATCGGAAGTCAGCCCGCCCGCGCCGTCGTCGACGAGCACCCCGGCCGATGCCGAGAGCCGCACGCTCGATTCGAAGTCCTCGCTGGCGCCGTCGTGCTGGTAGCGGACCCTGGCTGCATTGAGGTCGGCCTGGGTGAAGGTGTCGTACACCCCCATGGTCACCCAGGTCGTGCCGTTGAAGCGCTGCAGCGTGCCGTTCCATGCGCCGCCTGCCGTGCCGTCGAAACCGAGGATGGTGTAGACCACCTGTTCGGGCGGCACGCCGTCGGCCGTGTAGCTCAGGCCCGGCGTGACCGTGAAATCGCTGCCGGTGCCTGCCAGCACGATGGTGCCGCCTTCGCTCAGCGTCCCGCGCGAAACGCCGTTGTCGTTGGTGCCGGCGTAGTTGGAATCGGCGTGGGTGGTGGTGTTGTTCAGGGGCGGGAAGTTGCCGTTGTTCCCCGTGGGCGTCTCCACCAGGTTGAACGTGAAATTGAAGCTCCGCAGGCTGTCGTCGTTGTAGTTGCCGGGCGTGCCGTTGTCGTTGTAGTGGCCGCCGTCGCGCTCGACCCGCGTGCCGTCGGCATTCCAGCGGACGCTGGTGGTGTTGTCGCGCACCTGGAACTGGAAGACGTCGGTCTGGCTCGGACCGGCCCCGGCCACCTGCACGTATTGCACGCGGCCCGCCTTGACATCGGCGATGGTGAAGGTGCCGCCGTTCGGCAGCACCTGGCCGTTGAGCAGCAGGCGGCCCTGATCGAGCAGGGCCTGCGAGGTCACGGCGATGGTGAGGCGATCGTCGCTCGAATCCACGTCGAAGGCATTCAGCATCGCCGCGGTCAGCGTCACCGTGTAGGCGCCGCTGCCGTCGCCGGGGGCGGTGACGGTGGCGACCAGGCTGCTTGCCGGGTCCAGGGTGGGATCGTCGTCGGTGGGCTGGATGGTCAGCGCGATGGTCGCGGTGGTGGTCTGCACCGCGCCGCTGCCTGCCCCGCCGCCGCCATCGCTGACCGCGACGCCGAAGCCGTCGGCGTAGGGATACGGCGTCGCGGGGTTGGTGTCGCGGTTGCCGGCGTTGGCATAGGTCAGGCCGCCACGCGCCCCGTAGGCGAAGACGAAGCCGGCATCGATGTCGGCCTGCGTCACTGCGCGGTTGGTGACGGCCTGCGACACGCCGCCGATGGTGACGGTGCCCGTGAAGAACAGCGTGCCGTCGGTCGGCAGGCTGGTCAGCCGCACGGTGAGCGCAGTGTCTGCATCGTCGCCGCCACCTCCGGCCACGATGAAATTGCCGACGACCGAAGCGGGGTTGCCGCCGCCGTCGAGCGCATTGGCGGGCTGGCCTTCGAGGATGACCCCCGAGCCGCTCACGGTCGGCGCCTGGTTGAGCGGCGTGACGTTGAGCGTGATGGCGGCCGTGTCGGAGCGGTTCGACGGCGTCGCGCCGTCGTTGATCTGCACCGCGAAGCCGTCCTGCGTGTTCTGGTTCGCGCCGGTGGCGGTGTGGACGTACACCACCCGGCCGTCGATCACGTCCTGCTGCGTGAAGATCGCGCCGATGCCCAGGCGCGTGCCGTTGAGCAGGAGTTGGCCATGCACGGTATCGGCCGTGAGGGCGTACACCACCTGGCTCGGCACCTGGGTGCCGAGCGTCACTTCGGGATCGATCGCGTTCAGCGTCGCCACCGTCAGGACCGTGCTGCCGATCTCGTTGACGGACTGGGTCGCATCGGCCACGGCGACGGGGTCGTTCGACGGCGTCACCGTCACGTCCAGCGCGCGGGTCGCGCTCAGCGCGGGCGCTTCGGAGTCGGTGACGGTCACGACGATGCGCGTGCTGGCCGCGGTGGTGCCGAGCTCGACATCGGCCGAAGTGAAGACCAGCTGGTTCACCCACGCATTCGCGGCCGCCACGCTGCCGGTGAAGCTGTAGCCGCCGGCGATGCCGGTGACGCCGGTGGTGCTCGCCGAGGACAGCGTGCCCTTCGTGGGGTCTTCGACCACGACGGTGACGGTCACGTTGCCGGAGCCGTCGTCGGTGATGGTCCAGCCGCTGAGCGCCCCGCGGTCGGCGCCGGGTGCATTGAGGCTGCTCGGCTCCGCCACGACGAGCCGCGTCGCCGTGGTGCTGACCGTGGGGGCGGCCATGACGCCGTCGTAGTCGGCGTCGGCGAAGGTGCGCGCCTCGATGTGGCCGGTGGTGGATTCCAGCGTCCAGTCCGCCCCGCGCGCGGCTGCGCCGGTGGCATCGGTGGACGAAGCCACGTCGGCGCCGGTCAGGCTGGCGAGCGCTTGCGAGAACTGCGCGCCATCGGCAGCGACGTCGCAGCCGTAGAGCAGGATGTCGGCATCGGCGCCGAGGCTCGCGCCGATGCTTCTCCACGCGTCGGCGGAGCGCTCGAGGCTGGCCGCGTCCACCTGTTCGTTGCCCAGGGTGATTTCGCCCGTGCTGCCGTGGCTCAGGATGTGCAGCGCGGTGATGCCGGTGCGGCCGTCGAGGGCGTCCGCGAGTTGCTGCACGCCGGAAGAGCCGGTGTTCAGCAGGATCAGTTCGGAACCCGCCGGGACCGACGCGGCGAGCTGCTGCCAGTTCGCGACGTTCTGGTCCACGACGTAGACCTCGTGCGGTGCACTCGGCGCAGGCTGCGGGGCGGGTGCCGACTCTGCCGCGACCGGCTCGTGTTGCGGCAGCGGCGCCGGCTGCGCGGGCTCGGCATGGTGCGCATCTGCAGGCGCACTGCCCGCCTGCGGCGCGTCGGCCGCATGCGTGGCCGCCTCGACGAAGGCGGCGCCGTCGAACAGCTGGCGGCTCTCCAGGGCAAAACGATGCGTGCGCGGACGAAGAAAGTCGACCTTTGGATCTGGCATGTGGGCTTTCAGCTTTCGGGAGGCGATGGCATCGGAGATGCCTGAGGGCGTGTGGATGCACACGCGGCTGTCATCGGGATGCAGGGCGGATCAACGAAGGAATACAAGCTCGACCACAACAATTCGCTCGGCGGGCTTTTTGCCTCTGCCTGAGCATTCCAACCCTGTGAAAAAAGCACAGCCGAGAGATGGGCGGCCGCACGAAGCGACGGGATCGTACGTGTGGCTAACGAGTGTTACAGCCTGTATGTATGCGAGTAGCAACGAGCCTTGGTTGCAGAGAACTTTTCATCTACAAAAAGTGTCAGGCATTGTCAATTCGATTGCCCGAGGCATTTCGACTCCCTATATTCGCGCCCCAGTAAACAGGCCCTGCCCGGCGACGACGCTGCCGTCAGAACAGGCGCCCATGCGTGGGGGTGATATGGAAATATCAGTCTTCCTCGTCGAGGACAACCAGCGAATTCGTCATCACTTGAGCTCGGCGTTGGAAGAGCTCGTTTCCGCACAGGTCGCCGGGTTTGCGGAATCGGAAGCAGAGGCCTGCGAGTGGCTGACCAGCCATCAGGACCAGTGGCAATTGGCGGTGGTGGATCTCTTCCTCAAGCAGGGCTCCGGGCTTGGGGTGCTGGCCTTTTGCAGGCGGCGCAGTGCATCTCAGCGCGTCGTCATCCTCACGAACTTCGCCACCCCTGATACGCGCGCACGCTGCAAGCGACTCGGTGCCGATGCGATCTTCGACAAATCGACGGAGCTCGACGATTTCTTTCGCTATTGCGCGGCTCGAACTTCGTAGCCGCCCCTTCCGGCGAATTGCAGCCTTCGCCGCTCATCGCCTATTGCTGTGCCACGACTGTCGCTCCATGGCAACAAGGCTAATCCCTTTTGCGGGTTATCTGAATATTTTCTGCCTAAGTGCAACTCGTATGGATGGGCTGTTACGAGGCAATATCTCATGTAACAACATGCGATAAGGCCGTTTCGATGAAGTCAGCCACTACCGGCAGCAACTCCCGTCTTTCCAATCGTCAGCGCCAGCTGGCGACTCTCACGAATGCAGATGGGGCCGGAAGCCAGGGGCATTCGATTCCTCTCTCGACCATTGCGCTCGCGGTCGCGCACCTGAACTCGGCGTTCTGAGCTACTGCGTCTTCTCTTTTTGCATCTCGTCTCTGAGGATCCAAATGCCCACTCGAAACAGGTCAACCATCGCGGCGGCGAGCAGGGCCGTCAACCTCGTGCTCGCCGAGACGGAACTCGGAGCCACCCCGGTCCACTACTTCGAGCCGACCAACCTCGGCGGACTCCCGCCTACGGAGTCCGAGCTCAGGGCCAAGGAGGACACCGAGCTGGGCAACCGCACCCGCTTCGCGACGCACATGTGCCTTCTGGCGGCCAGCCGGGGCTTGAAGGCGAGTCTTGATCTGCTCGACTGTGACGTGGACGTCGAGCCTGGCGAACGCACCCGCGCACTGGCAGAGATCGCCCGGAGCGCAGCGCTCGCCGCAGAGATGGCCGCGCAAGCCGCCAGCGTTCTTCTGGGGCAATCGATGCCACCCGAAGACGGCCCGATCGTGGTCTCGCGGGGCACGTGGTGAGTCAGGCATCCCCAGCGACCCGCGCTGCTCGCCCGCAGCTGCGCAGCGCAGCTTTTCGATAAATCTTCGAAGGAAAAAATCGAATGAACCATGTGTTCCGCACGATCTGGTCCAGCGCGCTGGGCACTTGGGTGGTCGCCTCGGAGCTGGCCACGCAGCGCGGCAAGAGCGGCGGGGCCGACACGGGGCCTCGCCCGGCGGATGCGGTCGTTGGCTGCGCCGCGCGCACGCACGGCCCTTGGCCCTTGCGGCTCGTCGTGCTGGCCGCGTTGCTTGCCTTGTACGCGCCGGCTCAGGCCGCGGACAGGTACTGGGATGCCAACAGCAATGCCACCGGCATGGGTGGCACAGGTACCTGGGACCTCACGACGAGGACCTGGGACGACGGCACCGTCCATGACGGCGTGGCCGGTCCCTATCTCAGTGGCTGGAACAATGCCGCACTGGATACCGCGGTCTTCATGGGCACAGCGGGCACGGTGAGCCTGGGTGCGCCGATCGTCGTGGGCGGGCTCACGTTCAACATTGGCGGCTACACCATCAGCGGCAATACGCTGACCTTGGGCGGCGCGACACCGACGATCACGGCGACGAGCGGCATCTCCACCATCAGCTCGGTCATTGCCGGTTCCGCCGGCGTGACCAAGACGGGCGCAGGGGAGCTGGACCTGACCGGCGCGAACACGTTCACGGGCACCGTCGCAGTCAACCAAGGCACGCTGTACGTCGCCAATGACGCGGCGCTGGGCGCGGCCGGCAACGCCATCACTGCGGCCAGCGGTACCGTCCTGAGTGCAGGCGCTGAGTTGGGCAGCCGCGTCGTGACGCTGACCGGTACCGGCCAGACGACGGTCTACAGCGGGTTCCTGTCGTCCCGCTTGACCGGGACCGGCGGCGTCTCCAGCAACGGCTCGCCGACCAACGTGCTCAACAACTACACCGGCCGGACGACCATCTCGACCTCGGGCAGCATCTCCTTCGGCTCGGTGGCCAATCTGGGCCAGGCCAGTGCGTTCGGCGCACCGACCGACCCCACGTTGGGGACGATCGACCTGAGGGTCGGGCAAGGCAGCGGCAGCAACCAGTTCAGCAAGGCCATTTCATATACGGGGGCCGCCGCCACATCGAACCGCAATTGGAGCATCACTCCCGGGATCTACGGTGGCGCCCAGGTCACATTCGCAAACAACGGTTCCGGAACCCTGAACCTGACCGGCAACTTCCAGCTGACCGCCATCGGAGGCTCCAGCAGCGCGAACACGGTGACCTTCTCAGCCATTACGGGGGACATGTTTCTGTCCGGTGTCATCAGCAGTGGAAGCGCCCGTACGGTCGGCTTCGGTGCGAGTGCCGGTCGCACCCTCGCGCTGGGCAACGCCAATACTTTCACCGGCACCGCCTCCGTCACCGGAGGCGGCATGGTCAACGTCGGCACCCTGGCGAACAGCGGCACGGCCAGTTCCCTGGGTGCCGGGTCGAACATCAGCATCGGCGGCAACCTCAGCTACACCGGCGGCGCTGCCAGCATCGACCGAACCATCGCAGGCGCCGGCGGCACCTTCCGCAACGACGGCACCGGGGCGTTCACGCTGGCGGGTGCCACCACGCTCAACACCGGGCTTTGGCTCGGCGGCAACCATGCGGGCAGCGACAACACGCTGTCGGGCGCCGTTTCGGGCGCGGGTTTCCTGGGGAGCAGCGGGCCCGCCACGTGGGTGGTGACCGGCAACAACGCGGGGTTCACCGGCACCCTCAACGTGAGCGGCGGCACCCTGCGCGCCGGCAGTGCCACCGCATTCGGTTCCACGATCGGTGGCGTGACGCTCAGCGGCGGCACGCTGGACCTCAACGGCTTCAGCCAGACCACTTCGAACCTGAGCGGAACCGGCGGCACGCTGGCCCTGGGCGCGGGCAATCTGACAGTCGACAGCGCAACCAACACCAGCTTCGGCGGCAGCATCGCCGGCGCCGGCGGCCTGACCAAGCTGGGCATCGGCACGCTCACGCTCACCGGCGCCAACACCTATGCGGGCGCCACGACCATCGGTGGAGGCACGCTGGCGCTGGACTTCTCCAACGCCAGTGCGCCGGCGAGCAACATCATCTCCAGCGCTTCCACGCTGAACCTGCAGGGCGGCACGCTCAGGGTCGCCGGCGCGGCGAGCGAGGCCAACACCCAGGCCTTCAATGGCCTGAACGTGCTCTCCAGCAACAACACCCTGAATGTCGCTCCAGGCACGGGCGGCAGCATGCAGGTCAACCTCGGCGCCGTCACCTACTCGGGCGGCCTGCTCAACTTCGCCTCGACCGGCACCTTCGGCAGCGCCGGCACCGCCAGGATCACCACCACGCATGCCGATGGCACGCTGGGCGGCTGGGCCACGATCAACGGTACCGACTATGCCAAGGTCGTGGGCGGCTACATCGTCCCGTTCACCTCGAGCGACTACGTCTACAAGGACAACGCCGCGAACTGGGTCGACGGGGAGATCCTCAGCGACGGCGGCGACACCGGGCTGGCCACCACGGCGTACTACGGCACCGTGAGCGGCACCAGGCAGGTCGGTGGCCTGCAATACGTCGCGACGCAGAATTCCACCGTCAACATCGGCAGTGGCGATACCCTGGGTGTGGACGGCACCATCGTGGTGTCGTCCAGTGTCGGCGCCGCCACGCAGACCATCACCGGCGGCTCGCTCACCGGCGTCACCGGCGGCGGCACGCTGGGAATAGCGAAGAACGGCACCGGCGCCTTCACCGTCGCCTCGGCCATCATCGACAACGGCGGCGCGACCGGCTTCGCCAAGAGCGGCACCGGCACGGTCGTGCTGAGCGGCGCGAACACCTACACCGGCGCCACCACCATCAGCCAGGGCACCTTGTCCGTGTCCAGCATCGGCAACGGCGGTGCGGCCAGCGGTATCGGCGCGTCGTCCGCCGATCCGTCCAACCTGCTCCTGCAAGGCGCCGCCTTGCGCTACACCGGCATCGGGGACAGCACCGACCGCGGCTTCACCCTCAGCACCAACGGTTCGGTGACCGACAACACGGTCGAGGTGACCAATGCCGGCGCCAACCTGCGCTTCGACGGCCAGGTGGTCAGCCCGGACGGCGCCAACCTGATCGCCAAAGGCCCCGGCACGCTGACCCTGGGCAATACGGCCAACACCTACAGCGGCACCACCACTATCGACGGCGGCACCCTGGCGGTCACCGAACTTGGCAACGGCGGCACGGCCAGTTCGATCGGCACTTCCAGCAGTGCCTCGTCCAGCCTGGTGATGAAGAACGGCGGCAAGCTGGCCTATCTGGGCGGCACGGCCTCCAGCGATCGCGGCTTCCTGCTCAATACCAGCGGCGGCATCGACGTGACGAATGGGGCGACCACGCTCACCATGAGCGGCGTCGTCGCCGGCTCCCTTGCCGGCGGTACGGGCGGCGCCTTTACCAAGACCGGTGCCGGCACCCTGGTGCTGTCGGGTACCAACACCTACAGCGGCGGCACCACGGTCAGCGCCGGCACGCTGCGTGCGGGTTCGGCCGACGCCTTCGGGAGCGGGCCGATTGCGGTGAACGGCGGGGCCACGCTGGACATCGCGGACATTGCCGACGTCAGGGCCGGGGGGCTCAGCGGCACCGGCACCCTGAACCTGGGTGTCCTGTCCTCGACCCGCTACCTCATCGACGGCAACAGCTCGGTCTTCGGCGGCATCATCAGCGGCGCGGGCGGGGTGACGCTCGGTTCCGGCACGCAGACCTTCAGCGGCTGCCAGCACACCTATGCCGGCCCCACCACCATCTGGGGCACGCTCAACATCTCCTGCCTCCCCAACGGCGGCGTGGCCAGCGACATCGGTGCGTCCGGAGCCGACCCGGGCAACCTCGTTCTCTCCGGAGGCACGCTCAACTACCAGGGAGGCACCACCACCACCGACCGCGGTTTCACCCTGACGGCCGGCAGCACGATCAGCGTGCAGAATCCCGCGACCACGCTGACTTTCTCGGGGCAGGCGACCGGTGGCGCCGGGCTTGTCAAGTCAGGCTCGGGCACCCTGGTGCTCGGCGGCACCACCAACAACTACACGGGCGGCACAACAGTCTCGGCGGGCATCCTGCGCGCCGGGGCGACCAATGCCTTCGGCACGGCCACCACCGCCGGCGGGATGACCGTGGCCAACGCGGCCGGCGCCATCCTCGACATGAACGGCTTCGACACCACGGTGTCTGCCCTGGATGGCGGCGGCAGCACGGGCGGCGAAATCCGGCTCACGGACAAGACCTTGACCATCCGCACCGGTGGGGGCGTCAACGCCTGGGATTTCGCCGGCGTCATCAGCGGCACCGGCAATCTCGTCAAGAACGGCGCAAGCAACCAATATCTCTCGGGCTGCGGGAGCACCTATACCGGCACCACGACGATCAACGCCGGCGTGCTGTCGGTGGACTGCCTGGCGAACGGCGGCACGGCGAGCGCCATCGGCGCTTCCGACAGCACGGCCGGCAATCTGGTCCTCAACGGCGGCACGCTCGCCTATACGGGCGCGGGCGGCAGCACGAACCGGCAGTTCACGTTGGGGGGCAGTGCGGCCATCGATGCTTCGGGGACGGGCGCGATCGCCTTCACCAGCACCGCGCCCATCACGCTGACCGGCACTGCCGCGCGTACGCTGACGCTGACCGGCACCAATACCGGCAGCAACAGCCTGTCGGCGCTGATCGCCGACAGCGGCACCGGCGCGACCTCGCTGAGCAAGACCGGCACCGGTACCTGGATCCTGATGAATTCCGGCAGCACCTACACCGGCGTGACCACCATCACCGGCGGCGGCGTGCTGGGCGTGGACAAGCTGGCCGATGGCGGCCTGGCCAGCAGCATCGGCGCCTCGGGCAACGCTGCCACCAACCTGGTGATCGGCACCGGCAGCACCCTGCGCTACACCGGCGCGGGCGACAGCAGCAACCGCCGGTTCACCCTGCTGTCCGGCAGTACCTTCATCGAATCCTCCGGCAGCGGCCCGATCAATCTCAGCAACACCGGGACGGTGTCGCTGGCGGGCGCCACCGCCGGGGCGAGCGGCTCCGGCCTGGCGCACGTGGTGAACCTGGGCGGCACCAACACCAACACCAACATCTTCGGCGCCACCCTCACCGATGCCGGCACCGGCAAGACCACCTTGTCCAAGAACGGCACCGGCCTCTGGGTGCTGACCGGCAACAGCACCTTCACCGGCGACAGCATCATCAACCAGGGCAACCTGATGGTGGGCAATGGCGGCACGTCGGGCAACGTCGGCGCGGGCAACGTGTACGTCACGAATCCCGATTCCACGCTGTCGGTCAACCGCAGCGATAGCTTCACCCTGGCCGGCACGCTGATCGGTGCCGGGACGCTGGCCCAGGTCGGCCCGGGCACGACGATCCTGACCTCCACCGGCAGCAACATCGGCAACACCACGGTGAGCGCCGGCACCTTGCAGGTCAACGGCGCGCTGACCACGGCGACCCTGGCGATGAGCGGCACGTCCGCACTGACGGTGAATGGCACGGTGCAGGCCAGCGGCCCCGCGCCGACTGCGCTGACGGGCGACGCCGGCGCCAGCACCCTCAACGTCAACATCGGCGCAACCTTGCGGGCCAGCGGCGACCTGGGCGCCGGCGCGGACACGCTCAACCTGGCCGGCACGCTCGGCACCGGCGCCGGCACGCTCGGCCTGGGCACCGGCAACGACACGCTGGTGCTGAACGATGGCGGCACGATCGCCGGCGTCGTCGATGGCGGCAGCGGTGGCGAAAGCGGCGCAGGCGACACGCTGCAGGTGAACAACACCGCCGGCCGCACGCTGGATGGCGCCGGCACCGGCGGCTTCGAAACGCTGGTCAAGCAGGGTGCCGGCACGCTGACACTCAGCGGCGCGCAAAGCTACTCGGCGGGCACCACGGTGCAGGCTGGCACGCTGCTGGTCAATGGCAACCAGGCCGGCCCGGGCGGACCCACCACGGTACAGAGCGGGGCCACGCTGGGCGGCACGGGCACGGTTGCCGGCGACGTGAGCGTGGCCAGCGGCGCCGTGCTGAGTCCCGGGAGTACCGGCGCAGTCGGCGCACTGACCATCAACGGCAACCTGAGCCTGAACAGCGGCTCGGCGCTCAACTATCAGTTCGGGCAGGCCAATGTGCCAGGCGGTCCGCTCAACGATCTCACCACGGTGCACGGCAACCTGACGCTCGGCGGCACGCTGAACGTCAACCCGTCGTCCGGGGGCAGCTTCACGCCGGGCGTGTATCGCGTCATCAACTACGACGGCGCCCTGACCGACAACGGCCTGACGATCGGCAGCGCCCCGGCAGGCACGTACTCCGTGCAGACCGCGGTCGCCAACCAGGTGAACCTGGTCAACAGTACCGGCGTCACGCTGAACTTCTGGGATGGCCCCGGCAACCAGAACGACGGCACGATCCAGGGCGGCAACGGCCTGTGGCAGAACGCTGCCGGCAGCGACAGCTGAACCGACCAGACCGGCATGCTCAGTGCGACGTATGCCGATGGCGCTTTTGCCATCTTCGGCGGCACGGCGGGCACCGTCACCGTGGACAACAGCCTCGGTGCAGTCCGCGCGTCGGGCATGCAGTTCACCGTGAGCGGCTACACCCTCGACGGCGGTCCCCTCACGCTGACCGGTGCGCCTTCGATCCTTCGCGTGGGGGACGGCACCAGCGCGGGCGCCGGCATGACGGCCACCATCGACGCCGCACTGGTCGGCACGGGCGGGCTGCAGAAGTCCGACCTCGGCACGCTGGTGCTCGATGGTGCGAACACCTATACCGGCGGCACGACGGTCAACGGCGGCACGCTGCAGGTAGCCAGCGATGCGAACCTGGGCGATGCCAGCGGCGGGCTCACGCTGGATGGCGGCGCGCTGCGCAACACCGCGGCTTTCGCGTCCGTGCGCGCCGTCACGCTCGGCACGAATGGCGGCACCTTCGAGACGCAGGCGGACCTCGCGCTGTCCGGCACGGTCGGCGGCACGGGGCCGTTGACCAAGACCGGCGGCGGCACGCTCACCCTCACCGGCGGCAACACCTACGGGGGCGGCACGTTCATCAACGGCGGCACGGTTGCCGCATCCGGCGATGCCAACCTCGGCAATGCAAGCGGCGCTCTCTCGTTCGATGGCGGCACGCTGCAGAGCACGGCGCCCTTTGCGTCTGCACGGGCAGTCACGCTCAACGCGGGCGGCGGCACGTTCCAGACCACAGGCGATCTCACGTTGGCCGGTGCGATCGGCGGCGCGGGCACGCTGACCAAGACCGATGCCGGCACCCTGTTGCTCGCCGGGAACAACACGTATGCCGGCGGCACCACGATCACCGCGGGCACGCTGCAACTGGGCAATGGCGGCACCACGGGTTCCATCACCGGCAACGTCACCAACAACGGTGCGCTGGTCTTCGACCGCTCGGACACGTACGGCTTTGGCGGCACGATCTCCGGCAGCGGCGCCGTCAGGCAGCAAGGCACCGGCATCACCGTGCTGACCGGCAACAACAGCTACGGCGGCAACACCGCCGCCAATGCCGGCACCCTGATCGTCAATGGCAACCAGTCCGCGGCTGCCGGAGCCACGTCGGTGGCAGCCGGCGGCACGCTGGGCGGCGCCGGCACGATCGGCGGCGACGTGTCGGTCGCCGACGGCGCCACGCTCAGCCCCGGCAACCTCGGCAGCGTGCCGGGCACGCTGACCGTCAACGGCAACCTGGCGCTGGGCAATGCCTCCACGCTGAGCTACAACTTCGGCCAGGCCAACGTGATCGGCGGCGCCTACAACGACCTGACCAAGGTGGCGGGCGACCTCACGCTGGGCGGCACCCTGAACGTCACGACCACGCCGGGCGCCACCTTCGACCCCGGCATCTATCGCGTCATCAGCTACGGCGGCACGCTGACCCACAACGGCCTTGTCGCCGGCACCATGCCTTCGCCGAGCTTCTATGTGCAGACCTCGGTGAACAACCAGGTGAACCTGGTGAACGCAGCGGGGTTGCCGGTGAACTTCTGGGATGGTCCGGGCAACCAGAACGACGGCGTCATCCAGGGTGGCACCGGCCTGTGGCAGAACGCCACCGGCAACGGCAACTGGACGCTCGGCGACGGCGGCGTCAATGCGCCGTTCCAGGATGGCAGCTTCGCGATCTTCGCCGCCGCGCCGGGAACGGTCACGGTCGACAACAGCCTCGGCGCGGTCAGGAACGGCGGCATGCAGTTCGCCGCGGACGGCTACAGGATCGAGGGCGGCCCCATCACGCTGGCCGGCGCGCCCAACATCCTGCGCGTGGGTGACGGCACCGCCGACGGCGCGGCCATGACCGCGACGATCGCATCGGCGCTGACCGGCACCGGCGGCGTGCAGAAGGCGGACCTCGGCACGCTGGTTCTGACCGGCGCCAACACCTACGCCGGCGGCACGACCATCGCCGCGGGCACGCTGCAACTGGGTGACGGCGGCGCCAGCGGATCGATCATCGGCGACGTGGCCAACCATGGCGCGCTGGTCTTCAAGCGCTCTGACAGCGCGACGTTCGGCGGTGCCATTTCCGGCAGCGGCAGCGTGACGCAGGCGGGTGCCGGCACCACGGTGCTCACCGGCAACAACACGTACGTCGGCACCACGAACGTGCAGGCAGGCACCTTGCTCGTCAACGGCGATCAATCCGGCGCGACCGGGCTCACCACCGTCCAGGGTGGCGCCGCGCTGGGTGGCACAGGCACCGTTGGTGGCGACGTGATCATCGCGGGCGGCGCCACGCTACGCCCCGGTGATACGGGTTCCGCCGGCACGCTGACCGTCAATGGCAATCTGTCTCTGGACAGCGGCGCGACGCTCAACTACCGCTTCGGCCAGGCAGGCACCGCCGGAGGGGCCCTCAACGATCTCACGGTGGTGCACGGCGACCTCACCCTGGGCGGGACGCTCAACGTCAGCACCGCGCCGGGCGGCAGCTTCGGGCCGGGCGTGTATCGCGTCTTCAGCTACGACGGCGCACTGACCGACAACGGTCTCGCGCTCGGCACCGTGCCCGCGGGCGACCTGTTCGTGCAGAAGTCCATCGCGCATCAGGTGAACCTGGTGAACACCTCCGGCCTCACGCTGAACTTCTGGGATGGCCCGAACGCCCAGGGCAACGGTGTGGTCAACGGCGGCGACGGCACCTGGCGCCTGGCCGACAACGACCGCTGGACCGAGGCCAGCGGCGCGGTGAATGCGCCGTACTCCAACGGCGCATTCACTGTCATGGCCGGCACGCCGGGCACCGTGACGATCGACAACGGCAACGGCCAGATCGAGGCCTCGGGCCTGCAGTTCGCGGTCGATGGCTATCGCCTCACGGGTGGCCCGCTGGCCCTGGTGGGCAGCACGCCGACCATTCGCGTGGGCGATGGCACCGCCGCCGGCGCCGACATGACGGCCACCGTCGACGCCGTGCTTGCCGGCACGGGCAGGTTGACCAAGACCGACCTGGGCACGCTGGTGCTGAACGGCAGCAACACCTACACGGGTGGCACGACGATTTCGGCGGGCATGCTCCAGCTCGGCAACGGCGGCACGTCGGGTTCGATCGCGGGCGACGTGACGAACAGCGGCGCGCTGGCCTTCAATCGCTCGGACTCACTGGACTTCGGCGGCGCGATCTCCGGCAACGGCACCATCCGCCAGATCGGCACGGGCCTGACCAGGCTTACTGGAAACAGCGCAGGCTTCAGCGGCACCACGACGGTGGAGGCCGGCTCGCTCGCCGTCGATGGCGTGCTCGGCGGCACGATCAACGTGCTCGCGGCGGGCCGCCTGCAGGGCTCGGGCACCCTCGGCAGCCTGGCGGTCGCGGGCACCATCGCCCCGGGCAACTCGATCGGCACGCTGACGGTCAACGGCAATTTCACGCAAGCCGCCGGCTCGACCTACCAGGTCGAAGTCGACCCGGCATCCACCGCCTCCGACCTCATCCATGCAGGCGGCACCGCGAGCATCGCCAACGGAGCGAAGCTCAGCGTTGCGCGCATCGGCAGCAGCGACTTCGTGGTGGGCAACCGCTACACCGTGCTCACCGCCGACGGCGGCGTGAGCGGCACCTACAGCCTCGACGGCGACACACGCACCGCCTTCGTCCAACTGCGCGACAGCTACGACGCCAACAACGTCTACCTGAGTGCCGACAAGGTGCGCAGCTTCACGGAGGTGGCGGGCACACCCAACCAGGTGGCCGTGGCCACGGCGCTGGACAGCCTGCCGCAGGACAACGCGCTGTCCAATGCGGTGGCCTTCCTGCCCAGCGACTTCGCTGCGCGGGACGCACTGAACCAGCTGTCGGTGGACATCCATGCCTCCGCCAAGACCGCCGCACTGGAGGACAGCCGCTTCGTGCGCGAGGCGGCCATCGACCGGCTGCGCACGGCCACCTGTGCGCCCGGCAGCGCGCCGCAGCAGCCGGCGCAGCAGGCCTCGAGGGGCAGCGAAGCGGAAGGCTGCATGCCGGCGGACAACCAGGCACGCACCGCCTGGGGCCAGGTCTTCGGCTCCTGGGGCCACATCGATGGCAACGGCAACGCCGCCAAGCTCAAGCGCGACATCGGCGGCTTCGTCGTCGGTGCCGACACCGGCGTGGGTGGCGGCTGGCGCGTGGGTGGCCTGGCCGGCTACAGCCGCGCCAGCGCCGACACCGATGCGCGCAACAGCAGCGCCAAGACCGACAGCTACCACCTGGGCCTCTACGGCAGCAAACAGTGGGGCGCCACGGCACTGCGCCTGGGTGCCAGCCAGAGCTGGAACAAGCTGGACACCAGCCGCTCGGTCGCCTTCGCCGGCTTTGCCGACAGCGTCTCGGCCAAGTACGACAGCACCACCACCCAGCTCTTCGGCGAGGTGGGCCACCGCATCGACGCAGGCACGGTGGCGCTGGAGCCCTTCGCCAGCCTGGCCCATGTGCGCGTGAAGAGCGATGCCTTCTTCGAGCGCGGCGGCCTGGCCGCGCTGTACGGCGACGGCGGCAGTGTCGACGCGACCTTCTCCACGCTGGGCCTGCGCGCGAGCACGCAGGTGGGCGAGCGCACGCGCGTGCGCGGCCTGCTGGGCTGGCGCCATGCCTTCGGCGACACCACGCCCACCAGCACCCACGCCTTCGGCGGCAGCCTGCCCTTCACGCTGTCGGGCGTGCCGCTGGCCAAGAACGTGGCGGTGCTGGAAGCGGGCGTGGAGACGCAGCTGCGGCCCAACCTGACGCTGGGCGCGTCCTACTCGGGCCAGTTCGGCAACGGGCTGCAGGACCATGGGTTCAAGATCAACCTGAACTGGGCGTTCTGAATGGCACCTGCTCGAAGCCCCGCGCCTGCCCCAGGGAAGATGCCCACGACGATGGACCTCCTGGAGCTGGCCCTGGAGCAGGACAATCTGCGCGCCCTGTCGCTGCGACTCGGCCTGGCGGCGGAGACCTTGCGCACGGCGAGGCACCGGGGCCGCGTGTCGCCCATCCTTGCGGGCAGCCTCGCGATGGAACTCAAGCAGGATCCCGCGAAGTGGGTCGTCATCGCCGCGATAGAGACCGAACGCGAGAGCGCATCCAAGGCCAGGTTGCTCGAGTACTTCCGCAGAAGATGGCTGTAGAGCGTCATCTCCGCGGGCGACCCTCGGATCCTCGCGTCAACCCGCCGTCGAAAACACGCGAGCGAGTTCGTACGGCGGCGTGACTTCCAGCTGGTCGTAGCGGCAAGCACCGGGCGCCTTGTCGAAGCGCCATCGAAGGAACAAGGCGGCGTGACGGAAGCGGTTGCCCTGCAGGTGGTCGTACCGCACCTCGCATACGCGCTCCGGGCGCACGGGCTCCCAGGAGAGATCCTTGCTCCCGCTCCAGCGGCTTCGTGCCCCCGGCATCCGCTGCTGCGGCCCGTCGCCCACGGCATCTGCCCATCCGGCCCAGGGGTGCCCCTGCAATGCGTTGTCGCGCAGGGGCTGCAACTCGTCGGCCAGCTTCCTGCGGGTCGCCATGTCGAAGGACGAGGTCACGCCCACGTGCTGCAGCACATCGTGATCGTCGTAGAGGCCCAGCAGCAGCGAGCCCACCACGCCCGCTCCGCTCTTGTGCCAGCGGAAGCCCGCGACCACGCAGTCCGCCGTGCGCTGGTGCTTCACCTTCAGCATTGCGCGCTTGCCGGGAAGGTAGGGCTGGTCTGCCCACTTGGCGATCACGCCATCCAGGCCTGCGCCTTCGAAATGCTGCAACCAGCTGAGCGCGAGCGCGCGATCGGTGGTCATCGGCGTCAGATGGATCGGCGGGGCCGACTCCGCCAGCAGCGCCTCGAGCAGCAGCCGGCGCTCCGCCAGCGGCCGGGTCATCAGGTCTTGCCCGTCCAGGGCCAGCAGATCGAAGGCGACGAAGGACGCAGGCGTCTCGGCGGCCAGGCGCGTGACCCGCGACGCGGCAGGATGCACGCGCTGCTGGAGCGCATCGAAGTCCAGACCGGTCGGCGTGGCGATGACGATCTCGCCATCGAGCACGCAGCCCTCGGGCAGCTCTGCCATGAAGACCTCGTGCAGGTCGGGAAAGTAGCGGTCGAGCGGCTTGGCGTCGCGGCTCTGGATCACAACTCCGCCACCGTGCCGGAGGACGATCGCGCGGAAGCCGTCCCACTTCGGCTCGAAGAGGAATTCCTCGCCGTCCGGCAGGCTCGTCCCGACCTTGGCGAGCATCGGGGGGATGGGCTCGAAGCCTGCGTCTGGAGACTCCATGGACGCAATGGAGCATTGCGCCCTCTTGCGCGTTGAAGGAGCGCCGGCCATCCAGGGGACATCTTTCTTCGCCTGCTTGCCTGCGGCGGTTTCGGACTCAGGACTGCGGCGCCAGGTGACGCAGGAACCAGTCGCGCGCCAGGCGCGCCACAGCGTCGAGCGTGCCGGGCTCCTCGAACAGATGGCTTGCGCCGGGCACGACGACGAGTTCCTTCTCGGCGGGCAGCAGCGCGAGCGCCTGCTTGTTCAGCCCGATCACCGGGACGTCGTCGCCGCCGACGATCAGCAGCGTCGGCGCCAGCACCCTGCCCAGCGCATCGCCGGCCAGGTCGGGCCGCCCGCCGCGCGAGACCACGGCCCGCACGGCGGCGGAACGCAGCGCCGCCGCCATCAGCGCGGCACCTGCGCCGGTGCTGGCGCCGAAGTAGCCGACGTTCAGATGGCCGAACTCCGGCTGGGCCTTCAGCCAGTCGGTCGCGCCGACGAGCCGCTGCGCCAGCAGTTCGATGTCGAAGCGCAGTCGGCGCGTGCGCTCATCGATCGCCTCTTCCTCGGGCGTCAGCAGATCCGTGAGCAGCGTGGCGAGGCCGGC
This sequence comes from Variovorax stachyos, assembly GCF_051400855.1. Classification (NCBI taxonomy): domain Bacteria; kingdom Pseudomonadati; phylum Pseudomonadota; class Betaproteobacteria; order Burkholderiales; family Comamonadaceae; genus Variovorax; species Variovorax stachyos. The sequence goes on along the minus strand of NZ_JBLFFN010000004.1, from coordinate 149,821 downwards.
CTGCTGCAGCTGCCGCGCCACATGGCGGTTGCGCGGGCTGAATCGGCTGCTGCCGCTGCCATGTGCGAACAGCACCAGCCCCGTGGCGCCGGCTGCATGGACCAGATCGCCGTCCAGCATGGCCGGCCCCACCGGTATGCGCACGGGACGCTGCTCGACAGCGGCTTGCGGCGAGGTCGCTGCATTCATGGCTACACCCCCGAGGGATACGTTTCCGGCGCCTCGAGCTCACGCCATTCGGACTCGGGCTCGAGCGGCTCCACGGCCCGCGTGGTGTCGATGTGGATGAGCGCGTCGAACTGATCCGGCACCCGTGCATGAAAGTAGTGGCTCTGGCGCTCGGTGTCGGGCCGGTAGATCACGCCGATCGCGCGCTCCAGCCGCGGTTCGCGCAAGGCATCCGCGTGAGGGCCGCCTGCGCGCAGGGGCAGCAGGAAGCGCTCGAAGCCGGTGGCGTGCATGAGCCCTTCGATGCTGTCTTCGCGTGACGGCCGCACGCGCTTGCGCTCGCCGGTTCCGCCCCAGTCGGAGGCCGCGGTCACGCTGCCGGTGTGGGTGGTGAAGCCGACGAGCACTGCGTCGCGCCCGTGCCGCTCGCGCATGAGCTGGCCGACGTTGAGTTCGCCTCGGCGCCCGCCCATCTCGGTGGCCCGCGCGTCGCCGAGGTGGGAGTTGTGTGCCCACACCACGATCTTCGGGCGCGCGCCGGAACGCCCGAGATGGTGCTCGAGGGCATCCAGCGTCTCGACCATGTGCTGGTCGCGCAGGTTCCACGACGAGATGTCGCTCAGGTACATCGAGCGGTAGTACGCCTCGGCGTTCTTCACCAGCCGCGCGTTCTGCTGCGCATCGAAGGCGTCGTCGGTGCCGATGCGTCCGCCATGCCTGACGGAGGCGGCATGGCGGCTCAGCTCGACCAGCGTCGCGATCACTTCGTCCTCGCATCCTTCGGCACCACGAAGTCCCGTCATCAAGCCATAGACCTGGCTGTCGTCGCCGAACCGGTCGAAGCAGGCATAGCGCTCGCGGGCCAGGCGCGCGGTTTCGGGGCGGGTCTTCTCCAGGTACTGCAGCACGGCGTCGACCGAGCTGTGCAGGCTGTAGAGGTCCATGCCGTAGAAGCCGGACCTCGACGCCTCGGGCAGCGCGTCATTGAAGCTGCGCTGCCAGTCCAGGAAATCCACCACGTCGGTGTTGCGCCACATCCATGTCGGGAAGCGGCGGAACCCGGCCAGCGCTTCGGCCGCGGATGCGTCGTCGCCGAAGCCGCGAACGTAGCGGTTCACGCGGTACGCATCCGGCCAGTCGCCTTCGATCGCAACGGCGTTGAAGCCCTTCTCGGCGATCAGCCGCTGGGTGATGCGTGCGCGCTCGCGATAGAACTCGTGCGTGCCGTGGGAGGCTTCGCCCAGCAGCACAAAATGCGCGTCCCCGATCAGCGCCAGCAGCGCACCATGATCGTCGTCCGCGGTCAGTGGCAGCGCGGCGCGGCGCACCGCGTCGACCGCCTTGGCGTCATCGCTTCTTCCCATCGCCACTCTCCCAATGCGCGGACGCGCCAAGGCGCGCGCGCTCCAGCAGTTCGCGGACTTCCTCGTCGGTGGTCTGGTCGAAATCTTCGTACCACAAGCCCACGGCCACGAAGGGCTCGGGGGTCTTGGCGCAAACCACGTCGTCGGCCTCGCGGCGCAGTTCCGCGCACGTCTCGGGCGAGGCGATCGGCGCGGCGGCCACGATGCGCATCGGCTGCTGCACCCGCACGGCCCGGATCGCGGCCAGCATCGTCGAGCCGGTGGCGAGCCCGTCGTCCACGACAAGCACCGTGCGGCCGCGCACCTCGGGCGGCGGCCGCGCATCCCGGTACAAGCGCTCGCGCCGCTGGAGCTCCTGCTGCTCCGCCCTGGCGACCTCTTCAATCGCCGCATCGGAAATATGGAGCAGGCGCGTGACGCTCTCGTTCAACACGCGGACGCCGCCACTGGCGATGGCGCCCATGGCGTACTCCTCGCGACCCGGCACGCCGAGCTTGCGCACGATGAAGACATCGAGCGGCGCGCGCAGCGCCTGGGCCACCTCGAAGCCGACCGGGACGCCGCCGCGCGGCAGGGCCAGGACCAGGACATCGCGCCGGTCGGCATAGGCCGAGAGCACGCGCGCCAGCACCTGCCCGGCCTGCCGCCGGTCGCGGAAAAGAGGACCCGTTCTCATCTCGGCCTCCATCTGCTTGGGCGCCTCCTCGGACACGCCGAAGGAGGTCGTTGGCCGCGTCAGGCCGACACGGGCTCCGAGACGGCGCAAAGCGCCTCGGCCGCGGGCTTGGTCTTGCGTTCCTTCACCGCGACGTCGCCCAGGGCCAGGATGCCCACCAGCCGCTTGTCGCGGTTGACGACGGGCAGGCGCCTGATCTGGTACTGCGCCATGATCTGCGCCGCGCGCTCCACGGATTCGTCCTCATAAGCCCAGTGAATGCCCTCCGACATCACATCGCGCACCTTGGCCTTGCCGTCGCGGCCTTCCGCCACCCCGCGCACGGCGATATCACGGTCGGAAATGGCGCCGATCATGCGGTCGTTCTCGCCCACCGGCATCATTCCGAAATCGCCGTCACGCATGCACCGGGCAGCCTCGGCAATCGTTGCGTCGGGACTGATGACCTGCACGTCCCGGCTCATGACATCCTTGATCTTGTGCATGGAAAAACTCCTTTCTTCAGCACTGGAATCGGGTCGAAGCGAGCGCGGGTAGAAGTGCTTGGCCTTGCGCACTGAAGGCCGGCGGGGGCCCGTTCGCGCGCTTCGATTTCACTCTGAAATCACTAGCTCGTGCGCTGTAGGACGGCTGCCGCAATGTTGAAAGACTCGTCTTTCAGTGCTTCAGGCCGTGAGCGAACACCGGGTCTTCGGGCTGGCGCTGCTGCTGCGGCACCGGGCGATTGCCGTCGGCCAATGCCGGGCTCGTCCTACCAGGCGCCCCGGGCCCCATGCCGCAACGTCACGGCTCGCCCACTTCCTCCGGAAAGCCGTCAATGTTGATGTCCTTCAGCCTCGACCCGTCGATGACCGCCGCCCTCGGCGGCGCCTTCTATCCCACGGGGTACTCCGTGGTCATGTTCCCGGACGAAGCGACCGCCGTATCCGTCGGCGAGGAGCTCAGCGAGCAGCTCGAGGACAGCGAGGTCTTCCTGCTCACGCCGGCGGCGATCCTTTCGCAAATCACTCCGACGGTGAGTGGCGCCGACGATCCTCTGCCGTCGCCGGGAACGGAGGGCGCCACGGTCAGGGCCTACACCAAGCTCGCGAAGGAAGGCCATCATGGCCTGCTGGTCAAGACGCCGGACTCGGAAACGGCGCAACGGATGATGGAAGTCGTGCGCCGCGCGCCCTACTCCATCGCGCAACGCTATCGCGCCTTGGTCATCGAGGATCTGTAGGTCGCTTTCGGGAACTCATCCCCCGAGGCACGAGCCATTGCGCGGAACGCGCTCGGCATCGCCGTGCACCGCGATGCCCCTAGAAGAGCTTGCCCGGCACGAGGTTGTCCTTGCCGTTGAAGGTGAGTTCGCGGCGCTTCTGAAAATCCAGCATCCTTGTCCTGCGGCCTGCTGCCAGGTTGGCCGCGTAGTGCACCGCGTCCTGGACACTCGACCAGGTCGTTGCAACCAGCTTTGGCGGATTCGACTCGAGATCGATTGCCGCATACCGCCCGGCCGAGTGACGGCCGAATCCGATGGGGACCTCGATTCCGGCTTCCTCGCAGTAGGCCTCGATCTTTCTCTTGTAGCTTCCGAACATGGCTGTGGTCCTGAAGATCGGGTTGGATTGAAGCTGGCCCTCGTCGTGCAGCTCATGCAGCTCACTTTCGGCAAGGACCGGCTCCCGACGCAGGCGCAAGCAACGCTTTCGATTGACAGAAAGTTGCTCATGACCGCGTCAGCGCCGGCGTGTGTCCCCCACGTATCCGCGCGGTATCACCAAGGAAATGACGCTGCGCACGGCTGCGCGGCGGTCTAGACTGCGGCTCATGGCTGCTCCGGAACGCCGTCATCGCTCCGCCGACGCACCCGCGTGGGAGTCCGAGGACCCGATCTTCGTCGAGGCCTTGCGCTCGCGCGAGGAGCAGTACCGCGTGATCTTCGACGGCAGCGCCGATGCGCTTGCCCTCTGGAACGACGCGCTGCGCATCGTCGACATCAACCCCGCATTCGCGCGCATGTTCGGCTATGCGCGCGAGCAGATCATCGGCAGCTCCCTCCCGACGAACATCGATCTGCACGAGCGCGAGCGGCGCATCCAGGGCATCCGCGCTGCGCTCGCTGGCCGGGAGGTATCGATCGAGACGCGCGGCGTGCGCCAGGACGGCAGCACGTTCGACATCGAGTTGCGCTACTTGCCGATCGGCTACGCCGGCACCCCGCATGTGCTGGCGGTCGGGCGAGACATCACGGAGCGCAAGGCGGCCCTGGCGGCGCTGCAGGCCCAGGAGCAGAAGTACCGGGCCATCTTCGACGGCAGCGTCGATTCGATGGTGCTGTGGAGCCAGGAGCTGCGCACGGTCGACGTCAATCAGGCCTTCGTGCGCATGACCGGCATGACACGCGAGCAGGTGGTTGGCAAGCATTGGACGGAACGCCCGGATGCGCAGGACATGCAGCGCCTGATCGGCTACATCGAAGCGGCGCTGCAAGGGCGCGAGACACAGGCGGTCGAGCCGGTGACGCGCGGCGACGGCACTTCGTTCCACATCGAACTGCGCTACCTGCCGGTGCAGCTTGGCGATACGCCCTATGTGCTGGGCGTGGGTCGTGACGTGAGCGAGCGGATCGTGAGCGAGCGTGCGCTGCGCTCGAACGAGGCGCAGTACCGCGGCATCTTCAACGCCTCGGCCGACGCGCTGGTGCTGCGTGCCTCGGATTTCAGCATCGTGGATGCCAACGCCACCTATGAGCGCATGAGCGGCTACCGGCTCGACGAGGTGCTGGGTATGGACCGGGTGCTGGCCAACCCACCCGAAGTCGCGGCCACGATCCGCCGCCTGCACGAGCAGGCGCTCGCTGGCGAGCCGATCCGACTCGAGACCGAGCTGGTGCGGCGCGATGGCCAGCGCTATGACCTGGAGCTGCGCGGCGTTCCGATCCTGCACCACGGTGAACCGCATGTGCTCTACATCGGACGCGACATGACGCAGAGCAAGCGCGCCGAGCGAGCCCTGCGCAACAGCGAGGAACAATACCGGGCGATCTTCAATGCTTCTGCCGACGGCCTGGTCGTGCGGGATGCCGACTACCGCGCGGTGGACGTGAACCCGGCGTACCTGAGCATGAGCGGCTACTCGCGCGACGAAGTGCTGAATGCGACCCGGGTGCTGACGCAACCCGACAAGGAGATCCAGGAGCGCCACCGGGAACAGCACTCCGCCATCCTGGCCGGTCGCGCGGTTCGCTTCGAGGCGCCGGGCGTGCGCAAGGACGGCAGCCACTTCTACCTCGAGGTCAACGGCATGCCGGTGACCTACCGCGGCGAGCCGCACGTGCTGTACGCGGCCCGCGACATCACCGAGCGCCGCGCCGCGGAGGCCGAGCGGGAGCGGCTCGAGGCCCAGCTGCGCCAGGCGCAAAAGATGGAGGCCATCGGCCAGCTCACGGGTGGCATCGCGCACGACTTCAACAACATTCTCACCAGCGTCATCGGCTACCTGGTTCTCGGCCAGGAACGCGCCGAGACCCTGGGCGACGCCAGGCTGCAGCACCAGTTGGGCCAGGCCCACATCGCTGCGCAGCGGGCCCGTGAGCTCATTGCGCAGATGCTGGCCTTTGCGCGGCGCCAGCGCGGCCAGCGCCGCACCCTGGCATTGAGCCCGCTGGTCGACCAGACCCTGCAACTGCTGCGCGCCACCCTGCCGTCTTCGGTGTCGCTGGAGTTCGCTGCGCCACCCGCGGCGGGTGGCCACGAGCTGCACGTGGCGGTCGACGCCGTGCACCTGGAACAGGTGCTTTTCAACCTCTGCATCAACGCGCGCGACGCTATCACCGGCTCGGGATGGATCCGTGTTCGCCTGGGCCGCAGCGGGGGCGGCTGGACCTGCGCATCGTGCCGCGCCCAAGTCGGCGCCGGCCCGTGGGTCGAGTTGAGCGTGGCCGACAGCGGCAGCGGGATCGCGCCGGACCTGATCGACCGTATCTTCGAGCCCTTCACCTCCAGCAAGGAGGTCGGCCGTGGCTCGGGCATGGGCCTGGCGATGGTGCACGGCATCGTGCATGACCACGGAGGCCATGTGATCGTCGAGACATCACAGGGCGCCGGGTCCGTGTTCCGCGTGGTGCTGCCGCCGGCCAGCGGCACGGAGGTCGACACCCCCGACGCCCCGGCCGTGGCAGGGGTCCGCGAGGCGCTTTGCGCGCGCGTGATGGTGGTCGACGACGAGGTCATGGTCGGCGACTTCATGGTCGAATTGCTGTCCGGCTGGGGCATCGAGGTGGTGCTGCATCGCAGCCCGTTGGAGGCGCTGGCCTGGCTGGATGACCCGAGTCAGCCGCTCGATCTGCTGATCACCGACCAGACGATGCCACAGCTCGACGGCCTGCAACTCGCACAGCGGGCCACCGATCTGCGCCCGGGACTGCCGGTCTTGCTGTACACCGGCAACGCCGATGACATCGACGAAGCCAAGGTGAAGCAACATGGCGTCAGCAGCGTGCTGCGCAAGCCCATCGACAACCAGGCACTGCGTGCGCTGATGGAGTCATGGCTGCGCAGGGGGCGCGGCAGCACCTCGCACGACGGCTGAGTCCCTCGCCCTGCGATACAAGGTCGATACAAAGGCAAGTCGCCGCGACGTGCGGTGAATACCAACACATCGCAGACTTCTTCTCACGCCGTCGATACCGCGCCTTCGGCCGGCCGGCGGCAAACCTGGACACGTCCGATCCGCGGCACGCCTGCCGCTTCGCCAGCGCCGCCGGACGCTGTGCAAGGGGCGCGCCCTGCCCTCCGGCCGCAGCTGAAGGAGAACAGTTCCATGGTTGACTTTCACACCCCCCAAGGGGGCACGGTCGGCATCGCCGACGAGCCCATCGCGACGCTTCGCGCAGCGCTGCGCGGGACCCTGCTGCTGCCAGCGGATGACGGCTACGACGTGTCCCGCGCGCTGTGGAACGGCATGTTCGACCGCCGGCCGGCTGCGATCGTGCGTGCAGCGGGCGCAGCCGACGTGATCCAGGCCGTGAACTTCGCGCGAGAGCACCAGCTCCTGATGGCAGTCAAGGGCGGTGGCCACAACATCGCCGGCAAGGCCGCCTGCGATGGCGGGCTGATGATCGATCTGTCGGGGATGAAGTCGATACGCGTCGACCCCGTTGCACGTCTCGCGCGTGTCGAGCCCGGAGCGCTGCTGTCCGATTTCGATCGCGAGACGCAGGCCTTCGGTTTGTCCACGCCGACCGGCATCAATTCGACCACCGGCATGGCCGGGCTCACGCTGGGCGGCGGCTTCGGCTGGCAAAGCCGCAAGCGCGGGCTGACCATCGACAACCTGACGGCCGTCGACGTGGTGCTCGCTTCCGGCGAGCTCGTGCAGGCGAGCGCGACACAGAACGCCGAGCTGTTCTGGGCGGTGCGCGGCGGGGGCGGCAACTTCGGCGTGGTCACCTCGTTCGAGTACCGGTTGCACCCTCTCGGCCCCGAGGTGCTGGCCGGGCTGGTCGTCTATCCGCTCGCTCAGGCAAAGCAGGTGTTCGAGGGCTATCGCAAGTTCACGGCGGCGGCTGGCGACGACATGACGACCTGGATGGTGCTGCGCAAGGCGCCCCCGCTTCCCTTCCTTCCGCCGGATGTGCATGGCAAGGAGGTGGTCGTGATCGCCTTCTGCTGGATCGGCGAGCTCGGCCGGGGCGAGGAGCTCGCCGGCCCGCTGCGCAGCTGGGGCACGCCCGCAGGTGAGCACGTCGGTGCGATGCCCTTCGCAGCCTGGCAGACCGCCTTCGACCCGCTGCTGCAACCAGGCGCGCGCAACTACTGGAAGTCGCACGATTTCAAGGTGCTGAACGCCGATGTCGAGCGCATCGTGTGCGACGCCACCGCCCGGCTGCCGAGCGACGAGTGCGAGATCTTCATCGGCCAGGTGGGCGGGCAGATCAATCGGGTCAAGGCCGGCGACACGGCCTACCCGCACCGCGATGCCGAGTTCGTCGTCAACGTTCACACGCGCTGGCGCGACGCGGGTGGCGACCGCGCATGCATCGATTGGGCGCGTGCACTGTTCGATGCGCTGACGCCGCACGCCACAGGCGGCGTCTACGTGAACTTCATGCCGGAGGACGAGATGCAGCGCGTGGCGAGCGGCGCCTACGGCCCCAACTATGCACGGCTGGCCGCCCTCAAGGCACGATATGACCCAGGGAACCTGTTCAGCCAGAACCAGAACATCCGGCCGCAGGCCTGAGCAACCGACGGCTCAAGTGGAACATCCCTGGCCGACGTCGGGGCCGCCGGGGGACCGCGTGAACAGCGCCGTGGGCGCCTCCTCGGCGGCCAGTTGACCGATGGCCGCGCCGAGCGCCATGTCGTCGATCACGCCGAAGTGGCTCAGCCGGATGCGGCCTTGCCTGTCGATGAGCACGACGCTCGGCGTGCCCTGCAGCTGGTACTCGCGCATGGTGGCGGGAATGCTGCCACGCGCCGGCGTGTCGATGCCGATCGGGAAGGTGTAGCGGTACTCGCGGACGAAAACCTCGAGCGCCGCGGGCGTCATGACCTCGTGGTGTTCGAACACGGTGTGCAGGCCGATCACGGCGACGTCCGCGGCGGCGAAGAGCTGGCGCGTCTTCTTCGCCTGGGGCAAGCCGTGCGTCACGCAGGCCGGGCACAGCATCTGGAACGCATGCATCATCACCACGCGGCCGCGCAGCGCCTCCAGCGAGAGGGCGGTGTCGGTGTTGAGCCATTGGACAACCTGCAGCGCAGGCGCTTCGGGGAAGTTCTTCGACATGCTGAAAACTCCGACTTGAACACAAGGCCGGGAGAGAGCGGATTTTGGCGCGGATCGCCTTTTCAAGGCCTGGCTTGTTTGATAGCCTGTCGGCTTGTGGCCTCATTGGGTGAAAGCCAAGCTGGGACAGCTTCGCCGGGGCTAGCGAAGTTTGACTTCTCAAACGTCATTATTCGCAAATTCTGTAATCGGAAAAGATGAAATCAATCGTACATCTCGGGCTCGGCGTTCTGCTGCTTTCTACTGTGGCGCTCAACGCCGGCGCAACGGGGACGAACAAGCTCTGCAACGGACGACAGACGGACATCGTCTTTGCTGTAATCAATGAGAATTTGGACGATTCGGGTTCGAGATGCGAGCTTCAAGGATCGCGGTGTTACGTGACGCTCCAAGGCTGGTACACCATGAGGCCGGGAGCCTGCATGGACGTCGACGTGGGGAATCGATGGGAGGCTTATCTGTCGATCTTCGTCAAGGATACGGCGGCCGGCCAGTACAGGCCAGAAACCTTCCCAGTCAACGACAGGTTTCATAAGGACAGGGACGAGAAGAACTCCGGCGTTGTCAACGTCACTGCATGCATGCCTGTCGGATCGTTCAAGAAAAAGCTGCCTGGAGCCCTCGCGCCCATGCTGAATTCAGCAGCCGCATGCGATCCGGCGAGGCGCTGTATCCGGTCAATTACGTCATCCGCGGCGGACCGCAAACCCACGTCGTGGTCACGTTGAACTGAGTGGGCCGTATGGACCGTGTCGCTGCGGTCGGTCCTTAGCCCGAAACGGACTACGGCTCAGACCGCCAACACAGGACGTTCTCGACGGCCTGGCAGTTCGTCAGTCAATGCCAAGGGCATAACCATCGACGCTGACCTCGACATCGCCGAGATACCCTGCGCGTCGGGAATCCCCAAAATTTCGCCGAAGGCCGCTATGTAATTGCTGGTGCTTCGGGAGCCGGAAAGTCCACCCTCCTGGCGGCATTGCGCCCCGCCTTGCCCGATAGTCCTGGGCACTCACCTGTCAAGATGGCGACACCACCGCTTTTCGCAGTTCTGATCTGCTGTTTGAGCGGCAGTTGATCTGAGATGGCGGCCTAGAATGAGTTCATTGATCAACTCAATCACATTAAGGCGCTTGCATGTACCGAGGGATTGATGCTCACTGTCGAGATCGGTTTCATGCTCGACTGAAAGACGGCGAGCCATTGCTGGGTGCATTCATCTCGGTGCCATCAGCCGAATTGGCGGAAATTTGCGCATCAAGTGGTTTTGATTTCATTGTCCTGGATTGCGAACACGGCTCTATTGGCCTGGCCGACGTCGCGCACATGATCAGGGCGGCACAAGCCGCGGGTATATCCACCCTGGTTCGACCCTGCGAAATCACCAAGACCGCGATTTCGAAGGTGCTGGATCTAGGGGCCGACGGGATCATTGCGCCGCAGATCAGCACTGCCCACCAAGCGCGTGAACTGGTGGCCGAATGTAAATACCCTCCGCTGGGCAAGCGGGGGGTTGCCTTCTATGTGCGAGCGCACGAATTCGCGAATGATGTCAATTGGGACGACCTGAAGAATGCGAACACGAATGTGGTTGTCGGCGCCATGATCGAAACGCCGCAAGGCGTGGAACACGCTCAGGACATCTGCAATGTGGAAGGAATTGATTTTGTCCTGTTTGGCAGTCAGGACTTCAGCGCGCAATTGGGAGATGGCGCAGACAGCGCTCCCGCAGTGGTGAAGGCGCAGCAGCACATCGATGCCGCTGCACGTCGTGCGGGCATCAGGGTTGCGGCAGGTGCAGCTGATGGCGAGATGGCTCGCCGGCGATTCGCATCGGGCTATTCGGTGGTGATTACCGGGCTGCTGTCGATGATCCGATCCGGCACCGCTCGGTTTGTCGTTGCGGCCCGCTCCAACGAATCCGATCCCCAGGCGGATGGCATTACTCAACCGCCCGAGCCACGCGCATCGGAATCTGCCGCTATTTGACAACCGGGAGACAAGCATGCTGAAGATCATCAACAAGCTCATCGTTTGCAGTGCGGCGGTCGCGGCCGTTGCTGCAGGCCCGGCCACGGCAGACACAGGTCGACCCATCACCATCCTTGCCTCTGCGGACGTCGGGGGGCTGATCGACGTGGTCGCGCGTGCCTACGCCGACGCCATGTCCAAGGAGCTTTCGCAGGCCGTGATCGTGCAGAACCGCGGTGGCGCGGGAGGGGTCGTGGCTGCCAACGCGCTGGCCAAGTCCCGCCCGGATGGTGAGACCCTGTGCTTCTGTTTCAACGGTCCGGTGGCCCTGGCCAAGGCCACGATGGAGAGCCTGCCTTATGACATTGACAAGGCATTCCTGCCCGTTGCTCGGGTGTACAGCATCAGCCCGGTCGTTGCGGTTCCGGCCAATTCCCCCTTTACTTCGCTGGCCAGCATTCTGGAGGCGGCGCGCTCAGGTGCTGCACTGAACTATGGCCATACCGGCAACAGCGGGGCGTCGAATCTCGGGGTCAAGGAGATCGGCTTTCGCACAAATCTGAATTTCAATGGCGTGGCCTATCCCAGCGAAGCGAAACTCGTGCTCGACTTGATCGCCGATCGGCTCGACTTTGGCGTTCTGTCGCCCATGCTGGCCAAGGCCCAGTCCGATTCGCAACGGGTCCGATTGATCGCCAGCATGGGCAAGACGCCTGTCTTCCCCAACCTTCCGGTGATCGGTGACATGCCCGAACTCAAAGGGTTTTTCGCACCTAGCTGGGCAGGCTTCTTCCTGCCGGCCGGAACTCCCGATGCCGCGATGCGCCGGCTCTATTCCGCGATTCAGAAAGCCAGTCAGCACCCGTCCGTGCGCGATCGCCTGGCGTCTTACGCCGTTCAGCCCGTTCTCAACGAATCGCCGGAGGAGTTCCGCAAGCTGATCGAGGACGACAAGAAGAGCGCGCTCGACACCGTCAAACGCATTGGCAAGCTGTGACCATCACATTGAACAACGTTGCCATGATCGCCAGTGACAAGATAGACCGAGCCGCGCGTCTCTTGGCCGATGCACGACGCCAGCATCAAGGAATACCTGATTTTCCGGATTCGCTGAGGCCCTTGGACCTGGATGAGGGCTACCGGATCCAGGACCGGGTGGTTGAAAGAGTCGGTCGCCCCCTGGGCGGCTGGAAGATTGGATTGACCAGTCCGGCCGCGCGCGAGCGCTACAACGTTCGGCATCCCATCGTGGGCCAGATCTTCGACGTCGAGATCCATCATTCACCCGCTCTCCTCAAGGGTCTGCCGGTGATGCTGTGTCTCGAAGCGGAGCTGGCGTTCCGCATGAAAACGACGGTGCAGCCGCGCCCGCGCCCTTTTGTGCGCGAGGAGTTGCTGGACCACATCGAGTGCGTCGTGCCTGTGCTGGAGATCTGTGTGTTTCATTACCCCAGCTCTGTGGGTCTGGATGTGGCCAGTGTGGTGGCCGATAACTCGGGCAACGCGGGTCTGGTGCTCGGGCAGCCCGTGTTTGGCTGGCGTGAGCTTAGCTTTGCCGATGTCAAAGTACGGGTTTGGGCCGACGATGAGGAGGTGTCTTCCGGGTCCGGCCAAGAGGTCATGGAGGGCGATCCTCTGCAATCGGTGCTGTACTTGGCGAACCACCTCCGCGCAAAGGGTGTTCCCCTGATGGCGGGCCAGGTCGTCTCCACGGGCACCATGCACGGAGCGCCAAGGGTGTCGCCCGGCGCCAGATGCCGGGCCGATTTCGGGCCCCTGGGGGAAGTCACTTTCCAATTCCGGGGGGTTGAGTCCCTGGGCGTCCATGCTTGAACTCGGACTCAAGGACAAGGTTGCCATCATCACCGGTGGCAGCGAAGGCCTTGGCAGGGCTGCGGCGTTGAAGCTCGCGGCTGAAGGGGCCAACGTGGCGATTGTCTCCCGCCGTCCCGCGCCACTGCAGGCCGTGGCGGAGGAACTCGAACGGTTGACCGGGATCGAGCAGCTGACCGTGGCGGGCGATGTCACGAGTGCGTCGGACTGCCAACGGGCGGTGGATGCCGTCCTGGCCCGATGGGGCAAGGTGGACATTCTGCTGAACAACGCGGGAACTTCCAGTGCCCATCCCTTCGAGGATGTCACGGACGAAGGCTGGACCGCCGATTGGGAGCTCAAGGTATTGGGCGCCATCCGGATGATCCGCCTCGTGCTGCCCGTCATGAGGGCCCAACGCGATGGCCGCATCGTCAATATCAGCACGGTCGGAGGCAAGGCGCCCAAGGCCCACTCGTTGCCTACCTCCGTGTCACGGGCAGCGGGCCTGAATCTGACCAAATCGCTGGCCAATCAACTGGCCGCCGACAACATCCGCGTCAACGCCATTTGCATTGGGCTCGTGCAAACCCCTCAGATAGACCGGCTGCATGCCGCCCAGTACCAGAGCCTTGCCGGCCGCGTACCGTTGGGCCGCGTGGCCAAGCCTGAGGAGTTTGCCGACCTGTTCGCCTTCCTGGTCTCGGACAGAGCTGCCTACATCACCGGGACGGCGATCAATTTCGATGGTGGGACGGGATTGACCCTTTAGCGGTCTCTCCGTGTGTCCTCGGACTGGATGAAAGGTGTTTACTCAATGAATGGCGCTAGAAGCCTTGTCGAAACCCTGCTGGCATCGGGCGTTGACACATGTTTTGCAAACCCGGGCACGAGCGAGATGCATTTTGTCGCGGCGCTCGATCAGGTGCCGGGCATGAAGTGCGTGCTCGGACTGCAGGAAAACGTCGCCACGGGGATGGCAGACGGCTACTACCGGTTGGCCCGCAAACCGGCCTGCACCCTGCTGCACTGTGGCCCGGGTTTGGCCAACGGCATGGGCAATCTGCACAACGCGAGGCGCGCGCGCAGCGGCATCGTGAACATCGTTGGTGACCAGGCGACCTACCATCGGCCCTTCGACGCACCGCTGACATCCGACACGGTGGGCTTGGCAGAGACCGTATCTGCGTGGGTGCGCAACAGCACCAGAACGCCCGACTTGGGGCGCGATGCCGCCGAAGCGGTGCGGGCGGCGCGCACCTGGCCCGGCCAGATCGCCACGCTCATTCTCCCGGCAGACGTGTCCTGGGGTGACGGAGGAATCGTCGGCACGCCTTGCTCCAGGCCGGAGCCAGCGGCCGTCGATGCAGGTGCCGTGGAGTGCGCGGCAAGGACCCTTCGCGACCATCGCGATGTGCTCATCCTCCTGGCAGGACCTGCCGTGCTCAGCGAGGGACAGCGACTTGCGTGGCGCGTGGCGCAGGCAACCGGTGCCACGGTGATGGCCGACTACGTCACCTCGCACCTCGCCCGTGGACGGGGCAACCTGCAACTGGAACGTGTCCCCTACGGCATGGCGACCGCGATCAAGACACTGGCGAAGTTCAAGCACATCGTGCTCGTCAACGCGCGCCCACCCGTGGGCTTCTTCGCGTACCCCGGCATGCCATCGGTCCAGCATGCACCGGATGCGCAATTCCATGTGCTGACCCGACCCGATCAGGACCCGGTCGAGGCGCTCAAGGCGCTCGTTTCTGCCCTGAACGCGCCCGAGGTCGAGATGCCCGATCCGGGCCCGCGCCCGGAGGCTGGCAGCGGCGCACCCAGTCCCGAGGGCCTTGCCCGGACGCTGGCCGCAGTGATGCCCGAGAACGCCATCGTGTCCGACGAAAGCATTTCCTACGGTCTGGGCTTCTACAAGTTCACGCACGCAGCGCCCGCCTGCGACTGGTTGCATTTGGCTGGCGGGGCCATCGGGGACGGCATGCCGGTCGCGACCGGTGCAGCGCTGGGCGCGAACAAGCAGCGACGGGTCATCAACCTTCAAGCCGATGGGTCCGCCATGTACTCGCTCCAATCCCTGTGGACCCAGGCCCGCGAGCAGTTGCCGATCACAACCGTCATCCTGAACAACAGCAAATACAACGTCTTGATAAACGAATACAAGAACGTTGGTGCCGTGCCAGGCGATACCGCCATGAGCATGCTGGACCTCGGAAATCCTTCCTTGAACTGGGTGCAACTGGCCAACGGCATGGGGGTCGAAGCCGCCCGGGCCACCACCCTCGACCACTGTGCCGACCTTATGCGTGCAAGCTTCAGAAGCGACAAACCCTTCGTCATCGACCTGGTTGTCTAACGCGGCGGCTGTCCGCCGCAGCAAGTCTGAAACCAAAGCTTCGCGAGGCTTTTTCTTTAGCCGCAACACGGGTAGGAAGCTACAACGTTGAGCAGTCTCGGACTCGATCGGGCGCAGTGCTTCGGGCGAACGTGCGCAGATCATCCAGTTCCATGTTCCACTTTCCGCAACTCAGAAGCCCGCATTCTGGAGCTAGCGGACCACAAAGAGGAACCCTACGATGGAGTGATGAACTCTTCCTCCATTTCGTTGACGCCTCCCACAAGCGCATCTCGCTACGCGGGCCTTCTCGTCGTGGCCGCCACGGCCGCGGGAAGGTCCGGCGTCCATGCGGGGAGCTAGTGCCATGTCTTCACCGCAACGCCACATCGTGCATCTCACCCGCGGCCATGGCCACGGTCCGATCACGCGGCTCATGAGTCCCTCGGATCTGGGGCAGATCCTCAAGCCCTTCGTCTTCCTCGACATCTTCGACATGGGCGGGAGCGCTGGCGGGAAGATGCCGATTCATCCGCACTCGGGGATTGCCACCGTGACCGTGCTGACGCAGGGCCGCCTGCGCTTCGACGACCCCGCTTCCGGTTCCGGCACGCTCGACTACGGCGGCGTCGAATGGATGCGGGCGGGCGGTGGAGTCTGGCACGGGCAGGAAATGTCCCGTGCCGATACGGGCAGGGTACAAGGCTTTCAGCTCTGGCTGGCGCTGCCACCGGAGCTGGAGAACGGCGAGCCGCAAAGCCGCTACATCGAGGCTCGCAGCATGCCGCGCAGTGGGCCGGCCCATGTCGTCGTTGGCAGTTACGCCGGCGTGCAAAGCCCAGTCCCCGCGTTCACGGGCGTCAACTATCTCCTGGTCACGCTTGCGCCGGGCGAGTCTTGGGTTTACCAGCCGCCGCCGGGGCATTCAGTCGGGTGGATCGCGGTTGCCTCGGGTGCGTTGGATGCAGGAGCCCCGATCTCTTCAGGGGAGATGGCCGTGTTCGAGCACGGCGAGGCGGCGATCGCGCTGGCCAACACGCACAACGAGGACGCCGTGTTCGTCCTGGGTTCCGCCGTGCCCCACCTTCACGAGCTGCACCTGGGCAACTATTCCGTCCATACGTCCGACGCTGCGCTGCGTGCCGGCGAGCGGCACATCGACGAGCTCTACCGGACCATGGTGGCCGCGGGCGACCGGCGCACTGAATCGGGAAGCGTGCCGGTTTATCGATAACTCGACGAGTTTTCGCATTGCCTGTCGCCGCCCTGCAGGCGCTGCGTCGACTTCGCGAGTGACGTTGACCTTGTCACCCCGACACTTCGACCTTCGATGCGAAGGTCGCTTGCGGTCATGGGCTTCGGGGTCGGATTCACGTAGACCTCGTCGACTGAGTCCGTGCCGTCCTCGAGGGGCAATCTGCAACGCAACCGGTCGCGCCGCGATCACGCATTCGGGCTGCGGGGTCGGTGCAATGCAAGAAAGCTCCATCTCACATCCCCTCGCCCAAGCATGTCCTCACGCTCACTGCGATGATGGCAGGACAGTCCGTGCACCGCAGCCAAGCTTGCCGTGTCCTCAGCAGAAACGTCAAACATTCTTCGGCCTTGAGGAACTGGCCCGTGTCGGAGCGACATCAATACTTGCCCGCCAACTGCAACCAGGTCGGCCAGGGCTTCCATGGCCACCTCTCGCTCCTTCGGGTCGAGGTGCATCCACACGGCCGTAAGCAAGACAAGGTCGAACTGGCGTTTGGATTGCCGAAGCACGTACAGCGTTGGCAGGTGGTCGTCCACCCAGTCGATTGCCAGCGCGCCGTGGAGGCGTTGACCTTCGCGGCGAAGCTCGTCGGTCGGTTCAACTGCAACCACCCGATGTCCTCGGCGAGACAGTTCCGCGGCATCACGACCGGACCCAGCGCCGATGTCCAACACCATGACGGGGGACGTGGGGAACAGATGAATAAGGTCCCTATGCACCTGGGCGAAAGTGATGCTCTCATACTGAGAAGCTAGGACGGATGCGTTGACGGCATAGCCGGCGGCACCTGGAACTTCAGAGGTCATGAACTGAGACAGATGGAATGAGACAATCGCCGCCGATGGTGTGGGGGCGTCTCTTGGGTCGCATTCTGCCCTCGGTCGAGCGGTGGTCTACGGCATTGCGGCTGAACAGGTCTACCACGTGGCCTTCGAAGGCGGCGACGCTTTGCTGAAGGATGGTCAGCTCGACGCTCGCTTTCCTTCGTTCGTGGAGCTTCTGCGCTTCTTCTTTGGCGATGCTTCAGCCACCCGCCTGACGAAGCCCGCGTTCGACCAACTTCTGTGCCGTGCGTCCACTTCTTCACGATACAAGATGGCCGCGGGGAGGCAAACTGAAGGCATGTTCAGGGCACTTTTTTTCATTCTTGCTGCTCTCGTACCGATTGGCCTGGTCTACGCTTTCGGTGCATGGACCCTGCTCGCACTGTTCGGAGTGACGGCCGCGACACTGGTCTTTTCAACCAGGAAGGCACGCGGCGCTGAGGCGACCCAGGGCGGCAGGCTCACCGGATACCACACCACCACGACGGCGAACTTTTAGGCCCCGGCAGTGCCCCGCAACCAAATTGGGAAGTGCCGAGCCCGTCGGTGGCATCCGGTGAAGCCTCGTGGCCGCGCTTCAAGAGGTGTAACCCAGGAGACCACGCGTGAACCTCACGGTCATGCCTTGGCACCGGGCTTGAAGATGTGGATGGTCTCGCCGCGCGCGAGCTTCTCCACCAGCTGGGCGATGCGCCTGACGCGCGTCTCGGCCTTCACGGCCGTCTGGATGCGCCACAGCACCGCGTAGCGATTGGCCGCGTTGATTGTTGCAAAGAAGGCCTTGGCCCTCGGCTCGGCTTCCAGCGCTGCCAGCAGGTCCTCCGGCACCGCGGACGTGCGCGCTCCGTCGTAGGCCCGCGCCCAGCGTCCGTCGGCCTTAGCGGCCTCGATCTGCGCGTAGCCCGGCGCCTGCATGCGGCCCGCCTCGATGAGCGCCGCGACCTTGTCGACGTTGATCTTCGACCAGGTGCTGCGCGCGCGCCGCGGCGTGAAGCGCTGGAGAAAGTGCTGGTCGTCGAGGCCCTTCTTCTGGCCGTCGATCCAGCCCCAGCAGAGCGCGATTTCCACAGCCTCGGGGTAGGTGACGCTGGGTTCATTGGCGCCCCGCTTCGCGATCTTGAGCCAGAGGCCGTCGGAGGTGGCGTGATTCTTCTTCAGCCAGGTCTCGAAAGCCTTGGCGCTCTTGAACAAGGTCGGGGAGGAGTCGGGTTGGATGGCGGATTTGGCGGCGGGCATCGCATGGAGTGTGCCGCAGAGAGCCAGCGCGGTTCGCTGCACGGTGTGGAACGCCCTGCAACGTACCGCTTCGACTCACAACCTTCTCGAGCTCGCCGACGCAGCGCAGAGTCACATCGCGACTCGATAGGCGCCGGCAATCGCCGCAAAGCTGCCGGCACCTGGACCGAACTCCGGACTGTGACGATCAAACCTTCCGCCCTGGCCTCAGCCCGCTCGCGTCGCCGAGGCGAGCAAGAGTTCGTTTGGCCCCAGCCAGCGCTGGTCGCCGCGAAATTGCTGGAGCGCATCCTCCATTTCTCGCCACGCCGACTCTCTGGCCGTCGCATCCAGCGGCGCGAGGACTTCCATGATCGGTGAACCCGAACTTCGAACGAAGGCGACGTAGGCAGCGGCATCGGAGAGTTCGATTGGCGCCGCAAGCGATTCCACTGCAACCTCGACATAGCCAGCCGCCGTCAAAAGGCTGACAAGTCTGCCCGGCGCCGCAAGGCTGAACAGACCGCCATCGGCATAGGGCGAGACGAAACCGCTCAACCCCCGGTGCTTGCGGGCCACCTTCATCATGGTCGTGATGCAAGGATTGTTCGCAGGGTCACCGAACACCAGCGCGACGAAGCGACCACCCGGCCGCAGGACCTTGAATGTCGCGGCCAGCGCCGTGGCCGGGTTCATGCAGAACATGAGCCCGAGCCTGCACATCACCGCATCGAAACACGCCTCTGCATGAATCGGCTGCTCCGCGTCTGCGACGGCGAAGCGCACGTTGGTCAGGCCGGCCGCTTCGATGCGCTCGCGCGCGAAGTCCAAGATCTTCGGTGAGATGTCGGTCGCCAGCACGTCGCCCGTCGGCCCGACCGCGAGTGCGATGTCCTTCGTCTGGTCGCCCGCGCCCGCGGCCAGATCGAGTACGCGTGCACCCGGCCGGAGTCGCGCCTTGGACAGCATCGCTGCGGTTGCCTCTCGCAACCACGCATGAACGATCGGCGTGCTCCTGGACCAGCCCTCGGCGGCCCGGTCCCAGGCCCTCACGACCGCGTCCGTCATGCGTCCCCCCTGATTCCAGCGTCGATCAGCAGGGGCGCCCAGGCCCGGCGGTCGTCCTCTACCTTCGCGGCCAATTGTGCGGGCGAGCTTGGGGCCGCCGTCATGGCCGCATCCTCGAGTCGGCGTGTCAGTCCGGCGCGCGCCACGACCTTGCCGACCGCCTCGGACGCCTGTTCCGCGATGTTCGGGGGTGTGCCAGCCGGTGCGAAAAAGGCGAACCACTCGCGCATCACCGATCGCGCGTGGCCCTGTTCGGCGAGCGTGGGCACTGCGGGCGAGAAGCGGCTGCGCTCACGTCCCGAAGTGCCGAGCAACCGCAGACGACCGCTGGCGAGTTGCGGCAGCAGGAGGCCTTCCGGAAGCACGAGTACGGCGACCTGCCCGCCAAGGAGCGCCGCCATGGCGGGCGGACCGCCCGGATAGGGAACATGGCGCCAGTCCAGCCCGGCCTGGTCGAACAGCATGACCTCGAGAATGTGCGGCAGGGTGCCCGTGCCCGGCGAGGCTGCGTTGGCCTCGCCGGGATGGCGCCGCATCCACTCGATCAACATCTTGGTGTCGGCGACCTCCGGCGGCACGGCATTGCCCACGGCCACGCCAAGATTCATCTCTGCAGCCAGCGACACGGGCACGAGATCCCGCGCAGGGTCGTAGCCGAGCTTTCCGTACAACGTAGGGTAGAGGCTGGCGATCGCGCCCTGGCCCAGCAGCCAGGTAGAGCCATCGGGCGGCGCCGACTTCAGCGCCTGGACCGCGATCTGACCTGCCGCGCCGGGCCGGTTGTCGACGACGACCTGCTGTGCGAAGACACCGACAAGTGCCTCGCCGAAGGCCCGCGCAACGATGTCCGGCACGCTGCCCGCGGGACCGGTGCAAATGACGCGAAGGCGT
The DNA here is from genome assembly GCF_051400855.1 of Variovorax stachyos. Classification (NCBI taxonomy): domain Bacteria; kingdom Pseudomonadati; phylum Pseudomonadota; class Betaproteobacteria; order Burkholderiales; family Comamonadaceae; genus Variovorax; species Variovorax stachyos. The sequence continues at coordinate 129,462 of NZ_JBLFFN010000004.1, read as the reverse complement.
TCCTGCTTCGCCGGGAGCGCCGTTTGCCCGAGGGAAGCCAGATGGCAGACTGCCGCACCCGCTGCGACGGCAGCGGCAATCAGCACGCGGCGCCGTGGCATGTGGTCATTCGTGAGTGGGCTTGTCGTCATGGGCGGCCTCGAAAGTGATGTAGCAACTTCAGCGTAAGCGGGCGCTCCATGGGCCACAAGGCGCGGACTTGCAGAACGGGGCCGCAATAGTGCATAACGGGCGATGCTCGATTGGAACGACCTGAAGTATTTCGTGGCTGTGGCGCAGCATGGCAGCACGCTGGCCGCGGGCCGGGCCCTCGATGTCGATCAGTCGACGGTGCAGCGACGGCTGACCGCGCTGGAGCGGCATATCGGCCGCGCGCTGGTGCAGCGTCATACCACCGGCTACAGGCTCACCGACTTCGGCACCGAGGTGCTGGAAGCCGCTCGTATGGTCGAGCGGGCCGTGGGCGAGTTCGAACAGGTGCTGGCCGCCTCGAAGCGCAATGCGGCGGGTGTGATCCGGCTCACCTGCCCGGAGCCGCTCGTGAATCGGTTGACGCGTTCCGGGCTGCTGGATCGCTTCCATGCGCTGCACCCCGCGCTGCGTGTGGAGTTCGTGATGAGCGACAAGTACGTCGACCTGCGCACTGGCGACGCCGACGTCGCACTGCGTTCAGGCGATACAGACGATGCCGTGCTGGTCGGTCGCAAGGTCGGCGACTCGCTGTGGGCCGTCTATGCGAGCCGGGACTACGTGGCGCGCCACGGCAAACCTTCGTCCATCGAGGAAATGCAGGCACACCCTCTCGCGGGGTTTGAAGAGAGCATGGCGGGTCACCGCGCAAGCCAGTGGCTGCATCAGGTTGCACCGGACGCGAACATCGTGGCCCGCAGCGGAAGTGTGCTCGGTCTCCTGCTGTCGGTGAAGGCCGGTGTAGGCATTGCGCCGCTGCCGACAGCGCTTGGGGATTCCGACACGGAGCTGGTCCGGGTTCTCGGTCCCATACCGGCGCTGTCGCGGGACTGGCGGCTGCTCGCGATGCCCGAGATTCGGAAGACGGCCCGCGTCAGCGCATTCTTCGACTTCATTGCCGCGGAGATCGACGCGCTCAAACCGATCATCACTGGCTAGTGAGGTCTCGTGGGGGGACGCCATCAGCCCAGACTTGCTTCGAGGAGGCCACAGGCGCCTAAACCAAAGTCGTAGAGCGCGTGACAAACGTCCAATGGTCCTGCCTGCCCGCCCGGTCTAGTCTTGCGTCAACGGTCACTCGGCCGGCAAGGAGATCCAAATGCGCACCAACACGACCGTGGCGATTGTGGACGACGATGAGGCGGTGCGAGACACCACGAAGGACCTGCTCGACTCCGCTGGCTTGTGCGCCGCCACATTCGACTCGGCCGAAAGCTTCCTGCAGTCCAAGAATGTGCGCGCCGTCCATTGCCTCGTCGCCGACATGCGGATGCCCGGAATGACCGGGCTCGAGCTGCACGGCCAGCTCGCCGCCGCCGGCACCCCGATTCCTACGGTCCTCATCACCGCGCACCCCGACGAACGGGTACGCTCCCGGGCCTTGTCGACGGGGGTGATCTGCTTTCTCGCCAAGCCCTTCAGCCCGGAAGAGCTCCTTGCATGCATTGAGACCGCCCTTCGCGTTGGCCGCGTGGGGCGCACAACTCCGTTTCCCGGAACTGCTTCATCGAACTGAACCACGAGGAGATCGCGATGCCCTCCGCATTCCACTCATCCGCTGCACCGTCTGCCTTCGAGCTGCACTTTCCCTCGCTCAGCGGTACCGGCTGCGCCCTGTCTTTTCCCTGTGATGCCAGTGGATCGGTGCACATGGACAGCCTGAGCGAGCGCGCCCGGAACAACTACCTGCTTGCACGCGCACTGACGGGCCGCGACTACGGATGGCCCAGCGTGCTGGCCTCGCAGACCTAAGGCAGGAACAGAGCCATGTGCGATGAATCGGACGAATTCCCGGACGGCGGGGTGCCACTTGAATTGCTGCAGAACCTCCTCTATGAAAAGAGGGCGGGCATCGCTTACGTCACGATCAACCGCCCGCAGGCGATGAACGCACTGACCCACACGGCGCTCGAGGACCTGAGATCGGTGATGAAGGACGCGCAGGCGGACCCCGCCATTCAAGGCGTGATCGTGACCGGGGCGGGCGACAAGGCCTTCGCCACCGGGGCCGATCTCACCGAGGACGTGTCGATCTCCGCCGTGGAAGCGCAAGCGTTCACGCGCAGCGGACGGCTTGCGTTCAATCTGATCGAGCATCTCGGCAAGCCGGTGATCGCCGCCATGAATGGTTTCGCATCGGGCGAAGGGTGCGAACTGGCGATGTCATGCACCTTGCGTCTTGCAACGGCGCATGTGAGATTCGGCGGGCCGCAGGCGAAGGCCTTCGTTCGCGGCTTCGGTGGAACGCAGCGCCTCCTGCGTCTCGTCGGCAAGGGCCGTGCGCTGCAGCTCATTCTTACCGCGGACACGATAGACGCGAGGGAAGCACACCGGAACGGCCTGGTCGACGAGATTGTCGATGCAGACCAGCTCATCCCCCGTGCGGAAACGATCCTCGGCCGAATGGCGCTGAACGCGCCGATCTTCGTGCCTCCGCTCGCGGCGCCGTCGGCTGCCCGCCATTCATCATGAACGAAGCGCATGGCTCGGATGGATGCGGCGCAGGCCGAAGCTTGATGTCCGTTTGAGACTACATCTCGCAAGCGGTGCGAACCGTATGGTCCGAAAGGCGTCGCTGCGTTTCGCCCGCTCCCATGATGATTCCGTCACGTCGAATCTTGTTCCGCAATGCGGCCTGTCTTGCTGTCAGCGCCACAGGCGCCACGTCGTGGCTTGCCCATGCGGCAACGAAACAAGACCCGAAGATTCCTTTTGGCATGTCGGGCCGCACTGCGCTCGACAGGCTCAATGCAGCCGAGGAGACGCCGGTGCTCGCGCAAGGCTCGCGCGGGGCCGCGGTAATGCGAGCGCAGATCCTGCTCGATCGCGCCTGGTTCTCGCCCGGCGAGATCGACGGCGGTTTCGGCGCCAACATGCGCCGCGTGGTGAAGGCCTACCAGCAGGCAAAGGGTCTTGCGGAAAGCCGCAAGGTCGACGCCACGACGTGGACCGCGCTGAAGGCCGACACTGCGCCACTGTTCGCCATTTATGCGATCACCGAGAAGGACGTGGCTGGTCCCTATGCGGCAACGCCCAGGACGATGGCCGAGCGAGCCAAGATGAAAGCGTCGAGCTATGAGAACCTGAAGGAAGCCATTTCGGAGAAGCACCACATGTCTCCCAAGGCCCTGGTCACCCTGAATGTCGGTGCCAAGTTCGAGGCGGGTGAGGAAATTGTGGTTGCCAACGTCACGAGCAAGGCAGATTCCAGTGTCATCAAGGCCGCTGCGTCGATTCAGATCGACAAGAGCGAACACATGCTGTTCGTGCTCGACGGGTCGGGCAAGCCGCTCGCCGGCTTTCCCATCAGCATCGGCGGGCCTCTAGACCCGCTGCCCTTGGGGAAGATGAAGATCATCAACGAAGTGAAGGACCCCACCTTCACGTACGACCCGGCGATCCTGAAGAAGGCGCCGGCAGGCGCGGTGAAGGTCGACATCGCAGGAGGTCCGAACAACCCGATCGGCAACGTCTGGTTGGGGCTGTCGAAGCCGCACTGGGGCATCCACGGCACGCCGGCGCCGGATCGCGTGGGTCATGCGGCAACCAATGGCTGCATTCACCTGACCAATTGGGACGCGGCACGCCTGTCGCAGCTGGCGAAAGCGGGCTTCACGGTCGAGGTCAAGGCCTGAAGGGACTGCCGATGCACATGTCGCGACGGCGAATGAGGCCTGCACCCAAACCTCGGCTGTCCCATCAGTGACTCAGCCGCCGCCATGCGCGGCCTAGAGTGCGTGGCACAAACCACCGACCGGAGACAACCATGCACAGGTTCGGATTCTTGCGCGCCGCCCGCGCATCCCTTTGCGCCATCTCCCTCTCGGCCGGTTTCGCGGCCCACGCTGCGGAGACGGTGAAGATCGCGTTCATCGATGTATTGTCGGGACCATTCGCGCTCAGTGGCCAAGGCTCGCTCAACCAGCTGCGCGAGGTAGTGAGTCAGCTCAATTCCACGGCCGGCGCGTCTGATCAGAAGTTCGAGATCGTTCCCTTCGATGGCAAGGGCACGCCGCAGGAGAGCACGAACGTGCTGAAGGCGGCGTTCGACCAGAACATTCGCTACGTGACGCAGGGCGGCGGCTCGGGAGTCGCCTTCGCCCTGGTCGACGCTATCAACAAGCAGGCCCAGCGCAACGTGGACGGCGCGATGGTGTTCCTGAACTATTCGGCGATGGACCCGGGCCTGACGAACGACCGCTGCAGTTTCTGGCATTTCCGGTTCTATCCGTCGAGCGAGATGAAGATCGAAGCCCTGACCACCTACCTGAAGACGAAGCCGGAGGTGAAGAAGGTGTACCTGTTCAACCAGAACTACACGCACGGCCAGCAGGTGGCCAAAGCCTCGCGCGCCTACCTTGCCAAGAAGCGTCCGGATATCGAGGTGGTCGGCGAAGACTACGTACCGATCGCTACCACGCGTGACTTCGCTCCCTACGTGGCGAAGATCGCGGCGTCGGGCGCGGACACGGTCATTACTTCGAACTGGGGCAGTGACCTCGGGCTGTTGCTGAAGGCGGCGCGCGACTTCGGCTTGAACATCAACTTCTACACGATGAACGCCAACAATCCTGGCGTGCCAGCGCAGATGGGCTCCTGGGGTGTCGACAAGGTGAGCGTGATCTGGAACTGGGGCAGCAATGCGCCAACACCGGCGCTGGAGAAGATTGCCGTCGCCTACAAGCAGAAGTCGGGCGAGGACTTCATCTTCGCCGCGCACTGGAACGCGATGAACATGCTGCGCGCGGCGATGCAGAAGGCCAAGTCGACCGACCCCAAGAAGGTCGCCTACGCGCTCGAAGGCATGAAGTACCAGAGCCCGTTGGGCGAGGTCGAAATGCGCTCGACCGACCACCAGCTGCAGGCGCCTATCTACCTTGGCGTATGGGCAAAGAAAGGCAGCCCGGGCGTCAAACATGATGCCGAGAACACCGGCTACGGCTTTCGCTCCGAGGCGGTTTGGAGCCCGGCCGAGAGCACGCAGCCCACGACTTGCCAGATGAACCGGCCTCCGGCCTGAGCGCTGCTCCGCATGGCGATCAGGTTGCCGCCCTAGCTCCTCGGATCAGGGGTTGTCCCCATATGCTGCGGGCAGTCATGTTACTTAAGATTAACTTACGTTACTCGAGAGTAGACCCTGACCGATTCCCGCGCCCTGCTGCAAGTTGAGGACATCACGCTGGCATTCGGCGGGGTGAAGGCGCTCAGCTCGGTTCGATTCGAGGTTCGCGAGGGCACGATCACCTCGGTCATCGGTCCCAATGGTGCAGGCAAGACGTCGGTCTTCAACACCATCTCGGGCTTCTACCGGCCCTTGGCGGGACGGATCGTTTTCGACAACAAGGACATCACCCGCCTCGCCGCGCCCAAGCGTGCCGCTCTCGGGCTGGCTCGCAGCTTCCAGAACATCGCATTGTTTCGCGGCCTCACGGTGCTCGACAACATCAAGCTGGGTCGTCACTGCCATCTGCGGACAGGACCGCTCGGTGCGCTGTTCTATTCGCCGGCGGCGCGCCGCGAGGAAGAGCAGCTGCGCGTCGAGATCGAAGAACGGATCATCGACTTCCTCGAGATCGATCACGTTCGCAAGGCACCGGTGGCATCGCTTTCTTACGGATTGCAAAAGCGGGTCGAGCTTGCCCGCGCGCTCGCAATGAAGCCACGCCTGTTGCTGCTGGACGAACCCGTGGCGGGCATGAACCGCGAGGAGACGGAGGACATGGCGCGCTTCATCCTCGAGGTGCGCCGGGACTGGGGTGTGACGGTGCTCATGGTGGAGCACGACATGGGCATGGTGATGGACCTCTCGGACCACGTGGTGGTGCTCAACTTCGGGCAGGTGATCGCGCACGGCGCACCGGCCCAGGTGCAGGGCAACCCCGAAGTGGTCAAGGCCTATCTGGGATCGGGCAACGTCGAACACCTTCGCGAGAGATTCCGCGCAACGGCGCGCAAGGCGCAGGTGACCGCATGAACGCGACCGGCATCGATTGGTGGCTGCTCTCCGAGATCGTGCTCTCCGGGCTGGGCGCGGGCGGCCTCTACGCGCTCACGGGCCTGGCCTTCGTCATGATCTACAAGGGGACGCGGGTCGTGAACATCGCCATCGGCGAAATGCTGATGATGGGTGCCTACATCTTCTTCGCCTTCTCCGTCGGATTGGCAATGCCGATCTGGTTGGCCATTCCCGCGGCCATGCTGGTCTCCGGCGCATTCGGCGCCGTCATCGAGCGCGCGATGATCCGCCCGATGCTTGGCGAGGCACCCATCGCCTCGTTCATGGTCACGGTGGGGCTTTCGTCCATTCTCGTGGGTCTGGTGGAGTTGATCTGGACGGCGGACCAGCAGCGGCTGCCCGAGTTCATCACGGGGAAGCCGGTGGTGATCGGGCAGGCCATGCTGTCGGCGAAAGTCTTCTATGGCTTCTGGATCGCCGTGGTGCTGATCGCTGCCGTGCTGCTCGCGTTCCGGTTCTGGCGCGGCGGCGTGGCACTGCGGGCGACAGCATCCGACCAGGCTGCGGCCTACTCCATGGGCATCAACGTGCCGCGGGTGTTCTCGCTCGCCTGGGTCGCCGCGGCAATGATCGCCTGCGTCGCCGGCATCGTGGTCGGCTCCATCGGCGGAATCTCCTCGGTGATGGGGGTGTTCGGCCTGTCCGTGCTGGTGGTGGTGATCTTCGGCGGGCTCGATAGCGTACTGGGGGCGCTCGTCGGCGGCGTCGTGGTGGGCGTGATCGAGGCGGTGGCCGGCTTCTACCTGGGTGGCGAGTACAAGATCCTGGCTACCTTCAGCCTGCTCGTGCTGATTCTGCTCGTGCGCCCCTACGGGCTGTTCGGCACCCACGAAATAGAAAGGCTGTAGACGATGCGCATCGGAACGGCCAAGGAAAGCTACGCCGCCGACACGGCGCTCTTCGACACCTCCACGCAACGCGCCTGGGCCGCCGTCCTTGTCATCCTGCTGACGGTCTTCCCGTTCGTGGCCAACGAATACTGGCTCTATCTCGCCTGCCTGGTTGCCATCAACGTGGCCAGCGCCACCGGGCTGAACCTGCTCACCGGGTATACGGGTCTGGTGAGCCTGGGCCAGGCTGCCTTCATGGGCATCGGCGCGTACACCGTTGCAGTGCTGCAGGGCCGCTATGGCCTGCACTTCCTGCCCAACCTGCTCGCTGCGGGCGGCGTGGCAATGGCTTGCGGCATCGTGGTCGGCCTGCCCTCTTTGCGGGTAAAGGGCCTGTACCTCGCCATCGCGACCATTGCGGCCGGCGTGCTGGCGCATTTCATCTTCTCCCACTGGGCCACGGTGACGGGCGGCAGCGCGGGCATGACGATCCAGCCCGCGCGCCTGGCGGGCATCGACCTCGACAACTCGTTCCGCTTCTACTGGCTGGTGGTTCCCCTCACGGCGTTGATGCTCGTGGGGGCGGCCAACCTGTTTCGCACCCGCATCGGCCGCGCCTTCATCGCCATCCGCGACCGCGACATCTCGGCCGAAGTGCTGGGCATCCGCCTGCTGCCCTACAAGCTGCTGTCGTTCGCCATCTCCTCCTTCTATGCGGGCGTTGCGGGCGGACTGTTCGCGTACTTCTTCCGCGCCATCACCCCCGAAAGCTTCCCGCTGGTGATGTCGATCTTCTTCCTGGCCGCCGTCATCGTCGGCGGCATGGGCACGGTGCTGGGAAGCATCTTCGGTGCGCTTTTCATGACCCTGCTGCCCGAGGTGCTGAAGCTGGTGATGGGCTGGCTGCCCCTTTCCGGCAACGCCGCCCTCTACCTGTCACCGGTCCGCACCATCGTCTTCGGCCTGCTGATCGTCCTGTTTCTTGTCTTCGAGCCGCACGGGCTGGCCGAAATCTGGCGGCGCGTGCGTCGCACCTTCCATCTCTGGCCCTTCCGCACCTGAAACCTCAAGGAGACGACCCATGATCAACAAGCGCACCCTGCTTGCCGCTGCCGCGGCCACCCTCTCGCTGGGCGTCGCCGCCCAGACCCGGCCCGCCGCAGCCAACGCCAGCAAGGAAGACATCGTCTTCGGCGCCTCGGTGCCGCTGACGGGCGTCTTCGCGTTCGCCGGCATCGGCATCGATGCCGGCATCAAGGACTACTTGCAGATCCTCAACGAGTCGGGCGGCGTGAACGGCCGCAAGGTGAAGTACATCGCCGAGGACACCGGCTACAAGGTCGATCAGTCGATGGCGGTGTTCAAGAAGATCACCGGCCAGAACAAGGTGAACCTGTACTACGCCGACTCCACCGGGTTTGTGAAGACTGTGAACCCCGAACTCGAGCGCAACGGCTCCATCTTGATGACAGGCGCCTCCTTCGCCCGCGAGATCAGCAACGCGCAGAAGTACCCGCTGCAGTTCATGGTGGGGCCGGATTACAGCGAGATGGTCGGCATCCTGCTGCAGTACATCGCGAAAGTGAAGCCCGGCGCCAAGGTGGCGCTGGTCTATTCCGACACTGAATTCGGCAAGGATCCAGTGGAAGCCGCCCGCGCCGAAACGAAGAAGCTGGGCCTGAACCTCGTGCAGGAGATCGCCACGCCGCCGGGCAGCGTGGACGTTTCCACGGAGGTGATCAAGCTGCGGCGCGCCGACCCGGACTTCACCATCTTCCACGGCTATGTCTCGGCGCCGATTCCGGAATTCATCAACCAGGCGCGCGGCCAGGGCGTCAAGACGCAGTTCATGGGCACCTTCTGGACCATGGACAACTCCACCGTGATGAAGATGGGCCCCAACGCCGACGGCTTCATGGGCGTGATGCCCTACCGCTACCACTACGACACCGAGGGCAAGGGCGCGATGATGGAGAAGATCCGCAAGATGCGCCCGGACTATCAGAGCACCGCGTACATGCAGGGCTTCCTCGCGGCCATGCTGCTGACCGAAGCGGCAAAGCGCACGCTGGATGCCGGCAATGAGTTGAACGGCAAGAACCTGAAGCTCGCCCTCAGCTCCATCCGCAACTTCGACACCGGAGGCATCATCGGCGTGCCGCTCTCCATCAAGGGAAACTCCATCCCCATTGGCCGCGTGTACAAGGCCGACTTCAAGCAGCAGAAGATGGTGCCGGTGTCGGACTGGATCAGCCTGCAATGATGCTCGCGGATGCGCAGCCCGCCGGCCCGGGCGGCGCGGCGAGCGCCGCGCCGCTGCTGGAAGTCAACAACATCGAGGTCGTCTACAACAAGGCGATCCAGGTGTTGCGCGGGCTGTCGCTCTCGGTGTCACGCGGGCAGATCGTGGCGCTGCTGGGCAGCAACGGCGCCGGCAAGTCCACGACGCTCAAGGCGATATCGCGCTTGCTGGAGCTGCAGGACGGTGAAGTCACGCGCGGCGAGATACGTTTTGACGGCCGCGCCGTGGCCGAGCAAGCGCCGCACCAGCTGGTGCGCGCCGGCCTGTTCCATGTGATGGAGGGCCGCCATGTCTTCGAGGACTTGACGGTTCAGGAAAACCTGCTGGCCGCAACGTATGCGCTGACGGGGTTGAAGCCAGCCCAGGCCGACTACGACCTCGTCTATGAGTATTTTCCGCGGCTGCACGAGCGACGCAAGGGTCTCGCCGGCTATCTCTCCGGCGGTGAGCAGCAGATGCTGGCGATCGGCCGATCGCTGATCGCGCGGCCGCGCTTGATGTTGCTGGACGAACCTTCGCTGGGTCTCTCGCCCGTGCTCGTGGAGAACATCTTCGAGATCATTGCCCGCATCAACGCCGAGCACGGCGTGTCGATGCTGCTGGTGGAACAGAACGCCTCCGTCGCGCTCGCCGTCGCGCACTACGGCTACATCATGGAAACCGGCAAGGTCGTGATCGACAACACTGCCGAGAAGCTGGCTGCCGACCCCGACGTGCGGGAGTTCTACCTGGGTGTCGGTCAGGAAGGCAAGAGCAGGAGCTTCAAGGAGCTCAAGCACTACAAGCGGCGCAAAAGGTGGCTCTCGTGAGCGTGGATGCGTCCGCCTACCAGCGCACCTTGCCACAGGCGCTGCGCCACCTCGCGCGCACGACGCCGAAGCGCGTGGCGATCCGCCAGAAGCGCTTCGGCATCTGGAAGCCGCTGACGTGGGCGGACTATCACCAGCGGGCGCTGCGCGTCGGCCTGGGCTTTTCCGCCCTCGGGGTCGCGCCGGGCGCGCACATCGGCGTGCTGTCGGAGAACCGCATCGAGTGGGTGCTCTGCCAGATGGGCGCCGGTCTGATCGGGGCGGTGACCGTCGGCGTGTACCCCACCAGCCCGACCAACGAGGTCGCTTACGTCCTCGGCCATGCGGACACCGAGATCGTGGTCTGCGAAGACCAGGAGCAGGCCGACAAGGTGCTGGACGCGCGCGACCAGCTGCCCGCCCTGCGCCACATCGTGCAGATCGAGAAGAAGGGCCTGGCCGACACCAAGGCACGTGCTCCCGCCCTGGTCGTGGGTTTCGACGAGCTGGAGGTGCTCGCCTCCAGGTCCGACAGCGCCACCGTCGACGCGGTGCTGGCGAAGCAGACGCTCGCCGACACCGGCCTGATCATCTATACCTCGGGCTCTACAGGCAAGCCCAAGGGCGCCATGATCAGCTACGGCAACATGGCCGCCATGGCGCCGGGCGTGATCGAACGCCTGGAGCTCGGCACGCACACCTCGCACCTGTCGTACCTCCCGCTGTGTCACGTGGCCGAGCAGATGCTCACCTGCTTCGTGCCGATGTACCTGGGCTCGCGTGTGGACTTTGGCGAGTCGATCCGGACGGTGCAAGAGGACTTGCGGGAAGTGGGGCCGACGATGTTCCTGGGCGTGCCGCGCATCTGGGAGAAGCTGCATTCCTCCATTTCCATCAAGATGCAGGAAACGGGCCGCTGGCGTCGCTCGATGTACCAGAGGGCGCTGGCGGCTTGCGAGCCGTTCGCGCACAAGGCGGCCCGGCAGCGCACCGGCGCAGAACGCGCCATCTTCGCGTTCTGGTACTGGACAGTGTTTCGCGCGCTGCAGAACTTCATCGGCCTGCGCGAGGCCGAGGTGGCACTGACCGGCGCCGCACCGATTTCCCCGGTGATCCTGCGCTACTTCCGCACCCTGGGTGTGCCGTTGATCGAGGTGTACGGGATGACGGAATCCAGCGGCATGGTGCTGGGCCAGCGCAAGGACGCCGTGCACTTCGGCTGCGTGGGCACGCCCACGGCTGGCGTGGAGCATCGCCTGTCCGGACAAGGCGAGCTGCTGCTGAAGGGAGGCGTGGTGTTCCAGGGCTACTACAAGAACCCGGAGGCCACGGCCGGCGCCATCATCGAGGGGTGGCTGCACACCGGCGACATCGTGCATGAGGCGGACGGGCAGCTGCGCATCGTCGACCGCCTGAAGGACGTGATGATCACCGCGGGCGGCAAGAACCTCACCCCCTCGGAGATCGAGAACACGATGAAGGCCAGTCCCTTCATCAAGGAGTGCGTGGTCGTCGCGGACGGCCGCAGGTTCGTGAGCGCCCTGATCCAGATCGACTACGAGACCACGTCCAAATGGGCAGAACAGCGCGGCCTGGCGTTCACGCACTTCCGCTCATTGGTCGAGCTGCCGCAGGTGCGCGAACTGGTGCAGTCCGAAGTGCATCAGGGCAACGCCCGGCTGGCGGAAGTGGCCCACATCCGCCGCTTTCACCTGCTGACGAAAGAGCTCGACCACGATGATGGTGAAGTGACGGCCACCATGAAGGTACGCCGCTCCAGCATCTACAAGGCGTACGCCACCGAAATAGAGAATCTGTACCGCTGACATGACGAACCTGGTCCCCTCCCCTGAGCGCAAAGTCCTCTTCGCAATGGAAGGTGGAATCGCCCGCATCACGTTCAACCGGCTGCCCTTCAACACGATGGATCTGGAGGCAATCGACCAGCTGGCCGAGGCCGCCAATCAATGCGCTGCAACCGCGGGTTTGCGCGTGGTGGTCCTGACCGGCAGCGGGGACCGCGCCTTCTGCGCGGGTGGAGATGTCCGTGCGTTCGCGCTCGATCCGGAAAACGTGGATTGCCTCGTACGCGACATGGCGAGCCGCTTGCATACCGCCATCAGCAGGCTGGCCTGGCTGCCTGCTCCGGTCGTCGCGGCGGTCAACGGCGTGGCCGCCGGCGCGGGCCTCAGCCTGGTCGCCGCGTGCGATCTGGCCATCGCCAGCAGCCGCGCGACTTTCACCAGCGCCTACACGCGCATCGGCCTGTCGCCTGACGGCAGCTCCAGCTGGTATCTGCCGCGCCTCATCGGCCGCCGACGGGCGATGCATATGTACATGAACAACCCGGTGCTCGACGCCGCCACGGCATTGGATTGGGGACTGCTCAACGAAGTGGTGGCGCCCGAGGACTTCGAAGCGGCGGTCGAACAGCAGGTGCGACGCCTGGCTGAAGGGCCGACCGGGGCCTATGCGGGCGTGAAGGAGCTGTTGATGCAAAGCGGCGACTCGCTGGAGTCCCAGATGGAGCGCGAGACACGCACCATCGCGCGCCTGAGCCGCAGTCCGGACGGCATGGAAGGCGTGCGCGCGTTCGTCGAGAAGCGCAGCGCGCACTACCAAGGCTGAAGGAGCAGGCCGATGGCAGTCCGACAAAGCGCCAAGCCCGCGAGCGCCGTGGAGCCGCCGGCGGCGCGTTCGATCGCCTCGCCCTGGGCAATTCCTGCCAGTCGCGAAGAGCTTCGCGCCAGCAAGCGGGAGGCCGTGCTGCGCACCGCAGCGCAGATCTTCAACGAGAAGGGCTTTCATGCCACGTCGCTCGATGAAGTGGCTGAACGACTGCAAGTCACGAAGCCCACGCTCTACTACTACGTCAAGAACAAGGGAGAGATTCTGTTCGAGTGCGTGACCATCGGTCTGCAGATGATGGAAGACGCGATCCAGCGGGAACGCTCCCTCGGCGGAAGCGCGATCGACCAGCTCGGGGCCGCGATGCGCAGTTACGTCGACATCGTGACGCAAGACTTCGGCATGTGCATCATCCGCGTGGGCGAAGACCCGCTGCCGCCCGAGAGCCGCAAGGAACTTCGGCGATTCAAGGCGAAGCTTGACCGCCACTTTCGCGAACTGGTGCAGCGCGGGATCGAGGAGGAAAGCATTGTGGAGTGCGATCCGAAGATCGCGGCATTCACGATCGCCGGCGCTCTGAGCTGGGTCGGACGGTGGTATCGCCCGGGCGGGGATCTCACGCCCGAGGAAATCGCCGAGCAGTGCATCACCGTCTTGATGCGCGGACTGGCTCGTCCCCGACCGGCTCGGGGCAAGAAGCCGGCCCGAGACGCGAAGCAGCCCGTCGCCCAGACCTTGTAGCGCACGGGCGACGCGAAGCTCGATGCCGGGGAAGGCATCAAGCAAGTCTGTCCAAGGCAGTCTGTCCGCGGCACTTTGCTAGGCGACCTCGTGCGGTTCGGGCGTCGGGCCCACATAGCGCCCGCGCGGGCGGATGACCTGGGCCACGCCGAGTTGCTCCAGGCTGTGCGCCAACAGCCCGACGCTGCGCGACGTTGCGAACAGGCCGAAGGCCGCATCGGCAGGAAGCCGATGGTGAGCGACCAGGGCTGCCAGAGCCACGTCGATGTTCGGGTGCAAGCCGGTCAGCTTCATCACCTTCTCGATGAAGCGCGCGATCACCTTCGGGGGCTCGAACAACGCCAGCAATGCCGCCGCGCGCGGATCGCCGTCGGGATAGAGGTGATGGCCGAATCCTGCGAGCGACAAGCCGTTCGACAGGTACTGGGCGAGCACCTGGTCTTCACCCAGGCGTTCCACCTCGCCGAACAGTGCGCGCACGCGCCCTGAGGCATCGCCATGCAAGGGGCCGGAGAGCGTGGCCAATCCGGCCAGGAGGCATGCCGGCAATGACGCGCCCGTCGAGGCGGCGATGCGCGCGGCAAAGGCTGAACTGGTCAGCTCGTGATCGGCCAGCAACACCATGGCCGTTCGCAGCAGATCAGCCGTCCTGGATGATTGCTTCCACCCTCTCGCAAAGCGCAGATGCAGCGGTTCGCGCCCCGGCGAGGCGCCGAACGCGTTGGCCAGTTGGCCGACCAGCTCCTGGCCTTCGGCGTGCAGAACCCGGGTCAGACGCCCACCGGTGGAGTGCCCGGCGGACGCCAGGCCGGCCAAGGTCGCGAAGGCCGCGTCTCGCCCCGGCTTGCCGAAGCGCATTGGTGCCAGGGAAGAGAAATCGACCGCTTGCCGGGCGCCCCACAACAGTTGGGCCACGTCTTCCAGCGTGGCCGTCCGGGCCATGCCCACGGCATCCTGGCCGCGGTAGTGCGGCCGCCCGCGAGAGAACGCGCACAGGGCCGTCGGAATGCTGGGCTGCGAACCGAACAAGGTGTTGGCCGCCAAGGTCTCGTGCTTGCGGCCGGCCTGCTTGCGCTTGGCCAAGGCCGCGACGTCCTCGGCGCGATACAAGCTGCGCCGCGCGTCCGCCGGGTCGGGCGCGACCTCCAGCTTGCCGCGGCTCACGTACGCATACACCGTCTGAGGTTGCACACCCAGAAGAGTGCACGCCTCGTTCATTGAAATCCAGGAAGCCATGCCGTCCAGATTGAGTCGACTTATATTGATTATAAAGATCAATATTGACGGCTTCGTCAATCTAAAACAGCATGCGTCCTCGCGGTCGAAAGCCCCTCGCACCCCCAAGCCCCCAGGACCGGGCACGCAAAGTGATATGAAACCTCAAGTCCTCCAATTCAATCCGATCCTGATCCCTGCGATCAACGACAAGCTCGCGTCGCGCTATGTCGTTCACAAGCACTTCGAGCTCGACGATCCGCAAGCGTGGCTGCGTGAACATGGCGCGTCGATCGACGCCGTGATTACCGGCGGGCACACCGGCATTTCGCGAGCGACGCTGGAGCAGTTGCCTCGCCTGAAGGTGGTGGCGGTCAATGGCGTCGGGACCGACGCCGTGGATCTGGCGTACTGCCGGGGCCGTGGCCTCCCTGTCACCGCAACGCTGGGTGCGTTGACGGACGACGTGGCCGATCTGGCCGTCGGCTTGCTGATCGCGGCCTGCCGAAACCTGTGTGCCGGTGACCGTTTCGTGCGGGACGGCCAGTGGGAGCTTCGTCCCCAGCCCAGCGCCATCCCGCTTGCCCGGCGGTTCAGCGGCATGCGCGTCGGCATCGTCGGAATGGGTCGCGTCGGCCGCGCGGTCGCTGTGCGGGTGGCCGCCTTCGGTTGCCCCATCGGCTACACCGACCTGCACGCCATGGACGACGTTGCGCACCGCTTCATACCGAGCCTGATGGAGTTGGCACGCGAATCGGACGCGTTGGTGCTGTGCGCAGCGGCGGACCAGGCCGAAGGAATCGTCAACGCGGCCGTGCTCGACGCGCTGGGACCGCGCGGGTTCCTCGTCAACGTCGCCCGTGGCCGACTCGTCGACGAAGCCGACCTGACGCAAGCGCTGGCCGCCGGCCGGATCGCGGGGGCGGGGCTGGACGTGTTCGTCGACGAGCCGCACGTGCCGCTGGCGCTGCGCCAGTCCGACAACGTGACCCTGCAGGCTCACCGCGCCAGCGCGACCTGGGAGACCCGCACCGCGATGGCCGAGATGGTGCTCGCCAGCGTTGCCCAGGCCCTGGCGGGCGAGCGCCCCGCAATGAGCCTGACCACTTGAGCCCCCTGCGTTCGACGCAGCCACCGCCCCCAGACCAGAAGGAGACACCCTTGTTCACCCGACGCCTTGCCATCCTCATGGCCCTCGCCCTGTGCGCCATCCAGGCGCCGAGCTTCGCGCAGTCCTTTCCTTCCCGGCCCGTGACGCTGGTGGTTCCGTTCCCGCCCGGCGGCGGGACCGACACTGGCGCCCGCGTCATTGCCGAGCAGTTGAGCCGGCGCTGGAGCCAGCCTGTCGTGGTAGAGAACAAGGGGGGTGCCGCTGGGCAGATCGGCGCTGACTTCGTCGCCAAGTCCAGGCCGGATGGCTATACGCTGCTCCTGGGCAACATCGGCACGCAAGCGATCAATCCCTTGCTGTATCCGAAGCTGCCCTATGACGCCGACAAGGCCTTCGCCCCGGTCTCGCTGGTGGCCGAGCTGCCCCTGGCCATGATGGTCAACCCGTCGGTCCCGGCGAAGACCGCGGCTGACTTCGTCGCACTGGCCAAATCCAAGCCGGGCCAGATGAGCTACAGCAGCTCCGGCGCCGGCGGCGCCCCGCACTTGGCGGCTGAGATGTTCAAGGACCAGACCGGCTCCTTCATCCTGCATGTGCCCTATCGAGGCGGCGGCCCCGCCATCGCCGATCTGCTCGCCGGCCATGTGCAGCTGTCGTTCATGACCGTACTGGAGGCCTCCGGACACATCAAGGCGGGCAAGCTGCGAGCGCTGGCGGTGACGGGCGACAAGCGGGTGACGGCGTTTCCCGAAGTCCCCACGCTCGCGGAAAGCGTGGTGCCCGGCTTCAACGCGATCTCCTGGATCGGCCTGCTGGCGCCGGCGGGCACGCCGCAGGGGGTCGTGGACAAGATCGCCGCCGACCTGCGAGCCGTGCTGGCCGACGAAGCGGTCGAGGCACGCTTCGTGGGCTTGGGCGGCGTGCCGCGCGCCACCTCGCCGCAGGAGTTCGCCAAGCTCATCGCCGCCGACAAGAGCCGCTACGCCCAGATCATCCGCAACCGCAAGATCACTATCGAGTGAGTGCAGGAACCGGCACTGCGAGAGCCTACCGTCGACGCGAAGCACCGTGCCAGTGACAGGCGCAACGGCGCGTCGGCATCGCAACACGACAGACCCACCCTGAAGAGGAGACTTCCATGCAGCCCGCATCACTGATCAACATTCTTGCAGTCTCGGCATTGCTGGCCGCGGTGCCAGCCGTGACCTTGGCCGACGCGGCCTACCCCACGCGCGCCATCAAGATCATCGTGCCCGCCCCGCCGGGCGGCGCGATCGACATGATTGCCCGCGTCGTCGGGGACAAGCTCGCGGTATCCATGGGGCAACCGGTGGTCGTCGACAACAAGCCTGGCGCATCCAACAACCTCGGCACGGATGTGCTCGCCAAATCCGTGCCTGATGGCTACACGATCGGCATCGTGGGTGGCAGCCACAACACCAACAAGTTCCTGTTCAAGAACCTCGGCTGGGATCCGGAAAAAAGCTTCGAGCCCATCGTCTACACCCACGAGGTTCCGCTGGTGTTCGCCATCTACCCACAGCTACCCGCCAGGACGCTGCCCGAGCTCGTGGCGTGGATGAAGGCCCACCCCGACGAGGCCAAGGTCGCCACCTCGGGCCGCGGCAGTGCGCAGGAAATGGCGGCGGAGATGTTCCGCATGGCCAGCGGCGCGCAGATGCTGCTGGTTCCGTACAAGGGCTCATCAGCCGCGCACCCGGATCTGCTGGCCGGACGCACGGCGCTCTTCATCGACTCCGTCAGTGCCATCCTGCCGCAGGTGAAAGCAGGCAATGCGCGCGCTGTTGCCGTGTCGACGCGCAAGCGGACAAAGTCCTTGCCCGACGTGCCCACCGCCGAAGAGCAGGGACTCAAGGGCTACGACGCCAATACGAATGGTGGGTTCCTGGCTCCGGCCGGCACGCCGAAGGCCATCATCGCCAAGCTGAATGCCGAGATCAACGCAGCGCTGAAGCTGCCTGACGTGCGGACGAAGCTGGAGGCTGCCGGCATCGAAATCCAGGGCGGATCGCCGCAGGACTACGCAGCGTTGATCAGGTCCGACCTCGTCAAGTGGAGCAAGGTGGTCAAGGAGGCGGGGATCCAGCCAGAGTGAGCCCGGGGTCCAGCGGCGGTCTTGCATGGTCAGCACCGGGGGATTGTTCTGAGCTAATAGATGCCCAAACAGCGATCCAGGAGGCATGCGGCTCGCCAAGCTCCTCGAGCGTTAGGTCACCGACGCAAATGCCCGAACGAAGCCCGCCCGTAGAAGAACAACATGGCAGACAATCCGTTGGACAAGCCGGTTGCCAAGTGCCGGTTGAAATCCTGCACTGAGTGTCCAGAATTGGGTTCTGTGCTCCGCACGCTTGCAAGGAAAAGGAGGTCGGCATGAGAACACTGCTCGCCTTGACACTGTTGGTGACCCTTAGCGGATGCGCGCAAGTTCGCAGCTGGTTCGGACAAGGGGCACAGGCGTGCCCATCCGGAGGATCGTGCTGCTGTACAACGCTTGGTGCCAGCGATTGCAAAGTTCGGCCGCCGGGTACATCTTGTCCAGCAGATCGACCCGTACCGGTTGCGCAGCCACTCAGAAGGTAACGCGCGGAACTACTCTTCCGCCTCTGCTTGGTCAGCATTCCGTTAGGGAGCACGCCGCTCCTTCCGCTCCCCGGACCCGGAACATCCGCCTTCAGTCTTCTTGCCACGCTTGCGGCGTCTACGCACAGCCCAGCCCGCCCGCGGGCGTGCCTAGCTTGTGTTCCAGGGCCGAGCCCCGCGGCACGGAGCAGAATCGGAGGTCTCATCGAAGCCAAGGGGGCTCATGGCGCCGTTGGCGGGCCGGCGGGGCTTCTTGATCAAACCGGGGGACCACCATGCATGACAGCGACCCTGAGGGCAAGCGCCTTCCCATCAAGCTCGACAGCACCTCGAATGGCGAGTTCGCACCGGTGTCGCTGTGGCCGGCGAACATCGAGGCCAACCGCCTCGCACACGAGGCCGCGGCAACCAACGCGAAGCGGCTGGGATGCTCGAAACGAGCGTTCCTGACCTCGTCCTGTGGCGCAGCCAGCACGCTGCTGGCCTTCAACGCGGCCAACGCCGCGGCCGGAAGGACCGGCGGCTTCTTCGAGCTGCCCCGCGACGCCGCGCTGGATGTGCAGCTCGCGCGCGCGCAGGTCGGCCCCGCCAGGCAGGAGTTCATCCTCGATGTCCAGGGCCACTTCATCGACACGCCGAAAGGCAATTCGAAGAACGCGGAGGTCTTCCTCAAGGACGTGTTCATGGACAGCGACACCGACGTGATGGTGCTGTCCTTCGTGCCCTCCGCTCGCGACGCCGAACCGGTCACGATCCAGGCGGCCGACGAGGTCCGCAGGCTGGTCGACAAGCTCGAGGGCACGCACCGGCTGCTGCTGCATGGACGCGTCAACCCGAACCAGCCCGGAGACCTCGAGGGCATGGACGAGTTGCACGAGAAGTGGGGCATCAGCGCCTGGAAGACCTACACGCAGTATGGACCGAACGGCAAGGGCTACTTCCTGCACGACGACGTCGGCATCCGGTTCATCGAGAAGGCTCGCGCACTGGGCGTCAAGAACATCTGCATCCACAAGGGGCTGCCGTTCGGACCACGATCCTACGAGCACAGCCAGTGCAGCGACATCGGCGTCGTCGCCAGGCGTTACCCGGACGTGAACTTCCTGATCTATCACTCGGGCTTCGTCAGCACGGTCACTGAAAAGGCCTACGACGCGAGCGGCAAGAGCGACGGCATCGACACGCTGATTACGTCCTTGCGCAAACACCAGGTCAAGCCGAACAGCAACGTCTATGCTGAGCTGGGCAGCACGTGGCGCTTCCTGATGCGTGATCCCGAACAGGCGGCTCACGCCCTGGGGAAACTGATCGTCGCGTGCGGCGAGAACAACGTGCTGTGGGGCACGGATTCGATCTGGTACGGCTCACCGCAGGACCAGATCCAAGCTTTCCGGACGTTCCAGATCTCGGCGGAACTGCGCGAACGGCATGGCTATCCCGAGATGACACCTGCGCTGCGGGCCAAGATATTCGGTCTCAACGCCGCGAAGGTGTACGGCTTGACGCCGACGGAAGTGAAGCGATACACCGCCCACGACTCGGTCGCCCGAAAGCGCATGGCCTACCTGGAGAAACCCGATCCTCACTTCAGGACCTATGGGCCAAAGACGCGACGCGAGTTCCTCGGTGTGTTCGATCCCGCTGGCTGAGCAGCGCGGGGATCGCTGCTCCGTTTTCAGGCCGGCTTGTCCGCCGAGCCCGACTGTTTGCGCATTTATCAGGTTGTTTGCGCGTTTATTGACCTGTTCGTGCAATTAATGGCTCGGAACACGGGGATCTGGCGTCTCCAAACTCGGGAATACCCGCACAGAAAAATCCATGAATCTTGCCTACATTGCTTGTATGCAAGATGTTCCTTGTCTTGCATGCAACCATCACGGAGACAAGAATGCCCCGTTTCGCCAAATCGCTCTTCGGTCAGGTGGTCATCGCGCTGGTGCTCGGCGTGGCGGCGGGCCTGTTCTTCCCCGAGTTCGCCGTCAAGCTCAAGCCGCTGGGCGACGGCTTCATCAAGCTGATCAAGATGATCATCCCGGTGCTGGTCTTCTGCGTGGTGGTGCACGGCATCGCCGGCGCGGGCGACCTCAAGCGGGTGGGCCGGGTCGGCGTCAAGGCGCTGATCTACTTCGAAGTGCTGACCACCATCGCGCTGGCCATGGGCCTGGTGCTGGCCTTCGTGTTCAAGCCCGGAGTGGGCATGAACGTGGACCCGCGCGCGCTCGACGCGGCGGCGATGAGCGCCTATGCGTCGAATGCCGACAAGCTCACCAGCGGGGGCACGGTCGAGTTCCTGATGAAGCTGATCCCGACGACGGTGGTGAACGCATTCGCGACCGGCGACGTGCTGCAGGTGCTGCTGTTCGCGGTGCTGTTCGGCTGCGCGCTGGCGCTGCTCGGCGACCTCGGCAAGCCGGTGGCCACGGTGGTGGATTCGCTGTCGCTGGTGCTCTTCAAGATCATGGGCATCATCATCAAGCTGGCGCCGCTGGGTGTGCTGGGCGCCATCGCCTTCACGGTGGGCAAGTACGGCATCGGCTCGCTCAAGCAGCTGGGCATGCTGGTGGTGCTGTTCTACGCCTCGGTGCTGGTCTTCGTGTTCGTGATCCTGGGCTTCGTGATGAGGCTCTCGGGCTTCAGCCTGATCAAGCTGCTGCGCTACCTGCGCGAGGAGCTCACCATCGTCTTTGCCACCACGTCGTCGGACAGCGTGCTGCCGCAGATCATGGCCAAGCTGCGCCACATGGGCATCCGCGACTCGACGGTCGGCCTGGTGATCCCGACCGGCTACTCCTTCAACCTGGACGCCTTCTCGATCTACATCACGCTGGCGGCCGTGTTCATCGCGCAGGCGACCAACACGCCGATCTCGATGTCGGACCTGCTGGCCATCCTTGCGGTCGCGCTGGTCACGTCCAAGGGCGCGCACGGCGTGCCGGGCTCGGCCATCGTGGTGCTGGCCGCAACGCTGCATGCGATTCCGTCCATTCCCGCGATCGGGCTGGTGCTGGTGCTGTCGGTGGACTGGTTCATGGGCATTGCCCGCGCCCTGGGCAACCTCATCGGCAACTGCGTGGCCACGGTGGCCATCGCGGCCTGGGAAGGCGACATCGACCGCGAGCGTGCCCGCGCGGTGCTGGACGGCACCCACTCGCCGGAAGACGAGCCGCTGGCCGAGCCCGATTCGCCGGTCGCCGCCGCACACGCAGTGCAGGCAGTCCACCCGGCACACTGAGGGTCCCTCAGCCCATGACCGACGTCACCCCCACCACCATCGCCGCGCGCGTGGTCGAGGCCATCCTCGCGCAGAAGCTCGCGCCCGGCGAGCGCCTCGGCGAGCAGCAGCTGGCGGAGAACTTCGGCGTCAGCCGCACCATGGTGCGCGAGGCGTTGATGCAGCTGCAGGCGCGGGGCTTCGTCGAGGTGCAGTCGCGCCGCGGCTGGTATGTGGTGGAGCCCTCGGCCGAGGAGGCGCGCGATGCCTTCGCCGCGCGCCGCATCATCGAGGCGGGCATCCTGGCCGAGTCGGGCCGGCCGCTGTCGAAGGTGATCCGCAAGCTGCGCGAGCACATCGCCGACGAGAAGCGCGCCATCGCCGGCGCCGACGCCGCCACCCGTGCCTTCCTGCTGGCCGACTTCCATGTCTGCCTGGCCGATCAGATGGGGCACCGGCTGCTGTGCGACGTGCTGCGCGACCTGACGGCGCGCACCACGCTGGCGGCCACGCTGTTCCAGTCCACGCACGAGGCGGGGCAGTCCTGCGCCGAGCATGCGGCCATCGTCGCCGCGCTCGAGGCGGGCGAGATGAAGCGCGCGCGCCAGCTGATGCTGGACCACATCGGCAATGTCGAGGAGGCGCTGGAGGCCGAAGTCGCCGCCAGCCCCGCTGCCGACGAGCGCCTGCGCGCCACGCTGGCGCCGGTGGCATTGCCACGCGCCTCACGCTGACCGCCGGCCTTGCGACGCCGGCGGCGCCGGCACGGGCTTCCCGCTGACAGGCCCAGGGCCCCGGGGTCGGCTACAGTCGCCGGGCGATGAATTCACCCGATCTGCAGCGCGCGGTCTTCCTCTTCCTGCTGGCGGCCGTGACGGCGGCCTTCTTCTGGATCCTGCTGCCCTTCTTCGGCGCGGTGCTCTGGGCCGTGGCGCTGGCCATCCTGTTCACGCCGCTCTACAAGTGGCTGCTCAAGCGCATGCCGGGGCGCCGCAACCTGGCGGCGCTGGCCACGCTGACGATCTGCCTGGTGATCGTGATCATCCCGCTGACGATGGTGACGGTCTCGCTGGTGCAGGAGGCCTCGCTGGTGACGCAGCGCATCCGCACGGGCGAGATCAACTTCGGGCGCTACTTCCAGCAGGTCCTCGGTGCCATGCCGCAGTGGCTGATCAACCTGCTGGACCGCTTCGGGCTGGGCGACCTGGAGGCGATGCTGTCCCGGGTCGCCCAGGGCGCTGCCCAGACCGGCCAGCTGATCGCCACGCAGGCGCTCAGCATCGGGCAGAACACCTTCGATTTCCTGGTGAGCTTCGCGCTGATGCTCTACCTGCTGTACTTCCTGCTGCGCGACGGCACCGCGTTGTCGAAGACCGTGCGCCAGGCGCTGCCGATGGCGCGGCCGCACACCCACTTCCTGCTCAACAAGTTCACTACCGTGATCCGAGCCACCGTCAAGGGCAACGTGGCAGTGGCCATCGTCCAGGGTGCCCTGGGCGGCCTGGCCTTCTGGGTGCTGGACGTGCAGGGTGCGCTGCTGTGGGCGGTGCTGATGGCCTTTCTCTCGCTGCTGCCCGCGGTGGGGGCGGCGCTGATCTGGCTGCCGGTGGCGATCTATTTCCTGGCCACCGGGCACGTCTGGGAAGGCGTCGGGCTGATCGTCTACGGCGTGGTGGTGATCGGCCTGGTCGACAACGTGCTGCGCCCGATCCTGGTGGGCAAGGACACGCAGATGCCCGACTACATCGTGCTGATGTCCACGGTGGGCGGCATGGCGCTGTTCGGGGTGAACGGCTTCGTCATCGGGCCGGTGGTGGCGGCGCTCTTCATGGCGACGTGGGACTTGTTCGCTTCGTCGAACGAAGAGGCTGCCGGGCCGCCCTAGAAGGGATCTACGGATCCTCCACGCTTCGCTCGCGCTGCAGGCACTTCGCGCCGCGATCGTGCAACTCGTCGCATCGCACTGGGCAGCGCGTCCTGCCTGCGCGATCGTCGGGCCTCCACTTTCCACGAGGCCCATCATGAACAAGCTTCCCCTCCTCGCCGGTGCCCTGCTCGCCCCGCTGGGCACACTGGCGGCCGACCTGCATGTGAGCGTTGTCGACGGCCCTGCGGCACCGACCCCGCTCTACGTGGCGCTCTACGACAGCGCTCAAGGCTACGAGACCAACAAGACGCTGGCCGCGCAGATCGTTCAGATGAACGCCGGTGCTGCCAGGCTCTCCTTCCCCGGCCTCGCCCCCGGTCGCTACGCGCTGCGCGTGTTCGCCGACGAGAACGGCAACGGCAAGCTCGACGCCAACCTGATGGGCCTGCCGACCGAGCGCTACGGCTTCTCCAACGATGCCAAGGGCAACCGCGGAGCACCGGGTTTCGACGCGGCGGCACTCCAGCTGAATGCCGATCTCCAGACCGTGATCCATCTGCGCTGAGGCCAGCCATGCAACGACGCGAACTCCTGCGCCTGCTGGCCACGGCCGGCGCGACTCCCCTGCTCGCTCCGCTGCTGGCCCACGCGGCCGCGGCCGACGACTGGCAGGCCGACTTCGAGGCCTCCGAAGCCCCGTGGAGGCTGGGCTTTGGCTCGGCGCCGGGCGACCTGCCGCTGGCGCCCGCCCAGGTGCGCGGGCGCTTTCCCGACGCGGTGGCCGGCACGCTCTACCGCATCGGCCCGGCCGGCCACGAGTTGGGCGGCCAGCGCTATCACCACTGGTTCGACGGCGACGGCATGGTGCAGCGCCTCGTCATCGAGGGACGGCAGGTGCATCACCACGGCCGCTATGTCGCCACGCCCAAGCGCGTGGCCGAACTGCGCGCCGGCCGGCGGCTGACCGAGGCCTTCGGCACCGTGCTGCCGGGCGTCGAGCCGCCTACATCGGCCGACAGCATCAATGTCGCCAACACCAGCGTGCTGCCGCTGCAGGGCGAAGTGCTCGCATTGTGGGAAGGCGGCTCCGCCACGCGCATCGAGGCGCGCACGCTCGACACGCTGGGCCCGAAGACCTGGCGCGCCGACCTCGCGGGCATGCCCTTCTCGGCGCATCCCAAGGTGGACCCGGACGGGACGATCTGGAACTTCGGCGTCGGCAGCGGCCAGGGGCTGCTGGCGCTCTACGAGATCGCGCCCGAAGGCCGGCTGCGCCGTGCCGCCGCAATGCCGGTGACCGACCTGCCGATGGTCCACGACTTCGCGGTGACCGAGCGGCACCTGGTCTTCCTGATGCCGCCGCTGGTCTACGACAGCCAGGGCGAGCAACGGGCCGCCGGTACCAGCTTCCTCGATGCGCACGTGTGGCGGCCCGAGCTGGGCATGCGCGCCCTCGTCATCGACAAGAAGGACTGGGACAGGCGCCAGTGGCTCACGTTGCCGGCCGGCTTCCTGTTCCATGTGGGCAATGCGTGGGAAGAGGCCGCGCCGGGCGGCACGCGAATCCACATCGACTATGCGCGCTCGGAGGATGCGAGCTCGATCTTCACCACCAACCGCGAAGTGATGCGGGGGCGCCTGGTGCGGAGCGCCGAACCGCGCCTGACCGTGGCCACCCTCGACCTCGGGACCGGCCGCGCCACGCAGCACGTCCTCGAACTCGACGCCGAGTTCCCGCGCATCGATCCGCGCCGCGTGGGGCTGCGCCACCGCAGCGTTGTGCATGCGACGCAGCAGGTGGAGGGCCGGCCGGGCTTCGGCGCGATCGCGCGCACCGATGTCGAGACCGGCCGCTCGCAGCGCTTCGTCTACGGGCCGCAGGCGATGGTCGAGGAGCACGTGTTCGTGCCGGACGGGCGGCGGCCGGGTTGGATCCTCGGCACCGTGCTCGACCTGGCGCTGGGAAAGACGGTGCTGTCCTGCTTCGCGGCCGACCAGCTCGGCGCGGGGCCGGTGGCGCAGGCAATCCTGCCCCGCGCCTTGCCGTTGGGATTGCACGGGGCTTTCGTGCCGGCCTAGGGATATCTCCTAGATCTTTGGTCCTACACAGATTGGCGGACGACACTCAAAATGGTAGCCGCGTAACCTCTAAGTTCTCTTTTTCGGAGATGGGATATGCCGACTACCGCTCCGCCGTTTCCTCCGGCTTCGGGCCTCAGGTGGATCGCCCTGTGGGCGCCACTGGTGATTACCGCCTGCGGAGGAGGCGGGAGCGACGGTGGGGTGCCCGCGACAGGTTTCGCCGGCTCCGCGGCCGGCACCACCGATACCTCCGCACCCGCCCCGGCCCCGGCGCCAGCCCCCGGGAATGGTGAAGGCGGGACGGCTCCGGCTGCCGCCGCAGTAGCGGCCGGCACCACCGACCCCTCGTCGCCTTCCACCGGCAACGAGGCCGACGCCAAGGCCTCCATCGTCAGGGCACGCAAAACCGTCAAGACGCCCGAGGACATCGCCCGGCAGCGCGAACTGGAGCGGGACCGCCCCGCCCCGATCGACCGCGGCCGTGGTGCCGAGGGCCCGCCGACGCCGACCACGAGCGCCATCACGAGCGCAGCCGCCGCAGCGGCGGCTGCTGCCGTCGCACCCAACATCGGCGGCCAGTGGGCGGCGCCCGTCAGCTGGCCGATCAATGCCATCCATGCCGTGCTGACGCCCGACGGCAAGGTCATGAGCTATGGCACCGACCCGAGCGGCGCCCAGGGGGCCCAGCTCTACTACGACGTCTGGACCCCGACCACCAACGCCCACAGCCTGCTGCAGCACAGCGTGCGCACCGACCTCTTCTGCACCGCCCAGACCGTGCTGCCGGCCGGGCAGGTGTTGCTGGCCGGCGGCGACACGCGCGGGATCACGCCGGACAGGGTCAACGGGGGCGTGGCAGACGTCAACTTCTACGACCCGGTCTCCTCCACCATCACCGCCGGGCCGCCGATGGCCTATGCGCGCTGGTATGGCACGGCGGTGCCCCTGGCCGACGGCCGGGCGCTGATGCTGGCAGGCATCGACGGCGGCGGCGCCGGCTCCGGCGTGCCGGAGATCTACACGCCGGGGCAGGGCTGGCGCACGCTCTCGGCCATCCCCAACTGGCCGGGGGACTGGCTCTATCCCCGCGCCGTGCTGGCGCCGAATGGCCGCGTGTTCGTGGCCAGCATCGACCAGATGTACAGCATCAACACCGAGGCGCCCACCATGGGCCCGCTCGGCAGGCTGCCGAAGTTCGTCAACTGGGTGCTGCCCTGGACGATGTTCGACCGCGGCAAGATGCTGATGGTGGCGGACGACGGCACCGCGATGGTGATCGACATCAACGGGCGCACGCCGGTCGTCAGCACCGTCGCGGGGCCGGGACCGAACCGTGAATGGGGCTCGGCCACCATGCTGGCCGATGGCAAGGTGCTGGTCACGGGGGGCTCGGCCCAGGAGAACGAGCTGGTCGACACCGCGTTCACTGCCCTCATCTGGAACCCGGCCACGGGCCAGTGGACCACCGGCAACGCCGCGCAGAAGGCCCGGCTCTACCACTCCACGGCCATGCTGCTGCCGGATGCCACGGTGCTGTCGGTGGGCGGCGGCTCGCCGGGGCCGGTGCTGAATCTCAATGCAGAGATCTATTCGCCGCCCTATCTCTTCGACAGCAGCGGGCAGCGGGCGCCGCGCCCGATCATCAACACGGCCCCGGCCCAGCTGACCCTCGGCACCGACTTCCAGATCAGCGTGATGTCGTCGCAGCCGATCCAGCGCGTCACGTTGGTGCGTACCGGCTCGGCGACGCATGCGACCGACTTCGGGCAACGCTTTCTCAACCTGCCCTTCGCCCAGGCGGCGGGGAGCTCGACGGTCAACATCACCCTCAACGAGAGCCCGAACATCCTGCCCGCCGGCTACTACATGCTGTTCGCGATCGACAGCGCCGGCGTGCCCTCCGTCGCGAAGATCCTGAAGGTGCAGGGGGGCTGGACGAAGGTGGCCGACCAGGGCCACACCTTCACCCTGCCGGCGTCCACCGTGGTGCAGTTCGGGCAGGGCGGCGACTGGACGCAGAAGACGGTCACCGGCAACGTGAGCTGCAGGAGCGAGTTCTTCGGGATGAATCCGGCGCCGAACGTCGCCAAGTCCTGCCACGTGCTGGCGCCGAAGGCCGGTGGCGTGACGCCAGGCACCCAGGTCACGACTGCCGACCGCACCGTGGCCGCGCAAGGCGCGACCTTCAACACGACGAGCGCGACCGTGGTGAGCTACGGTGCCGATTCGCGCTGGGTCGACAAGGTCGTGACGGGTGCGGGCACCTGCAACGCGTCCTTCTTCGGCACCGATCCCGCACCGGGCGTGACCAAGTCCTGCGTGGCGGACACAGGGACCGCGGCGCCGCCCGCACCCGCACCCGCACCCGCGCCGGCACCGGCACCGGCGCCTGCACCTGCACCTGCACCCGCTCCGGCCCCTGCTCCCGTACCGTCGGGCGCGACTCTGGCCACCGAAGGCGGCACCTTCACGGTGGCGAACTCGACCTTGGTGGCCTATGGCGCCGACACCCGCTGGGTGCAGAAGTCGGTCAGTGGCACGGCGCCCTGCACCAACGAGTTCTTCGGTACCGATCCGGCGCCGTTCGTGGTGAAGTCCTGCAGGCTGACGACCGCTGCGCCTGCGCCTGCGCCTGCTCCTGCGCCTGCTCCTGCACCCGCCCCTGCACCCGCACCGGCACCGGCACCGGCACCCGCCCCTGCACCCGCACCGGCACCGGCCCCTGCGCCTGCGCCGCCGCCGACCGGAGCGACGCTGGCCACCGAAGGCGGAACCTTCACGGTGTCGAGCCCGACGCTGGTGGCGTATGGCGCGGACACGCGCTGGGTGCAGAAGACGGTCACCGGCACCGCGACTTGTACCAACGCCTACTTCGGTACCGACCCAGCGCCCTTCGTGGTGAAGTCCTGCAGAGTGGCGTCCGCACCTGCGCCTGCACCTGCACCTGCACCCGCTCCCGCTCCCGCTCCCGCTCCCGCTCCCGCTCCCGCTCCCGCTCCCGCTCCCGCTCCTGCGCCTGCGCCTGCGCCTGCACCCGCGCCTGCGCCGGCTCCAGCGCCCGCACCCGCACCTGCACCGGCCCCAGCGCCGCCACCTTCGGGCGCATTGCTGGCCAACGAGGGACAAAGCTTCACCGTGTCGGCGCCGACCGTGGTGAGATATGGCGCCGACACGCGCTGGGTGCAGAAGACGGTCAATGGGACGGTCCCTTGCACCAACGCGTTCTTCGGCACCGACCCTGCGCCTTACGTCGTCAAGTCGTGCCGCGTGGCTTGAGCCAGGCCTTCAGAGGTCGAAGCGTGCGCCCTGCGCCAGCCGCAGGGCGCGCTCTCCATCAAGCATCCGGGACGGCACGCGGCACCGGATCGAAGTAGGTGAACAGGTTCGGAATCGGCAAGGCCAGGTTCGAGTACGAGAAGGACACGCTGACGTCCAGCGCACGCACCTGGTGCCACCAGCCCAGCGGCAGGAACATCGTCTCGCCCGGCCAGACCACGACCTCGAGTACGCGCACCCCCCCGAACAAGGGAAACTGCCGCAGGTCGACCGCATCCAGGTCGATGGGGCTGAAGACGCCGTTCGTGTTGTACAGGCGCGGTCCCTGCAAGGGCGAGATGAGGCGCCAGCGCTTGCGCCCGACGACCTGCGTGTGGAACAGCATCAGCGTGTCGTGGTGCAAGGGGGTGACGGTGCCGGCCGGCCCGAACCAGAACGACGAGCGCTCGGCCAGTTCCGAGCGAATGCAGCACGGCGGCAGGCTGCCGATGTCATCCAGCAGAGGCGCGAAGTCGGGCCGCCGCAATGCTTCGTTGTTGGCGGTGAGGTAGTAGTCGTTGGTTTCGCCGCCGGCCAGCACCTGGTCGACGAAATCGCCCAGGCGAACTTTGCGCCGATGCGCGGCCTTGTCTTCCTCATAGCGCGGATTCGCCAGGCGTTCGGCCTGGACCTCGACATCGAGATGGCCGAAGCGCCCTTTCAGATAGTCCGGCGACCAGCGCTGCATCGCAGGCCAGTCCCGCGTATGGCCGGTGAGCACCAGCGGCCGGCAGCCTCGCACATAGCGCTCCATGAACTCCTCTTCGCTGACGGACACGCGCTTGTCCACGATGCTGTACATCGGGTCGATTTCCCAGAGCAGCTGCAGGTTGGCCAGCGTCGACTCGAGCTTGCGCAGCTGCTGCGCCCGGCCCTCGGCCGCGATGTAGACGGCGTTGCCGGGCACCAGTTCGATCAACTCCGCGCTGGCTTGCGCGTCGAGGCCGGCAGCGATCATGGACGCCAGCACCGATTCCGGCGTGCAGCCGCGCAGCAACTGCTCGGTGGTCCATCGCAGCCATTCGGGCGTCAGCGGTGCGCCTGCCGGTGCCGGCGTTTGTTCTTCGGCCTGGCTTCCGGGCGGGCGTGGCGGAGCAGGCGGCTTGGGTGGTTTCATGCGGAGATCTCCTGCGTTCTCTGGCCTGTAGATTGTGTGGCGAACTGGTGATCCAGGGCCTTCGCGACCCCTTGAATGGCGTCAACAGCCCTAGCGCTGCCACCACCCCTCGCCGAAACGCCCCTGCAGAAACGCCACGAAGCTCGACACCTTTCCCGGCACCAGCTTCGGCGACGGGAAGACCGCATGGATTTCCTGCTCCGGCAGCGCATGCCCCGGCAGCACCTCCACCACCCGCCCCGCCGCCAGCGAGTCGCTCGCCACGTAGCGCGGCATCAACGCGATGCCCAGCCCCTCGCGTGCCGCGGCCAGCACCGCAGAGAGGTTGTTGGAGCGCAGGCGGCCGGTGACCGGCACCGTCACCGGCTCGCCCTTGGGCGTGTGCATGCGCCAGACATCGTCGCCCACGACGCTGCTGTAGATCAGCGCCACGTGGGCGCTCAGGTCCTGCGCGCGCTTCGGCGTACCGTGCTTCTTCAGGTAGCCCGGCGCCGCCACGATCACCCACGGGTTCATGCCGAGGAAGCGCGCGCCCAGCGAGGAATCGGCGAGCTTGCCCATGCGCACCGCGACATCGATGCCCTGCGCGATCAGGTCCACGTAGCGGTCCTCGAAGCTCAGGTCCACCTGCACCTGCGGATGGCGGGCCATGTACTCCAGCGCCAGCGGCACCACCACGCGCCGGCCGAAGGCGACCGAGGTGCCGACCCGCAGCAGGCCCTGGGCCTGGGAGTCGCGGCGGCGCACGATGTGCTCGGCCTCCTCCGCCTCGCGCACGATGTTCTTGCACTTGTCGTAGTAGAGCGATCCCGCCTCGGTGAGGCTCACGCCGCGCGTGTTGCGGTTGAGCAGCCGCACCTTCAGCCGGGCCTCGGTGGCCGCGACCTGCTTGGTCACGGTGGGCTGGGTGGTGTTGAACTCGCGCGCGGCCTTGGAGAAGCTGCCGGTCTCCACCACGCGAACGAACATCTCCATGGCAAGCAGTCGGTCCATGCGCCTGATCGTAGCCAGTTATTCCGGCGCGGAATAGCTTTTATGGTCCCGTGCCGCCTTCTGCCGGG
The DNA here is from genome assembly GCF_051400855.1 of Variovorax stachyos. NCBI lineage: Bacteria > Pseudomonadati > Pseudomonadota > Betaproteobacteria > Burkholderiales > Comamonadaceae > Variovorax > Variovorax stachyos. The sequence goes on along the minus strand of NZ_JBLFFN010000004.1, from coordinate 98,388 downwards.
AGCCCCGAATTCCTAAAGTCCAGGCATCCCAAGGAGACTTCACATGGCAAAGATGACCGCGGCCCAGGCCGCCGTTCTGGTGATGGAAAAAGAAGGCGTGACGCAGGCCTTCGGCGTGCCCGGCGCCGCCATCAATCCGCTCTACTCGGCGCTGCGCAAGCACGGCAGCATCGCGCACATCCTGGCGCGCCACGTCGAGGGCGCCTCGCACATGGCCGAGGGCTACACCCGCGCGGTGGCCGGCAACATCGGCGTGTGCATCGGCACCTCGGGGCCGGCCGGCACCGACATGATCACCGGGCTGTACTCGGCGTGGGCGGACTCGATCCCGATCCTCTGCATCACCGGCCAGGCGCCGCGCGCGCGGCTCTACAAGGAAGACTTCCAGGCGGTGGACATCGAGTCGATCTCCAAGCCGGTCACCAAGTGGTCCGTCACGGTGCGCGAGCCGGGCCAGGTGCCGCAGGTGTTCCAGCAGGCCTTCCACCTGATGCGCTCGGGCCGCCCGGGCCCGGTGCTGATCGACCTGCCCTTCGACGTGCAGATGGCGCAGATCGAGTTCGACATCGACACCTACCAGCCGCTCACGCCCTACAAGCCGGCCGCCACCCGTGCCCAGATCGAGAAGGCCATCGCCATGCTGAATGCGGCCGAGCGCCCGCTGATCGTGGCCGGCGGCGGCATCATCAACGCCGATGCGAGCGAGCTGCTGGTGCGCTTCGCCGAAGTCACCGGCGTCCCGGTGATCCCCACGCTGATGGGCTGGGGCGCCATTCCCGACAACCACCCGCTGATGGCCGGCATGTGCGGGCTGCAGACCAGCCACCGCTACGGGAATGCCACGATGCTCGCTTCCGACTTCGTGCTGGGCATCGGCAACCGCTGGGCCAACCGCCACACCGGCTCGGTCGAGGTCTACACCAAGGGCCGCACCTTCGTGCACGTGGACATCGAGCCTACGCAGATCGGCCGTGTGTTCACGCCGGACTTCGGCATCGTCTCGGACGCGAAAGCCGCATTGCAGCTCTTCGTCGAAGTCGCCGAGGAGATGAAGGCCAAAGGCCAGCTCCCGAGCCGCCGCGAATGGGCAGGCCAGTGCCTGGAGCGCAAGAAGACGATGCTGCGCAAGACCAACTTCGCGGACGTGCCGATGAAGCCGCAGCGCGTCTACCAGTGCATGAACCGCAACTTCGACAACGACACCTGCTACGTGAGCACCATCGGGCTCTCGCAGATCGCGGCCGCGCAGTTCCTGCACGTCTACAACCCGCGAAACTGGATCAACTGCGGCCAGGCCGGCCCCCTGGGCTGGACCATTCCCGCCGCGCTCGGCGTGCGTGCTGCCGACCCGTCGCGCAAGATCGTCGCGCTCTCGGGCGACTACGACTTCCAGTTCATGATCGAGGAGCTGGCCGTGGGCGCGCAGTTCAAGCTGCCCTACATCCACATCGTGGTCAACAACTCCTACCTCGGCCTGATCCGCCAGGCGCAGCGCGGCTTCGAGATGGACTACTGCGTGCAGCTGGGCTTCGAGAACATCAACGCCACGGAGCAGAGCGGCATCGAGCGCGACTACGGCGTCGATCACCTGAAGGTGGTCGAGGGCCTGGGCTGCAAGGCGCTGCGCGTCTACAAGCAGGAAGAGATGAAGCCAGCCATCGAGCGCGCCGAGCAGCTGATGGTCGAGTTCGGCGTGCCGGTGGTGATCGAGGTGATGCTGGAGCGCGTGACCAACATCGCGATGGGCACCGAGATCGATGCCATCAACGAGTTCGAGGCGCTGGCCGAGAGCGCCGAGGACGCCCCGACTGCCGTCGCCGCCGCGATGCTCGATTGATTCAGAGGAGACACACGAGATGCCGCGTTTCGCCGCCAACCTGACGATGCTCTTCACCGAGCTGCCCTTCATGCAGCGCTTCGAGGCCGCCGCCAAGGCAGGCTTCAAGGCCGTCGAGTACCTGTTCCCCTACCCCTTCGACAAGAAGGAGCTCGCCGCCGCGCTGCGCACCAACGGCCTGCAGCAGGTGCTGCACAACCTGCCCGCCGGCAACTGGGAAGGTGGCGAGCGCGGCATCGCCTGCCACCCCGATCGCGTGAGCGAGTTCCGCGAGGGCGTTGGCATGGCCATCGACTACGCCACTGCGCTGGGCTGCCCCAAGCTCAACTGCCTGCTGGGCAAGCTGCCCGCGGGCGTGAGCGCGGAGGACGCACGCCGGGTTGCGGTCGAGAACCTGCGCTTCGCCGCCCGCGAGCTGCAGAGCGCCGGGATCATGCTGCTGATCGAGCCCATCAACCACTTCGACATTCCCGGCTTCTTCCTGACGCGCACCGACCAGGCGCTGTCGATCATCGACGAAGTGGGTTCGCCCAACCTGCTGCTGCAATACGACATCTACCACGCGCAGCGCATGGAAGGCGAACTGGCCGCCACCATCACGAAGAACATGGCCCGCATCGGCCATATCCAGCTGGCCGACAACCCGGGCCGTGGCGAGCCGGGCACGGGGGAGATCAACTACCCGTGGCTCTTCAAGCACATCGATGGGGCCGGCTACACCGGCTGGATCGGCTGCGAATACAAGCCGAAGAGCGACACCTTCGACGGCCTCGGCTGGCGGACCACCCTCACCCAATAACGACAGACACACTAGACAAGGAATTCATCGCATGTCCGCTACGGCATCCCAGAAGATCGGTTTCATCGGCCTCGGCATCATGGGCGCCCCCATGGCCGGCCATTTGCTCGAAGCAGGCCACACGCTCTTCGTCCACACGCACGGGCCGGTGCCCGAGCCCTTCAGCTCGCGCGCCACCGTGTGCAGCTCCGCCGCCGAGGTCACGAAGCAGGCCGACGTGATCTTCATCATGGTCCCCGACACGCCGGACGTGGAGAAGGTGCTGTTCGGAGAGAACGGCGTGGCCTCCGCGTTGACCAGGGGCAAGACCGTGGTGGACTGCAGTTCCATCGATCCGATCGCGACCAGGGGCTTCGCGAAGCGCATCGAGGAACTGGGTTGCGGCTATGTCGATGCGCCGGTCTCGGGCGGCGAGGTGGGCGCCAAGGCGGCCAGCCTGACCATCATGTGCGGCGGCGACGAAGGCGTCTTCGGGCGCGTGCGGCCCCTGCTCGAGAAGATGGGCAAGAACGTCACGCTGGTCGGCGCCGCGGGCGACGGCCAGGTGTGCAAGGTGGCCAACCAGATCATCGTGGCGCTGAACATCGCGGCCGTGGGCGAGGCGCTGGTCTTCGCCAGCAAGGCCGGCGCGGACCCGGCCAAGGTGCGGCAGGCGTTGATGGGCGGCTTCGCCTCGTCGCGCATCCTCGAGGTGCATGGGGAGCGGATGATCAAGCGCACCTTCGCGCCGGGCTTCCGAATCTCGCTGCATCAGAAGGATTTGAATCTTGCGATGCAGAGCGCGCGCTCGCTGGGGGTTGCGCTGCCGCAGACCGCAGGGGCGGCGCAGTTGATGAATGCATGCGCGGCATTGGGCCATGGGCAGGATGATCATTCGGCCCTGGTGCTGGCATTGGAGGCCTTGGCGCAGCATCCGGTCGCGCGCGGGGACTGAGCAGGGCGCACGCTGGTGCGCCCGGGTTCGCGACAAGCCGCGACAAAGCGCGACAAAGTTGCGACAAATTTTGACCAGCTTGCGCGTTGGGGTTAGACACGGCCTTTCCCACAATCAGGAAGGCCCTCCATGCAACGCAGCTCCAGCAGCAGCCTGAGCAGTAGCAACTCCCACTCCTATAGCACCGATACCCCGCCCAAGGTGCCACCCAAGGTGCCACCCACAGGTCCACAAGGCGGGGGCGGTCTTCCAACGGACGAGATCCCGGCAAGACCCGAGATCCCTGCACTGACGTTCGACATCGAAGATGTCAAGAAGACATTCGACAAACGCATTGCCGCCAGAGAGCGTGGCAGAGAGCGTGGTCTGACCAGACAGTCGGCGTTGCCGGCGATCCATCGCATCGCCTCGAAGAACCTGCCGCGCGCCCTCCGGAAGGTGCAGCAGGAACTGCCTCAGCAGGACATTCGGGCAATCAACCTGATCACGGCCCATGCAAGAGGCCTGGTCGCCCATCCCGATGGCCATGGCAAGCCAGATCTTTCAGACAACGAAACGCTGTCCGCCGATGTCCAGCACATCATGGAATGCATGCAAGCGGCGGTCGCGAACCATCAAGGAGATGGGCCCGAGGCCAAGCAGGAACGGCGCTGCATGCTGATCAACCATCTCGGGGCGGTCTGCCGCAACGACTTCCGCAGCGACGCCGGCCGACGGGCCGCCAATACGGCCAATGTGCTGGTGCATACCGTATTCATCATGGTTCTGGCCAAACTCGTTGAAGATGCCGTCGAGTTCGAGGTGAGCAAGGCCGCTGCGCTTGGCGGCCAGGAAGGCTCGCTGCGCATCGCGGGCATTCTGGCGCTCATCCTTGCCCCTACATTGAACGTTCTGGGTGGCATCCTCTCCGGCGTTCTGGGCACCGCCAACCCGACCAGCGTCGTTTCGCGCCTGTGGCTGGGAATGCTGTACCTAGGCCTGCTGCTGGCCTGCTACGAAACCGACGTGCTGGGCACATTGGCTGCAAAGCTTTCGCCTGTGGCTATCTACTGCCTCCTTCGCGATGGCTTGAACTTCTGGTTCCCTTTTTCGGACAACGTCGAATCAATTTCGAAGCTCGGCGTACTCGGAGCGGGAGGCATCTACTCGTTGATCAACGCGTTTGCGGGAATGCTCATCGGCAAAACACTGCCAACCGCCGGCGCCGGTGCCCTCCCTCGCACAGGAAACGAAACCGAAAGGATGATGCCGGAACATCTTGCAGCCCTCCAGAACGCTGTCCTGGATCTTCCCGCCTCCTTGGGGAGCGCCCTGACGTGGGCCGCTGTCGAGGTTGGGGACGACTTGATCCTGCCGACCATCCTGAGGTGGATCCAGACCAGGGAATACCGGAAAAAGGAGGCGGTCAACATGCAAGTCGAGGCCGCCCACTCGAAGTACATCGGCGAGCTGACCGAGTTGGCCAAGGTCCTGCTGGAGACACCTCGCAAAGAACGCCAGAAAAAGATCGACGACAAGAACCTCGAGCTGTATCAACGAGAGTTTCAGCGCATGAGGAATCTCGACAAGGATCAGCTTGACAAGGCGAACCGGCAATACCTGGAAGATCTTCGGAAGGAGCTTCGGGTATATCGAAACACACAAATATTGGGGCAAATGTGGGAGGCATTGAGCAGAGACCCGGACTGCTATAGCGCGGAGCAGCTGGCTCATCTGAAATCCATTGAAGTAGCGCTTGGCGTCTACAAGAAGACACGTGAGCTGGATCGACTGAGAAGGCTCGACAACAGTCGGATCAACGAGGCGCAACGCCGAGATTTGGCAGAGCTCCAGGAAACAGTCGACGGGTACCAGCAAAGCTGGCAACGGCTGCGGCATGCAGACCCGAGCGAGCTCGGCGCAGACCAGGACCTGCTGAAGCTCCTCGCACACGAATTCATCAGCACCGATCAGAAGCCCGCAAGATTGCGTCCGATATCCGCTCTGCGATCCGATGTGAAGAGCACACTGGACTTCACTCGCTTTGACAAGATGATCAGGCACATATGCCGATTGCACGACGATTTGCGGCCAGAGGAACACGAAGAGATCGTTAGAGAGCTGTACTCGTACGAGTTGGTGAGACTTTATCTCCCGGGTTCGCTCACCCCCGTCGAGCAGGACGTGCTGGCGTCGATGTTCAAGGAGAAACCGGCAACTCTCCCCTCCGACCTTCTGACGCAACTGGTAGAGGAAGTTGCTGACAAGAGGCGCGAAAAAACCGAAGGGATTCGCATTGGAATTCGGTTTCAGCCCACCAATGTGAGCTCGACCATGGAGGCGGTCGAGCGCTTAGGCAGGCAACTGCTCGTCACCGATAGCGCCCGCCAGAGTGCGCTCGGCGCCGTCTTCGCTCTCCTGGTCTTGATGGATGGCTTGATGGGGGACAGGATCAAGGACAGCGACGAGAACACCCAACTGACGATCTGGAACCTGATGGCGGGGTTCGGCATCTTCATGGTCTATTGGGCGCTGATCTTGATGCACAGCGAAGGCGCACGCGGAGGGGGGGTCTACCGACCGGGAGCCGAAAGAACCCTTCCCCCTCTGCAAGGGCGTCAGGAGACTCAAGATCCCTTCACACCGAGAACCGAAAGGTACGAGCCCGACGATCGAGGCATTAGCGAAACGGTGTCCGATTCCGACGCCGTATCGGAAACTGATTCCGACTCCACATACGAGCACATCCCCGATTCCGATGAGGACATCGAACTCGGGGCAATCCCGACACCCCGGGTATGGGAGCAATGAGCCGCCTGACTCTACTGTGCGGCGAAATCGGCGCCCGCTACCCCGCCCGGCAGTTCCCGAACTCGCAGCGCACGGCCATCGTCTGGCCATTGCTGCACGGGATGCTGTGGCGCTCGTAGCCCGGGCCCTTCTCCACCAAGGTGGCCATGGGCAGCACGCTGCAGCGGCGGGCCTTGGCGAGCTGCTCGGCGCTGTAGGTGTCACGCCCGGTGCTGCGCAGCGCCGGCTGCGCAAAGCGTTGCCCGGGCGGCACCCAGGTCACGCGCACGCTGGGGTCGGTGTTGACGTAGCCCTTCTGCGCCAGGCAGTTGACCATGGCGGTTTCCTGCTTGGCATGCCAGACGCGGCGCTCGGGGGTGTAGACGGCCTTGTTGAAGGCATAGAGGCCGCCGACCACCGCGATACCGCTCAGCGTCGGGATGCCGGCCATCCAGCCGGCGCCGACCACGCCGGTGTCGAGCACGACGAGCGCATCGTCATGCTGGCTGGCCCGGAACGGGATGGTGGCAGCCGAGGCGCGGCACCGGGCCAGGTCCTGTTCGTAGGCGCCAGGGTTGTTGGCCGGCGCCTGAACGGCGGGCACGTAGTCCGCGCCGGAACCTGAACCGGGGCCCTCGTTGGGGCGGGTGGCGCAGCCGGCCACCAGGGCGGCAATGCAGAAGATGCACAGCAGTCTTTTCATGGATGTCCTCGACGGTCCTCTACTCCGGCGCCGATTGAATCACACAAATAGTTACTTTCCCAAGCTACTTTTGGTCGGCCGGGGCGTTCGCGCCACAGGTCCGCGGGTCAGCCGCGGGCCTTGCGCCAGGAGTTCTTGAGCTGGATGAGGCCGTCGCGAAAGGTGAAGTGGTCGCAGGTGGCGGATCTCCAGCGGCGAGCGGTCGCACCGGAGCCGGCCCGATCAGAGCCTTTAGGATGGACCGCTTTGGCCTCATGCTTTCCGCCGCCCTCTTCTGTCTGGTCGTCGCCATCAGCGACGGTGACACCCTCAAGGTCCGTTGCGGCGAGCCTGGCTCCTTTCGCCAGCTCACCGTGCGGCTGCATGCCATCGATGCGCCGGAGCTGAACCAGCCTTTCGGGCGGCGGGCCAAGGAGGCGCTGTCGCGGATGGCCTATCGCAAGACGGCGCGGCTGGACTGCAAACTCGACGAGGACCGCTATCACCGTCGCATCTGCCGCGTGCAGGTTGCACCGGACAGCTGCAGCGAAGCCCCCTGTGCGAAAACGCTGGACGTCGGCCTCGCGATGCTCACCGTTGGAATGGCCTGGTGGTCGCGCACCCATGCCGGCGAACAAAGCCCCGCCGAGCGCGGCCAGTACGCGTTCGCCGAGTCCGAGGCCAAGGCTCGCCGCGCCGGGCTGTGGGCCGATCAGCGCCCGGTGCCGCCCTGGAGATGGCGCGCCGAGCATCCGCGGCCCCGCTGAACCGCGGAGGCCTTCGCTCACGATTCCGCCGGCGCCGCTGTCCTCAGGCCGCCGCGTTCTGGGCCACCGCGGCCGTCGACCGAGCCACCACCCGGTCGATGCGCTTGCCGTCGAGCGCCACGATCCGGAAGCGCCAGCCCTCGCAATCGATCTCCTCGTCCACCTCGGGCAGGTGGCCTGCCACGAAGATCAGCAACCCGGCCACCGTGTTGTAGCGGCCGCGGTCCTCGTCGGGCAGTTCGCGGATGCCCAGGCGCGCACGCAGCTCGGCCACCGGCATCAGGCCGTCGAGTTCCCACACGCCATCGGGCCGCTTGTGGGCCCACGCGTCGCCCTGGGTAGCGGTCTGCAGCTCGCCGGTGATGGCTTCGAGCAGGTCGCCCGGCGTCATCAAACCCTGCACCACGCCGTACTCGTCCACGACGAACACCAGGCGCGCGGCGCGCGCGCGGAACTGCTCGAGCAGCTCCATGCCGGTGAGGGTCTCGGGCACGAAGATCGCCGGCTGCGCCTCTTCTTCGATGGTGCGGGTGTGCGCGACGCCGAGCGCCAGCAGCCGGGCCACGCTGATGGTGCCCACCACGTCGTCGAGCGAGCCGCGGCATACCGGGTACCAAGAATGGATCTCATCGCGTGCCGCCTCCGCCGACACCTTGCGAAGGGCCTCCTCGACGCTGTCGGAAGCCTCCAGCCAGTCGATGTCGGCGCGCGGCACCATCAGCGAGCTGAGGCGCCGGTCGTCCAGGTGGAACACGTTGCGCACCATCTGGTGCTCGTGCATCTCGATGACGCCGGCGTCGACGCCCTCTTCCAGGCTGGCCGAGATCTCCTCCTCGGTCACCATCCGGCCGGCGTTCAGGTCGATGCGCAGCAGCTTGAGCGTGGCAGCCGTGGCGCCCGACAGCAGCAGCACGAAGGGCTTCGCGGCAGCGGCCAGCATGTGCATCGGGCGGGCCACGTGGCGTGCCACCGGCTCGGGATAGAGCTGGCCGATGCGCTTGGGCACCAACTCGCCGAAGATGATGGTGAAGAAGGTGATGCAGCTCACCACCACGGCGGTGGACAAGAAGCTGGCCGCCCCCGGGCCCATGCCCACGCCCTCCATCCAGAGGGCCAGCGGCCCGGCGAAGGCGGCCTCGCCGACGATGCCGCTCAGCATGCCGATCGAGGTGATACCGATCTGCACGGTCGAGAGGAACTGCGTGGGCGACTCCATCAGGTCCAGCGCGGCCGCCGCGCCGGTGTCCCCCGTTTCAGCCAAGGCGGCCAAGCGCGCCCGGCGGCTGGTGGACAGGGCCATTTCGGACATTGCGAACGCCGCGTTGAGCGTGGTCAGCAAGGCCAGGAGAAAAACATCCATGGAGGCGGGGGAGAATGGGGACCCATGGCACTTTACTTGATCGGCGACGTGCAGGGCTGCGACGAGCCCCTGGCCCGCCTGCTCGACCACATCGCTTTCTCCCCCAGCCGCGATCAGCTCGTGCTGCTGGGCGACCTGGTCAACCGCGGCCCCGACTCGCTGGCCGTGCTGCGGCGCGTGCAGCGACTGGACGGCGCGGCGCAGAGCCTGCTGGGCAACCATGACCTGCACCTGCTGGGCGTGGCCCAGGGCGCGCGCAAGCGCGGCCGCAAGGACACGCTCGACGAGGTGCTGGCCGCACCCGACCGCGAGGCCCTGCTCGACTGGCTGCGCCGGCAGCCCATGGCATTGCATCGCGAACTGGCCGATGGCGAGCTGCTGATGGTGCATGCGGGCGTGCTGCCGCAATGGAGCCTTGCGGATACGCTGGCGCTGGCGGCAGAGCTCGAATCAGTGCTGCGCGGTCCCGCCTGGACGGAGTTCCTGCAGACCATGTACGGCAACGAGCCCGCGCAGTGGAGCGATGCGCTCAGCGGCAGCGCGCGCCTGCGCGTCATTGTCAATGCGCTGACGCGGCTGCGCTTCTGCAGCGCGGTGGGCGTGATGGAGTTCGAGACCAAGGACGGATCAGCCGCCGCACCCGCGGGCTTCATGCCCTGGTTCGACGTGCCCGGGCGGCGCACCGCGAATCTCACGGTCGCCTTCGGCCACTGGTCCACGCTCGGCTGGCTCTCGCGGCCCGACCTGCTGTCGACGGACACGGGCTGTGTCTGGGGCGGTTGCCTGAGCGCGGTACGCATTGGCGCAACGACCGCGGATCGCGAGCTGATCCAGGTGCGCTGTGCGCAGGCGCAGAAGCCCGGCTGAGCGCCGGGTTCAGCCCGGCTGCGGCTCCGAAGCGGCGGCCTTGAACAGCGCCGGGACCTTGCGCTTGCTCTTGATGTTGCTCGAGAGGCCGCGGGCGGGCGTTGCCTTGGCGGCAGCCTCCCAGGAAGGCGCGGCCTCGCGCTCGGGGCTCTCGTAGGGCTTCTCGAAGAAGGGGTCGCGCGGCGCCGCGGGTGCGCGGTGCGGCCGTGTGCCGCGTCCGAAGCGGGCTTCGCCGGTGCGCTCGCGCGGCTGGTCGAGCACGTCGCGCGCGTCGCCGGCCTCGCCCTCGTCACGCCAGTGGCGGCGGCCGTCGTTGATGCGCCCGCGCGGACGGTCTTCCTCGAACTCCACGGGCTCCAGCTCGATCTTCTTCTTGATCAGCTTCTCGATGTCGGCCACCAGGCGCACATCGTTGCCACCGCTCGCGAAGCTCACCGCCAGTCCCGAGGCGCCGGCGCGGCCGGTGCGGCCGATGCGGTGCACGTAGTCTTCGGCGTTGAAGGGGATGTCGAAGTTGAAGACCGCCGGCACGTCCTTGATGTCGAGGCCGCGCGCCGCCACGTCGGTGGCCACCAGCAGGTCGACCTCGCCGGCCTTGAACGCAGCCAGCGCCTTCAGGCGTTCGTCCTGGCTCTTGTCGCCGTGCAGTGCCGTGGTGTTGAGCCCTTCGCGCTCCAGCGAGCGGGCGAGCCGCGCACAGCCCAGCTTGCTGTTGACGAAAACGAAGGCTTGCTTGAGGCCACGCTGCCTCAGTATCTGCTTCAGCGCGCGGCGCTTGTCGTCGTCGCTCACGCTGTAGAAATGCTGCTCGACGGTGGAGGCCGTTTCGTTCGGGCGCGCCACCTCGATGGTGACCGGGTTCTGCAGGTAGCTGCCGGCCAGGCGCTTGATCTCGGGCGAGAAGGTGGCCGAGAACAGCAGCGTGGTGCGCTGCTTGGGCAGGTACGAAAGGATGCGCTGCAGGTCAGGGAGGAAGCCGATGTCCAGCATGCGGTCAGCCTCGTCGAGCACCACGTACTCGACCTGGTTGAGTACCGCGTTCTTGGCCTCGATGTGGTCCAGCAGCCGGCCCGGCGTGGCCACCAGGACTTCGACGCCTTTCTTGAGCTCCAGCGTCTGCGGCTTCATGTCGATGCCGCCGAACACAACCGCGCTTCGCAGGTTGGTGTACTTGGCGTAGAGCTTGACCTGCTGCGCCACCTGGTCGGCCAGCTCGCGCGTGGGCAGCAGCACCAGCGCACGCACCGGGTGGCGCGCCGGCGAGGTCGAGCTGTTCTCGTGCTTGAGCATGCGCTGGAGCAGGGGCAGCGAGAAGGCGGCCGTCTTGCCGGTGCCGGTCTGCGCGGCGCCCATCACGTCCTGACCCGCAAGCACCACCGGAATGGCCTGCTCCTGGATCGGCGTCATGCTCTCGTAGCCCATTTCGGCCACCGCGCGCGCCAGCGGTTCGGCCAGGGAAAGATTGGAAAAGGAACTGGTCATGAAGCCCGCTATTGTCGCACTGCGGCAAAAGACGGGGATGACAGTGCGGTGACTGGCCCCCTTGCTCTCTTTTGGATAGCGCCGGAGCTCCGTCTCAAAGGCTTTTCGCGGCGAAGGTGTCGCAATCCTGGATCTTGCCGCTCTTGTAGCCGGCGCCGAACCAGCGCTGGCGCTGCGCGCTGGAGCCATGGGTGAAGCTGTCGGGGACCACGGCCCGGCCGGCCGAGCGCTGAAGTGCGTCGTCGCCGATCTTGGCGGCCGCGTTCATCGCGGCCTCGATGTCGCCCGGGTCCAGCCAGCGCTTCGATTCCTGCGAATGGTGAGCCCAGACGCCCGCAAAGCAGTCGGCTTGCAGCTCGACCCGCACGCTCAGCGCATTGTTCTGCGCCTGGCTCAGGCGGCCACGCATCTGGTCGACCTTGCCGGTGACGCCCAGCACGTCCTGCACATGGTGGCCCACCTCGTGCGCAATCACGTAGGCGCGGGCGAACTCGCCCGGCGCGCCCAGCTGGCGCGAGAGGGTGTCGTAGAAGCTCAGGTCGATGTAGACCTTCTTGTCCCCCGGGCAATAGAAGGGGCCCATGGCGGCCTGGCCGGCGCCGCAGGCCGTGGGCGTGGCGCCGCGGAACAGCACCAGGCGCGTGGGCGTGTAGGTGCTGCCGTTCTGCCGGAAGATGTCGCTCCACACCACCTCGGTGTTGCGCAGCACGGTGGAGACGAAGGCGGCCTCGCGGTCCTCGGCGGGCGGCTTCTGGGCCGGGCCCTGCTGCTGCACCTGGGCCGGCGGCTCGCCGCCGCTCATCAGCCCCAGCAGGGTGAGCGGGTTGATGCCGAAGATCCACCCCGCGATCACGGCGATCGCGATGGTGCCAAGCCCGACGCTGCGCCCCCCGATCGGTAAGCCGCCGAAGCCCCCGCCACCTCCGCTGCGGCGGTCCTCGACGTTGTCCGATTGTTCGTTGCCTTCCCATCTCATGACGCGTCTCCTTGCCGCCCGCGACGGCTGCTGCCCGCCGATGGTACGCGCCCGATCCGGGAGCACGTCCATGGCCGAGGATCCTCGCGCTGGCCGGACCGGGCCGCACGGCCGGCGAGGCGCAAGCGCATGCAGGACAGCGCCGCGAAGTCGGTAGTGGACTATGCCTTGGGCAGGGTCACGCCGCGCTGTCCCTGGTACTTGCCACCGCGGTCCTTGTAGCTGATCTCGCAGACCTCGTCGCTCTCGAAGAAGAGCACCTGGGCGCAGCCCTCGCCGGCGTAGATCTTGGCCGGCAGCGGCGTGGTGTTGCTGAACTCCAGTGTCACGTAGCCTTCCCATTCGGGCTCGAAAGGCGTGACGTTGACGATGATCCCGCAGCGGGCGTAAGTGCTCTTGCCCAGGCAGATGGTCAGCACGTTGCGCGGGATGCGGAAGTACTCCACCGTGCGCGCCAGGGCGAAGCTGTTGGGCGGGATGATGCAGGAGTCGCCGTGGAAGTCGACGAAGCTCTTCTCATCGAAGTTCTTCGGGTCGACCACCGTGCTGTGGATGTTGGTGAAGACCTTGAACTCGGGTGCGCAGCGGATGTCGTAGCCGTAGCTGGAGGTGCCATAGCTGATGATGCGGTGGCCGTCCTGCTCGCGGATCTGGCCCGGCTCGAAGGGCTCGATCATGCCGTTCTTCTCGGCCATGCGCCGGATCCACTTGTCGCTCTTGATGCTCATGTCAGGTCCTTCCTTGGGGCCGCTATTCTAGGCAGCGGCTCCCGCCCACCCGCCGGGCCTCAGGCGCTCGAGGCCTGCGAAATCACGGTGCGCTCGACCAGCCGGTCATCGCCAAGCACGATCATGGCGAACAGCAATTCCTCCAGGCTGTCCGCCCGCGCCGTCTTGCGCGCGAGCATCGCAGTGGCCTTGGGGTCGAGCACCACGAAGTCGGCCTCGCAACCCGGCTGCAGGTTGCCGATGACGCCCTCCAGCCCCAGGGCCCGCGCTGCACCGCCGGTGTGGCGCCACCACAGCTGCGAGGGCGCGATGCTGAGGCCCGGCTTGGTCTGGCCCTCGCGGCCCACGTAGTAGGCGGCCAGCATGGTCGAGAACGGGCTGAAGCTGGTGCCGCCGCCCACGTCGCTCGCCAGGCCGTAGGCGCAGCCGATGCGATCGGCCCCCTCGAAGTCGAAGAAGCCGCTGCCGAGGAACAGGTTGCTGGTCGGGCTCACGGCCGCGGCGGTACCGGTCTCGCGCATCAGGCGGCGGTCGTCGTCGTCGAAATGGATGCAATGGGCGTAGACGGCGCGCTCGCGCATCAGGCCGAAGCCACGGTAGACATCGAGGTAGGAACGCGCGCCCGGGAAGAGCTCGCGCGCCCACTTCACCTCGTCCTTGTTCTCGGCCACGTGCGAGTGGATCCAGGTGTCGGGGTATCTGGCGGCCAGCTCGCCCGCGCCGCGCAGCTGCGCGTCGGTGCTGGTGGGAGCGAAGCGCGGGGTGATCGCGTAGCCCAGCCGGTCCACGTCGTGCCAGCGGCGAATCAGTGATTCGGTGTCGATCAGGCTCTGCTCGGTCTGGTCGCGCACGCCGTTGGGCGAATGTCGGTCCTGCAGCACCTTGCCCGTGATCATGCGCAGCGAGCGGCGCTGCGCCGCCTCGAAGAAGGCCTGCACCGAAGCCGGATGCGAGGTCGCGAAGGTCAGGGAGGTGGTGACGCCGTTGCGCAGCAGCTCGTCGAAGAAGACCTCGGCCACCTCGGCCGCATGGGCCAGCTCGGCGAAGCGGCTCTCGGCCGGGAAGGTGTAGTTCTCGAGCCAGGGCAGCAGGCCTGCGGAAGGCGCGCCGATGATGTCGGTCTGCGGGAAGTGGATGTGCATGTCGACGAAGCCCGGCGCAATGATGCGGCCCGGCCATTGCGTGACTGCCACGCCAGGATGGCGGGCGGCGACGCCTGCGAAGGCACCGGCATCCTGCACCCGCTGGCGTCCAGCGGCGTCGGGGCCGACGACCAGCAGCCCGTCCTGGTCGAAAACCGGCTGGCCGGCGGCATCGAATCGCAAAAGGGAGGCACGGTAGGCTTGCATGGGCTGGGAGGGTAAGGCAGCGAGGCCCGGTACGGAATGTGCGAGCGCGTATGGAGCCTATACGACAGCTTCGCTTCGGTGGTCCACCTCCCGGGGTGCCCCTGCCGCTAGAACATAATTCTTGCTTCACCCCAATAGCCCAACAGGAACAGCGATGACTTCACGCGACGCAGACCGCCGCGCATGTCCAACATGAAAGTGCTCCTCATCGGGAACTACGTCCCCGACGGCCAGACCAGCATGCTGGCCTTCAAGCGAATCCTGGAACGCGAACTGCCCCACCACGGCTGCGAGCTGCGCGTGCTGACGCCGCCGCGGCGCGTGCTGCGCGTGCCCACCTCCTCGGCGCTGTGGAAGTGGCTGGGCTACGTCGACAAGTTCATCCTCTTCATTCCCTCGCTCGCCCGGCACCTGCGCTGGGCCGACGTGGTGCATGTCACCGACCATTCCAACGGCATGTACATCCCCTGGGTGAAGTCCAAGCCCAACGTCATCACCTGCCACGATGTCATCGCGGTGCAGGCCGCCAAGGGCATGGTCGACGGCTGGAACGTGGGCTGGACGGGCCGGCTGTTCCAGCGGCTCATCGTGAAGGGGCTGCGCGCAGCCGACCTGGTGGCGTGCGTCTCGCACCTGACCCGGCGCGAGCTGCTGGCGCTGGGGCTGGCCGAGGAATCGCGGGTCACCGTGGTGCTCAACGGGCTCAACGACGATTTCCGGCCGGTGCCGCCCGAAGAGGCCGAGGGCCTGATCCGGCGCTTCGGCATCTCGACCGGAGACAAGTTCCTGATGCATGTCGGCTGGGACCTGGCACGCAAGAACCGCCGCAAGGTGCTGGAGACCTTCATCGCGCTGCAAGAGCGCGCAGCGGCGAGCGGCCGGCCTGCGCCGGCGGAGCAGTTGCTGTTCGTCGGCCCCGAACTGGTGCCGGAGATGGCCGAGCTGGCCCGCAAGCACGGCGTGGCCGATCGGGTCAAGACCGTGCAAGGCGTCTCGCACGAGGAGCTGCGCGCGCTCTACGCCAGCGCGACCGCCCTGCTCTTCCCTTCGCTGCAGGAAGGCTTCGGCTGGCCGGTGATCGAGGCCCAGGCCTGCGGCTGCGCGGTCTTCACCTCCGACCTAGCGCCGATGAACGAGATCGGCGGCGAAGGCGCGGTGTACGTGGACCCCAACGATCCCGACGCCATGGCCACCGCCATCGAGAACGCGGCGCCGCGCTTCGCCGAGATGCGCCGGCTGGGCCTCGAGAACGCCACGCACTACTCCGCGCAAAGCATGGCCGCGAACTACGTGGCGGCCTACCGCCGCGTGCTCGACGAACGGAAGGCCGCCCGATGAAGAGGCTGCTGGGCCTGCTCGTGGTGTTCCTGCCCTGGACGCTGAAGCGCGCGGTGCTGCGGCGCTTCTGGGGTTACGAGATAGCAGACGGCGCCCGCATCGGGCTCTCCTATGTCTTCCCGGGCCACCTGGTGATGGGCGAAGGGGCGTACATCGGGCACTTCAACGTGGCCATCCACCTGGGCCGGCTCGAGTGCGGCGCGCACTCGGTCATCGACCGCTCGAACTGGATCACCGGCCACCCGCCGGCCGGTGCCCATTTCAGGCATCGCACCGACCGTGACCCGACGCTCTCGCTGGGCGAGCATGCGGCCGTCACCAAGCAGCACATCATCGACTGCACCGACCGCGTCGACATCGGCGCCTTCACCACCATCGCGGGCTACCACTCGCAGCTGATCACCCATGGCATCAACGCGCAGGAGAACCGGCAGGACTGCAAGCCCATCCGCATCGGCGCCTACTGCCTGGTGGGCACGCGGGTGACGGTGCTGGGCGGCGCCGCCCTGCCCGACCGTTCGATGCTGGGCGCGGGCTCGGTGCTCAACAAGGCGCACGGCGAGGAATACGCCGTGTACGCGGGCTCACCCGCGGCGCAGGTGAAGAAGCTCGACCCAGAGGCTGCGTACTTTCACCGCGAGCGCGGCTTCGTGCACTGAGACGGCCCGCCGGCGTCAGCGTGCAACCCGCCCCTCGACCCCCTCGACCAGCCAGTTCATCATGAGGATCTGGTCGTCGCGCAGGCCGGCACCCTTGGCGATGACGACCCTGCCCTCGTTGTCGCGCACGTCCTGGACCGCGCGGAAGACCTGCAGCTTGCCGCTCCCGATGTCCTGCTGCCGTGCCAGCACCTCTTCCTGCACGGGCTTCGGCACCTTGGGACCGAAGTCGCCGACGCTGACCATTCCTTCCTTCACGCCGCCCCAGATGTTGACCGGCTTCCAGCTGCCGTCGAGCGCCGCCTTCGCGCGCTGGGTGTAGTAGCCGCCCCACTCGTGGGTGACGGCGACGATCTGCGCATCGGGCGCGACCTTGCGCATGTCGGAGTGGTAGGCGACGGCCATCTTGCCGCGCTCCTGCGCCGCGGCCATCACGGCGGTGGAGCCGGTGTGGAAGGCGATCACGTCCACGTCCTGGTTGAACAGCGTCATCGCGGCGTCGCGCTCCCTTGGCGGATCGAACCAGGCGTCCAGCCACACGACCTTGACCCGCGCCTTCGGATCGACCGAGCGCATGCCCAGCGTGAAGGCGTTGATGCCCTGCAGCACCTCCGGAATCGGGAAACCGGCGACGTAGCCCGCGACATGGGTCTTGCTCATGCGACCCGCGGCCACGCCCGCGAGGTAGCGCCCCTGGTAGTAGCGGGCGTTCGCGGTCGAGACGTTGGATGCGAGCTTGTAGCCGGTGATGGACTCGAACTTCACGTCGGGGAAGTCGCGCGCCACCTTGAGGGTGGGCTCCATGTAGCCGAAGCTGGGCGTGAAGATCAGCTTGTGGCCCTGCTGCGCGAGATCGCGGATCACGCGCTCGGCATCGGGGCCCTCCGGCACGTTCTCGACATAGGTGGTCTTCACCTTGCCGCCGAGCGCTGCCTCGACGGCCTTGCGGCCCTCCTCGTGCTGCCGCACCCAGCCGGCAGCGGTAATGGGCGCGACATACACGAAGCCGATCTTGAGCGGGTCCGCCCGGGCGGCGGATTGCGAAAAAGAAGGCGAAATGAAAAAACAGGCGGCCGCGAGCGCGGCGGCGAGGTTTTTGTACATGGTGTTCCTCTACATGGCCCCGGATAAAAAAATCGGCGCTGCGGGGCAGCAGCGCCGGGCCCGGCATTTTAGGCGGCGCGGCGGGCCGTGACTTCGTCCGCTGCGCGGGCTGCTTCGTGGCGCCGAAGCCGCGCCGCCGCCCGCCGGCACGCGCACAATGCAGGCGTGCAGGAATCTGCACCCACGCCCTGCACCTGTCCGCCCCGGGGGCACCGCTCAACCATCGCCCACGAGGATCATTTCCAGTGACTGCTCCGATCAGAGCCCATGCCGCTTCCCCGGGCGATGAATCGGCCTTCACGATGGCCTTCCAGCCCATCGTGGACCTCGCGCGGCGGGAAATCTTCGCCCACGAGGCATTGGTGCGCGGCGTTTCCGGCGAAGGTGCTTCCGAGGTGTTCGCCCGTGTAGCCCCGCAAGACCGCTTTGCGTTTCACGAGGCCTGCCGCGTGAATGCGATCGAGCTCGCGGCCGCGCTGGGGATGGAGTCCAGGCTCAGCCTCAACGTCATGCCCAACGACGTCGCCGGCCAGGAGGCCTGCTTCCGCACCGCCATGGCCGCTGCCGAGCGCTGCAATTTTCCGGTCCAGCGCCTGATGTTCGAGATCACCGAAGGCGAGCGCGTCAAGGACCTGCCCGGCCTCGCAGCCACCTTCCGCATCTTCAAGCGCTACGGGTTCACCTCCGCGATCGACGATTTCGGCGCCGCCTATGCGAGCTTCGAACTGCTCGCAGCCTTCCAGCCCGACGTCGTGAAGATCGACATGAGCCTGGTCCGCGGCATCCACATGGACCCGGTCCGCATCGCGATCGTGAAGGGCTTCGTGGCGACCTGCGACGAGCTCCAGATCCGGGTGATCGCGGAAGGAGTCGAGGCCCGGGAAGAAGTCCATGCACTGCGCGCGCTGGGCGTGGACCTCTTCCAGGGCTTCCTGTTCGCCAGTCCCGCCATCGCCGCGCTGCCGGTGGTGGCGTGGGACGCCGCCTGAAGCCGGCCCGAACCGATCGAGACTGGCCCCGCGCGGGGCTCAGACATTGCTGGTCGCGCGCACCTCGTCGATCGTGGTCTGCCCGGACAGCACCTTGGCGATGCCGTCCTGGCGCAGCGTGCGCATGCCCTCGCGCAGCGCCGCCTGCTGAATCTCTTCGGCACGGGCGCCGCCTTGCACCAGGCGGCGCAGCCCCTTGGACATCAGCATCAGCTCGTGGATGCCGACGCGCCCCCTGAAGCCGGTTTCCTTGCACTCCTCGCAGCCGGCGCTCGAAAAGTGCATGAGCCGCCCGTCGCGCGCATGGCGGCGCTCCCAGGAAGCGACCACCCCCTCGCGATCGGACGGCGACGCTTTCACCGCGTAGGCATTCAGGTAGTCGGACACCAGCTCATCGGTCTCCTCCGGGGTCAGCGGACGGCTGCTGATGCAGTGCGTGCAGAGGCGCCGCACCAGCCGCTGCGCCAACACGGCCAGCAGCGAGTCCGCGAAATTGAAGGGGTCCATGCCCATGTCGAGCAGCCGCGTCACCGTCTCGGGCGCGCTGTTGGTGTGCAGGGTCGACAGCACGAGGTGCCCCGTCAGCGAGGCCTCGATCGCGATCTTCGCGGTCTCCTCGTCGCGGATCTCGCCGACCATGATCACATCGGGATCGGCGCGCACGAAGGCACGCAGCGCTTTGGCGAAGGTCCAGTCGATGCGGAGGTTGACCTGCACCTGCCGCAGCCCGGGCTGGGTGATCTCGATGGGATCTTCCGCGGTCCAGATCTTGCGCTCGGGCGTGTTGATGTGCATGAGCGCCGAGTGCAGCGTGGTGGTCTTGCCCGAGCCGGTCGGCCCGACGCACAGCACCATGCCATAGGGGCGTTCGACGGCCTCGGTCAGCCGCGCCAGGTTGCGCGCCGACAATCCCAGCGCATCCAGCGCGATGGGCTTGGCCGACGCAAGGATGCGCATCACCACGTCTTCCAGCCCGCTGGTGGTCGGGATGGTCGCCACGCGCAGCTCGATGCGGTGCTGGGGGGAGAACTTTGCGAAGTTGATCTTGCCGTCCTGCGGCTTGCGCTTCTCGCTGATGTCGAGGTCGCACATGATCTTCACGCGCGCGACGATTGCATTGCGGTAGCTGGGCGGCAGCTCCAGGTAGGTGTAGAGCCGGCCGTCGCGGCGAAAGCGGATGCGCGTCTTCTCGCGCCCGGGATAGCTCTCGATGTGGATGTCCGACACGCCCTCGCGGTGCGCCTCCTGGATCATGCTGTTGATCATGCGCACCAGGGAGTTGTCCGATTGCTCGATCGGCGCATCCTCGTCGGCCGGTGGACGGACCTCCTTTTCCAGCGTCTCCAGCAGCTCGCTGGTGCCAGCCAGGTCGAAGTCGATGCTCATCGGGTCGACCGCCGCCGAGCGCCCTTCCGCCTGCGCGCCGATCTTCTCGTAGGCCTTGTGCAGCACATCGTCCAGGTCACGGCACTGCCCGATCACCGGCACCACCTTCATCTGCGCGATGAACTCCACCTCGTCGAGCGCAGCGTGCCGGCTGGCAGGGTCGTCGAGGGCGAGCACGAGGCGGCCCTCGTGGATGATCAGTGGCATCACTTGCAAGCGGCGCGCCACGCCATGGTTGATCTTGCGCAAGGCCTCGGCCGCCGGCGGAAACAGCTGCAGGTTGACCAGCGGGTAGCCCATCTTGCGGACCAGCGCAATCTGCAGCTGGGAGCGGTTGACCACGCCCATGCGCACCAGCGTCTCGCCCAGCGGCACGTTGCGATCGAGCTGCTGCTGCGCCAGCGCGGCCTCCAGCTGCTTCTCCGTAACCATGCCGAGCGAGACCAGCGCCTGCCCGATGCGCATGATCGGCATGCGGCTCTGGGCCTCGAGCTCCTTCAGCAATTGATCCGGCGTGACGACTTCCGCAGACGACATGACTTTGACCTCTTGTTCAGTTTCAGCTTGGGGATTCTGAGGTCCCCGGCACGATTTCAGCACAGCTGCGCGCGGCGCACGAGCACGCACTGCCCCGCCATGCAAACTCAGTCTGCCGTGAGCACAAAAGTATTGCGCCCCGCAGCCTTGGCGCGGTACAGCGCAGCGTCGGCGCGGGCCAGCAGTTCCGCCGTCGTGACGGTGGCGCCCGCAGGCAGATGGAAGGCGACGCCGATGCTGGTCGTGACGTTCAGGCTCCGGCCATCGAGCTGGAAGG
The DNA here is from genome assembly GCF_051400855.1 of Variovorax stachyos. Lineage (NCBI taxonomy): Bacteria > Pseudomonadati > Pseudomonadota > Betaproteobacteria > Burkholderiales > Comamonadaceae > Variovorax > Variovorax stachyos. The sequence continues at coordinate 77,548 of NZ_JBLFFN010000004.1, read as the reverse complement.
CCGCTGCGTTGACGGATGTGATGACCTTCCTGGCCACCGTCGAGGCCGCCTCCGGCCTGTCCAGGTTCTCGAGCACGATCACGAACTCGTCGCCGGCCAGGCGCACCACGGTATCGGTGCTTCTGACGCTGGCTTGCAGGCGCCGGGCGAACTCGGCCAGCACCTCGTCGCCCCACGCATGGCCGAGCGTGTCGTTGATGGACTTGAAATGGTCGATGTCGAGGAACATCAGGGCGAGCGCGCTTTGCGCGCGCGTGGCGCGCGCGATTGCCGCGGGCAGCAGCTCGTTGAAGGCCAGTCGGTTCGGCAGGCCGGTGAGGGTGTCAACCCGCGCCAGTTCGATCAGCTTGCGCTCCACCACCTTCAGCTCGGTGATGTCCAGGCTGAGCGAGAAGATGCCGTGGGTCGCTCCGTCGGGTCCGACGTCCGGCACATAGATGACATGGGTGACGCGATCGAAATCCCCCCGTCGGGTGGCTGCCTCGAACTCGACGCGCTCCCCGGCCAGCGCCCGCTCGATGGTGGCCTTGCGCGACGCGTACAGCTCGGGCCCGGCGACATCGCGGATATGGCGCCCCACCAGCTCGGCGGGATTGAGCCCCAGCCATTCGCGGTAGGTCCCGTTCGCGAAGGTGATCTTCTGCTCCCGGTCGATGTAGGTGATGAGTGCCGGCAGGTTGTCGGTGATGGTGCGCAGGCGCGTCTCGCTCTCGGCCTGGAGCATTTCCGCCTCCTTCAAGGCCGTGATGTTGAAGGTCATGACGTAGAAGCCCAGCACGTTTCCCTGAAGGTCCTTGTCCGGAATCAGGTTGACCTGGAAGTAGCCGTTCTTGCCGTACAGGGGCGCCTCGACCGGAAAACGTGCCGCCTCTCCCGCCAGCACGGTCGGAAGAAAGGGCAAGTGCTGCGCGTACACCGCCTCGCCCACGGCGGCGCGCAAGGTCACGCCACCGAGCGGGCCATCGCCCAGGCCCGCCATCTGCCGCGCCCGGCTGTTGCCGTACAGGCAGTTCTCATTGCGATCGAAGTACCCCACCAGGGCCGGGATGCTGTCGGTGACGTCGCGCAGCCGCTTCTCCTGCTCGCTCAGGGCCTTGCGGACGTTGGCCTCCTCGGTGATGTCGAAGGTCATGGCGAAGACGCCTTGGACCATGCCGACATCGTCCTGGTCGGGGATGTAGTGGGCCTTGTAGGTCCGGCCGCCGATCCCGAGCGCCGCATCGCCGGCCTTCTCGACGATGACTATCTCTCCGGCGAGCGCGCGTCGATAGTAGGGCTCGACAACTGCGAAATCCGATGGGCCGCGCACCTCCGGCATCGACCGGCCCACCAACGCGTCGGACTTGTGCAGCGCCTTGACCTTCGCATTGACGAAGGTGTAGCGCAGCGAGGCATCGACATGCGAGACCAGCGCCGGGATGTTGTCGGCGATGGTGCGGATCTGCGCCACGCTGTGCGCGAGGCTCAGCTGGACGCGCTTGCGCTCCGTCACGTCGGAGGTCATCGCGTAGTAACCGCGGACCGTGCCCGCTGCGTCCCGGTCGGGGATGAGCTCGGTCTGGAAGAAGCGGGGCTCCTCGCCCTGCTTGGTGGAACCTCGACGTTCGAAGGTCACGGGCTCGCCCGCCAGCACCCGCTGGAGGTAGCGCTCCGGGATCACGCTGTAGTCGGCACCGCGCGCGTTCCGCACGGGCTGACCCACGAGCTCGGCCGCGCTGCGGCCCAGCTTTTCGCACAGGCGCGCGTTCACGAAGGTGTAGCGGCCTTGCGCGTCCGCGTGCGACACCATGGCAGGCAGGTTGTCCGTGATGTCCCGCAGGAATTTCTCGCTGGCTCGCCGCTGCTGCATCAGTTCGTCGAAGGTTCGCGAGAGGTCGCCGATCTCGTCGCGGGCATAGGTGCGCGGCGCCGCGGCTTCCGCCGGCGCGGCCTGCGCGTCCAGCATGCGCCGGTGCAGCTGCGAAAGCGGCTGCAGCTGCCCCCGCGCCACGGCCAGGGCGGCAGCGCCCGCCAGCAGGGCCAGCACGATCGCGCCGCCCCAGGCCACGCGCTCGATGGCATCGATGTGCGCGAAGGCCTCTCTCTGCGGATACACGGCGCCCAGGACCCAGTCGGCCTGGCGAATCCGCTTGAAGGCGTACAGGGCACGCGCCCCGTCCTCATCCAGCCCCTCGGTCGTGCCCTCGAAACCTGCGATCGCGCGCTGGATCCCGGCGTCCCAGGCGCTGTCGACGCCGACACGGTTCAGCACCAGCTCCGGTCGCGGATGGTCGATCACGACGCCGTCCCTGGACAGAATGAACAGGTGGCCTGTCTTGCCGAACTTGACGTCGGCCAGGTCCCCGAGGATGTTTCGCTCCTTCAGGTTGATGGAACCCGAGATCATCAGCCGCACCTGCCCGGCCGCGTTTCGCACCGGCTGCGTGATGGCGACCTGCGCCAGGCCGTTGATCCGATTGCGGTAGGGCATCGAGATCACCCCGGCTCCGGCGGAGAGGGTCTGAGCGAAGTACGAGCGGTCCTTGACGTTCGCGCGTCCGATGCTCCGCGCGCCGTCGAGGTTGGCGACGATCTCGCCATCGAGATCGATGAGCGCGACGTTGTCGAAGGCCTCGCGCAGCGACTGGTGCTTCTCCAGAAGGCCCTGCAGCGGCTCGGCGTTCGGGCCATCGTGCGATTGCACGCTTTCGGCGAAGGTCTTCAGCAAGGTCCGCCGGCTGACGAACTTCTGGTCGACCGCATCGGCGATGGCCGACACCCGCGCGAACTCCTCGTTGGCGATCGATGCCTGCATGCTGGCCTTGACCAGGTGCAAGGCGACGGTTGCGATGGCAAAGGTCGCGGCCAGCACCACCGCCGCCACGCCGGCGCTCAGGCGCGTGTTCAAGCTGATGCGAAGGTTGCTGAAACCTGATTTCATCGACATGGTGGACAGGGCAGCATAAGCCAGACGGCTTCCCCGGCCACAGGTGGCGTGCACGGAGCTCAGGCCTGCGTCGGCGCGCGGGCGGCCCGAGCCAGCGCGAGCATCGCCATGTCGCCGCCGCTGCCCCTCAGTTGTCCAGCACGCGATAGAAGAAGGTGGTGTCGCACGGTCCGCCCTGCGGCCATAGCGCGTAGCCGGGTATCGTGCCGCAGCGCTGCCAGCCGCAACGGACATAGAGCCGCTCGGCATCGCCGCTCGCCGTGTCGAGCACCAGCAGCGTCTTGCCGCATTCGCGCGCCGCCTGCTCGGCCGCCTGCATCAGGGCCTCTCCCCACCCGCGGCGGCGTGCGCGGCGGTGTACCAGCATCTTCGAGACGTCCGCCCGGTGCGGCTGGTTCTCCGGCTGCTCCAGTACCAGCTGCACGGTGCCCACGATGCCGGTGGCGTCCTCGGCCACCAGCAGGATGCGCTCCCCGCGGGCCTCGCTCTCGGCGACCCGGCGCCAGAACGCCTGCGCCTTGGACATCGAAAGCGGCTGCATGAAGCTCACCGAGGCACCGCCTTCCACGCAGTCGATCAGCAGGCCGGCCAGCGCCTGGAGCTGGCCCTCGTCCATGCCGGAGAGCCGGCGGACACCGGGAACAGGGGTTGAAGCCGTCATGGACGTGTCACTTTCGCAGGAGTAGGGGCATCTCGAGGATAGCCGGTCGATTCCGCGCAAAACATGCGCGTGGCGCGGGCGCCACCGCACCGACGCGAATCCGCAACTGCGTACGCTGCTCCGGGCACTAGTTCACACCAATGCCATGCAACTGGCGCGATGCGGCAGTACCATGCCAATGACGAACCCTTCAGCGTTCGTGAAGCGGCAGGTCCTCATGAAAGCGCGTGTTGAATTGGGAGCATTTCTGTCGGCGTCGATCATCGGCATCTCCCTGCCGGTGGACGCCCAGACGGCACGACAGCCGGCGGCGCCCCATGCCGCGGAGCAGCAGGAAGCCGACTACCGCGTGATCGCGGCACGCTGCGGTACGCCAGCCTTCGAAAAAGGCTTCTTCAAGGACTCCAGGGCAGCCGTCGCGGCCGGGCTGGTCAACAAGAACCGGATGCCGTCCGACGTCGAGAAATCGGTCGAGGCCCTGCGGCGCAGCCCCTTCGTGCTGGTGGCAACCAACGCCGACTGCCCGAGCCAGCTGGCGCAGCTGAAGGAACTGCAGAAGGCACGCAAGGAAGCGATCCGCACCGGGCGTGCACGCAGGCCGTAGCTTGCGCTCCTTTCCCATGCCGCCGCCCCATACCATCGACACCGTCGCCCAGTTGGAAGCGCTGTTCGGGCAGCCCGGAGAAGCGTCGCTGCGCAAGGACGTGGACTTCCTGCATCCGCACTACCAGGCGTTGATCGCCGCTTCACCCTTCGCCGTGCTTGCCACCTCCAACGCGGGCCACCTCGACACATCGCCGCGCGGCGACGAGCCGGGCTTCGTTGCCGTGCAGGACGCGAAGACGCTGCTCCTGCCCGAGCGCCGCGGCAACAACCGCATCGACAGCCTGCGCAACATCGTGGCCGATCCGCGCGTGGCCCTGCTGTTCCTGATTCCCGGCGTGGGCGAGACATTGCGCGTGAACGGCAAGGCCGGAATCTCCGTCGCGCCCGAGCTGCTGGCGCGCTTCGCGGTCGAGGGCAAGCCGCCGCAATGCGTGCTCGTCATCGCGGTGGAATCCGTCTACTTTCAATGCGCCCGCGCCATCCAGCGCTCGAAACTGTGGGCCCCGGTGCCTGCCGATGCGCCGCGCACGGTGCCGACGCCCGGCGCCATCCTGGCCGCGCTGACTGCCGGCGAGTTCGATGGCGTCACCTACGACCGCGAGCTGCCGCAGCGGCAGAAGGACACGCTGTACTGAGGCGCCCAGGCGTGGCCCACAGGTGCAAACGGCGCACGGCCCGGTGACTACCCGAGAAGGGCCTCGAACTGTTCGAGCGCCTGGGGGTGGGCCGCCAGCGCGCGGCGCAGCGCAGGCAGCCGCTTCTTCACGGTCTGCCGCACAACGGCCGGCGCAAGGCCGAACGAATCGGACAGGACTTCGTCGTGCTTCTCGACCAGGACGGCCGCCAGGGTCGCGGCCTGCACCAGGTCTTTTTCCGCCTTCTCGGGAAAGCTCTGGCGCGATGCGCTCGAGAAGAGCTTGTGCCAGACGAATCGCTCTGGCTGCGGGAGCATGAGCGGAATGCAGTGGCCTCCGGCAAGGAGTGCCGCCTGTCGGGGCTCATCCAGAAGATAGGCGTAGTGCGGCACCGTTTGCGCGCTCCACATCAGTTGGGGAATCGGAACGGTCTTTCCCAAGCTGCCGCCGTGCGTCAGCACATCGACCCGCAGGCCGTCGCGCCCTTTCTGCTTGACGGAGGTGGACGGCGACTTGCTGGGCATGCCGGGCACAGGCGCGAAGTCGAGGCGGGTCGCGCCAACCGCCTCGAGAAACGACGTCGGCACGGCGAGGGTCAGCTTCTGCCGCGCGGCAAGGTCGATGTCCTGCGTTCGGGCGGAAACGGCCTTGGCACCGAGCTCATTGAGCCATGCCATGTAGCACAGCGTCCCCACCAGGGTCACGCCCGAGCGCAGGATGCCTCTGTTGTGAAGTTCGACCAGGACACCGGCGACGCCTTTGTCCGCCACCTGGAACTGGAGCTTTCGAAGGTCACGGACCTGGGCAGAGGCCCATCGCGCAAACTCGATCTGGCGTTCGGCGTTCTCCAGGGCTTCGACGTCCCCATCCCTGGCCACCAGTTCCTCGGCCTGCCGGCCCGGGACCGGGTAGTACACCCTGTACCAATACGCATATCCTGTGCCCTCCCGCTTGACCAGGGTCCCGGGTGTTCCGGAAAGCAGGCTGCCAGTTGAGCCGGCACGCTCCTTCAGTTCGGCGTACTGCGTCCTGAATGCCAGCTCTTGCGAGCGGTACAAGGTGCCTGGTGACATGCGCCCAGTTTACCCAACAAAAAATTGTTTTATTGGGTAAATCCTGGATGCGGGCTCTGCTCGCTCACACCCTCTCACGCCTTCGCGAACTGCGCAAAGCTCTCGTTCAGCCGGGCCATCCAGCCCGCCTTGGTCTGCGCATCGACGAAGCTGCCCTCGAAGCTGTTCGCCGCCAGCTGCCACGCATGCTGCGCGGTCAACCCGGTGGCTGCAAATGTCTGGACGAAGTTCTCGTTCATGTAGCCGCCGAAGTAGGCCGGGTCGTCCGAGTTGACGGTGGCAACCAGGCCGGCATCGAGAAGCTGGCCGAGGTTGTGCCGTGCCAGGTCCGGAAAGACGCAAAGCTTGAGGTTGGACAACGGGCAGACGGTCAGCGGGATACGGTCCTGCACCAGCCGCTTCATCAGCGCCGGGTCCTTGGTGCTCTGCACGCCGTGGTCGACCCGCTCCACCTTCAGCACGTCGAGCGCGCTCCACACGTAGGCCGGCGGCCCCTCCTCGCCGGCATGGGCGACGAGGTGGAAGCCAAGCTCGCGGCAGCGCGCGAACACGCGCGCGAACTTCTCGGGCGGGTGGCCGACCTCGCTGGAATCGAGGCCGATGCCGATGAACTTGTCGCGAAACGGCAGCGCCTGCTCCAGCGTGGCGAAGGCGTCTTCCTCGCTCAGGTGCCGCAGGAAGCACAGGATCAGCGCGGCGCTCACGCCCAACCTGGCCTTCGCGTCGACGCAGGCACGGTGCAGGCCGTCGATCACCGTCTGCATCGCGACGCCGCGGGCGGTGTGGGTCTGCGGGTCGAAGAACATCTCGGTGTGGACCACGTTGTCGGCGGCGGCGCGCTCGAGGTAGGCCCAGGCCATGTCGTAGAAGTCCTGCTCCTTCAGCAGCACGCTGGCGCCGGCGTAGTAGATGTCGAGGAAGCTTTGCAGGTTGGTGAAAGCGTAGGCGCGGCGCAGCTCTTCCACGCTGGCGTAGGGAATGGCCACGCCGTTGCGCTGCGCCAGCGCGAAGATCAGCTCGGGCTCCAGCGAGCCCTCGATGTGCATGTGCAGCTCGGCCTTGGGCATGGCGCGCAGCAGCGCCGGGAGGCGGTCGGCGGCAATGTGCGCAAGCGTGGGGTTCGTCATGTTCAGCAGACTCCGAAAGTGATGCCGCGCGCCCTCAGGTGCCGGCGATAGAAGGAGGAAGCCTTGTCCGCCGCAGTATGCAGCTCCGCCCGCAGGTCCAGCGGCAGGCTGCGCGGGCGCTGCGATTCGAGCACGGGCTTGTCCTGCAGGAAGATGGTGTCCTGGAAGGCGCGCAGCTGGGCATCGTCGCGCTCGAAGTCCGCCGTGGCGAACCGGAACCAGACGCGGCAGCGCTCGGGCTCCATCGGGCAGATGAAGAGCCCGATCGATTCCTGGTAGCCCTCGATGCCCACGCTCGCCGCCTCGGGCACCTTGGTCAGCACCGCGGCATAGGGCGCCGTGACCTCGTAGCGGTATTCGACCAGCGCAGGCGCAGTGGAGTTGATGGTCGACTGCGGCTGCCAGGCCTTGCAGCCGGTGGCGAGCAGCCCTTCGGGCGTGGCTTCGACGCGGTAGTCTTCGATCACCGTCATCTCGCGCGCGCCCAGCCAGCCTTCATGGACGAACCCGAAATGAGCCATGTCCAGGAAGTTCTCGACCAGCCGCGGCGCACTGGTCTGGACCTCGTAGGGGCCGCAGTCGAGCTTGCGCAGGCGCGCATCGTGCTCGGCCGGGAACGCCGGCAGCTCGCCGCCCTCGCCTTCCAGCCGCACCCACACCAGGCCGCAGGCCTCCTGCGCCGCATGGACGGTGGCGCGATGCGTGGCGGGCGGGACGAAGTCCGGCAGTGCCGGCACATAGACGCCGCGGCCGCCGCTCGCAAAGCGCCAGCCGTGGTACGGGCATTCGAGCGTGGCCCCGCCATCGCAGACGCGCCCCAGCGAGAGCTGCGCGCCACGATGCGGGCAGCGGTCGGCCCAGGCCTGCACGGCGCCCGCGGCGTCGCGCCACAGCACCAGGCTTTCGCCCAGCAGCTGCACCGCGAGAGGCGCCTGCGCGACCTCGCCGGCCAGCGCGACCGGATGCCAGAGTTCTTTTTCGATCATCGTGAAACTGAAAATGCAAAAAGGGTTGCCGCAGAGGCAACCCTTCAAGCGAAGTTCGGGCCGCTTACTTCTTGTCGCCGCCGGGGACCTTGCCTTCCACGCCCTTGACGTAGAAGTTCACGCCAGACAGGAACTTGTCGTCGGCGGCGGCGCCGGCAGCCACCAGCTCCTTGCCGTCCTGGCCGACGATCGGGCCCTTCCAGATCGAGAAGCTGCCGTCCTTCAAGCCCTTCTTGACTTCCTCGACCTTGGCTTTGGTCTCGGCCGGCACGTCCTCGGCGATGGAGACGATGTCGATCGCGCCTTCCTTCACGCCCCACCAGGTCTGCCCGGTGGCCCACTTGCCGTCGAGCACATCCTGCACCGCCTTGGTGTAGTACGGCGTCCAGTTGATGATGGCCGAAGCCAGGTGAGCCTTGGGGCCGTAGGCCGTCATGTCCGAGTCCCAGCCGAAGGCGCGCTTGCCCTTTTCCTGCGCGGTCTTGAGCACGGCCGGCGAATCGGTGTTCTGGAACAGCACGTCGGCGCCGCCGTTGATCAGCGCGGTCGCCGCTTCGGTTTCCTTCGGCGGGCTGAACCACTCGTTGACCCACACCACCTTGGTCGTGATCTTCGGGTTGACCGACTGCGCGCCCAAGGTGAAGGAGTTGATGTTGCGCAGCACCTCCGGGATCGGAACCGAGCCGACCACGCCCAGCGTGTTGCTCTTGGTCATCGAGCCCGCGATGATGCCGGCCATGTACGCGCCCTCGTAGGTGCGGCTGTCGTAGGTGCGCATGTTCTCGGCCGTCTTGTAGCCGGTGGCATGCTCGAACTTCACGTCCTTGTGGTCGTTCGCCACCTTGAGCATCGGCTCCATGTAGCCGAAGGTGGTGCCGAAGATCAGCTTGTTGCCCTGGCTCACCATGTCGCGGAACACGCGCTCGGCATCGGCCGACTCGGGCACGCTCTCGACGAAGGTGGTCTTGATCTTGCCGCCGAACTCCTTCTCGATGGCCTTGCGCGCGTTGTCGTGCGCGAAGGACCAGCCGCCGTCGCCCACCGGGCCCACATAGGCGAAGGCAATGTTCAGCGGGGCGGCCGGCGCGGGCGCCGCGGCGCTCGGCGCAGGTGCCGGCGCAGCGGGGGCCGGAGCAGGCGCTTCTTCCTTCTTGCCGCAGCCGATGAGCGCGGCCGAGGCGACCGCGGTCAGCGCAGCCAACTTGAGCAGGAAACGTTTGTTGATGTCGTTCATTGGGGGAATCCTCGAAGGATGTTTTGCCGGAAACAATTGTGAACGCGATTATGAGCCGGGGTAGAAGGGTTTCCCGATGGAAGCCGGCATGTTGATGCGGATGAAAGCCGGGTTGCGCGAGATCAGCGCCAGCACCACGATCGGCGCGATGTACTGCAGCATGCTGAGGAACTGGCTGGGCACGTCGACGCCCGTGCTCTGCAGGTGGAAGCCCAGCATCGAGACCCCGCCGAACAGGTAGGCGCCCAGCAGCACCCGCACCGGCCGCCAGGTGGCAAAGGTGGTCAGGGCCAGCGCGATCCAGCCGCGGCCGGCCACCATGCCCTCGACCCACAGCGGCGTGTACACGGTCGACAGATACGCCCCCGCCAGCCCGCACAGCGCGCCGCCCGCGATCACCGCCATGAAGCGGATGCGCCGCACCGGGTAGCCCAGCGCGTGCGAGGACTCCGGCGATTCGCCGACCGAGCGCAGCACCAGCCCGGCGCGCGTGCGGTACAGGAACCAGATCAGCCCGATGGTCAGCAGCACCGCGAAATACACCATCGGGTGATGGCGGAACAGCGCCGGCCCGACGAGCGGGATGTCGCCCAGGAGCGGCAGCGCGTAGTTGGCGCTCTCGGGCAGCTTGGCCTGCACGAAGTTGATGCCCGCGAAGGCCGAGAAGCCGACGCCGAAGAGGCTGAGCGCCAGCCCGGTCGCGTACTGGTTGGTGTTGAGCCAGATCACCAGCACGCCGAAGAAGGCCGCCAGCAGCGCGCCGGCCGCCATGCCGGCCGCGAAGCCCAGCCAGGGGTTGCGCGTGGTCACGACGGTGGCGAAGCCGGCAAGCGCGGCGCACAGCATCATGCCCTCGGCCCCGAGGTTGACGATGCCGGCCTTCTCGTTGATCAGGAGGCCCAGTGCCGCGATCGCCAGAACGGTGCCGGCGCTGAGCGTGGAGCCCAGGAGGAGTGCGTAGCTTTCCATCAGATGGCTCCTTCGGTGGCTTGGGCAGCGCCCGGCGCACTCAGCGGCGTGCTGGCCTGCAGTGAAGACGTGCCGGCAGGCGCGGCCACCGCCCTCGGTGCCGACTTGCGCCGGATGCGGTAGGCGATCAGCGTGTCGCAGGCCAGCAGGGTGAACAGCAGCAGCCCCTGGAACACGCCGGTCAGCGACTTGGGCAGCCCCAGGCGCGACTGCGCCAGCTCGCCGCCGATATAGAACATGCTCATCAAGATCGCCGAGAAGATCATGCCCACCGGATGCAGCCGCCCGACGAAGGCCACGATGATGGCCGCGAAGCCGTAGCCGGCCGGCACGTAGGGCGTGAGCTGGCCGATGGGGCCGGCCACTTCCAGCGCGCCTGCCAGGCCGGCCGCGCCGCCCGAGGTGAGCAGCGCGACCCAGATCGCGCGCCGTGCCGAGAAGCCCGCGTAACGCGCCGCCGCCGGGGCCAGCCCGCCGACCTGCTGCGCGAAGCCGGCCCGCGTGCGGAACAGGAACACCCACAGGGCCGCCGCGCCCAGCAACGCGATGATGAGTCCGATGCTCACGCGCGAGCCCTTCATGAGCCGCGGGATCTGCGTGACCGCCTCGAAGGTCTTGGTCTGCGGGAAGTTGTAGCCCATCGGGTCCTTCCACGGGCCGTAGACCATGTAGCCCAGCAGCAGCGTCGCCACGTACACCAGCATCAGGCTGACCAGGATCTCGTTGGCGTTGAACCTGTCGCGAAGGAAAGCGACGATGCCGGCCCACACCATGCCGCCCAGGATGCCGGCCACGAGGATTGCGGCCACGATCCACGACCCGGTGGTCTTGTCGGCCATCAAGGCCACGCCGCCGGCGGCAATGGCGCCGAAGACGAACTGCCCCTCGGCGCCGATGTTCCACACGTTGGAGCGGAAGCACACGGCCAGCCCGAGCGCGATGATGAGCAGCGGCGTCGCCTTGACCATCAGCTCGCCCAGCGCATAGCCGCTCTTGATCGGCTCCCAGAAGAAGACAGCGAGTCCCTTGACCGGGTCCTTCCCCAGGGCCGAGAACAGCACCATGCCGATCAGCACCGTGATCAGCAGCGCCAGGATCGGCGAACCGTAGCTCCAGAAGCGCGAGAGCTCCGGACGGGGTTCGAGCTTAAGCATGGGCCACCTCCTCTTGCGTCGTGGCCTCGGGCCGGGCGCCCCACAGGCCGCTCATCCACTCGCCGATCTGCGGCACCGTGGCGGCGGCGCGATCGATGGAGGGCGAGAGCCGGCCCTTGGCGATCACGTGCAGCCGGTCGCTGATCTCGAACAGCTCATCGAGCTCCTCGCTCACCACCAGCACGGCGCACCCGGCGTCGCGCAGGGCCAGGATCTCGCCGCGGATCAGCGCCGCCGCGCCGACGTCGACGCCCCAGGTGGGCTGCGAAACCACGAAGATCTTCGGGTCGGCATCGATCTCGCGCCCGACGATGAACTTCTGCAGGTTGCCGCCCGAGAGCGAGCGCGCCGCCGCGCCGGGCCCGCCGGCCTTGACCTTGAAGCGCTCGATGATCCGGCTCGCATGCTGCTGCAGCGAGCCGGTGCGGATCCAGCCGCCCTTCCCCACCGCATTGCTGCGCGTCAGCAGCATGTTGTGCGCCAGGCTCAGCGTCGGCACCGCGCCGCGGCCCAGCCGCTCCTCGGGCACGAAGTGCAGGCCCAGTGCGCGCCGCCGGCGCGGGCGGAAATGGCCGGCCGGCTGGCCGAAGACCTCGATCATGCCGGCCTGGGCCCGTGTGTCTTCTCCGGAGAGCGCGTACAGCAGCTCCTTCTGGCCGTTGCCCGACACGCCCGCGATGCCCACCACCTCGCCGGCACGCACCTCCAGCGACACGCCGTCGAGGTCGACGCCGAACTGGTCCTCGCGCGGCAGCGACAGGGCCTGGACCCGCAGAGCCACGGCGCCTGCATGCACCGGCCGGTGCTGCAAGGGCGGTGGTTCCGCACCGATCATCAGGCGTGACAGCGATTCGTTGCTCTCCTGGCGCGGGTCGCAGACCCCAGTGACCTTGCCGCCGCGCAGCACGGTGCAGGCGGTGCACAGCTCGCGGATCTCGTGCAGCTTGTGGCTGATGTAGAGGATGCTGCAGCCCTCGGCCGCCAGCTTCTTCAGCACCACGAAGAGCTTGGTCACGGCCTGCGGCGTCAGCACCGAGGTGGGCTCGTCGAGGATCAGCAGCTTGGGGTCGGTCAGCAGCGCGCGGATGATCTCGACCCGCTGCATCTCGCCCACCGAGAGGGTGTGGACCGGGCGCGAGGGATCGACATCCAGCCCGTACTCGCCGGCCTTGGCCACGATGCGGCGCGTGACCTCGGCCAGCGTCAGGCTCTTGTCCAGCCCGAGCCAGACGTTCTCGGCAACGGTCAGCGTGTCGAACAGGCTGAAGTGCTGGAACACCATGCTGATGCCCAGCGCCCGCGCCTCCTGCGGGTTGCGCACGCTGACGGGCTGGCCGTTGAAAGTGACGCTGCCCTCGTCCGGCTTCACCGCGCCATAGATGATCTTCATCAGCGTGGATTTGCCGGCGCCGTTCTCGCCGAGCACGGCGTGGGTTTCGCCCGGCGCCACGTTGAGCGAGACGTCGCTGTTGGCGACGACCGAGGGGTAGCGCTTGGTGATGTGTTCGAGCTGCAGTCGGTGGTGGATTGTCATGCCTGTGCCTGGCCTGTGGGTTTCGGAATCGCCCTGAACTGCCCCGGGGTCTTGCCCAGGGCAATCGCATATTTTCTGTCGTTCAGTGTCCGCCTATGTAGATGAACTTGAAGAGGAAAACCCCGCCGATCAGCCACACCATCCAGTGCACCTGCCTGGCGCGCCCGGTGAACAGCTTGAGCACCGCATAGGTGATGAAGCCGAAGGCCAGGCCGTTGGCGATCGAGTAGGTGAAGGGCATGGCCAGGGCGGTCACCGCAGCCGGGATCACCTCGGTCGTGTCGTCCCAATCGAGTTCGGTGATGTCCCTCAGCATGAGGCATGCCACGAAGAAGAGCGCGGGCGCGGTGGCGTAGGCGGGTACCGCGCCGGCCAGGGGCGAGATCGCCAGCGCGGCCAGGAACAGCACCGCCACCGTCAGCGCGGTGAGCCCGGTGCGGCCACCGGCCTGCACGCCCGCCGCGCTCTCCACGTAGGCCGTGGTGCTCGACGTGCCCAGCAGCGAGCCGGCGAAGATCGCGCCGCTGTCGGCCAGCAGCGACTTGTTGAGCCGGTCCATCTTGCCCGGCACCAGCAGGCCGGCGCGGCGCGCCACGCCCATCAGGGTGCCGGTGGCGTCGAACAGCTCGACCAGGAAGAACACCAGGACCACGTTCAGGATGCCGCCCGTCAGCGCCGACTTGATGTCCAGCTGCAGGAAGGTGGGCGCTATCGACGGCGGTGCCGCGAACACGCCGTGGAAGGTGTTGCCGGCGAAGAAGAAGGACAGCACCGTCACCGTGATGATGCCGATCAGGATCGCACCCGGCACCTTCAGCCGGTCGAGCACCACGATCAGGAAGAAGCCGATGGTGGCCAGCACCGCCTGCGGCGTGTGCAGGTCGCCCAGCGTGATGTAGGTGGCCTTCGAAGGCGCCACGATGCCCGCGCTCTTGAGCGCGATGATCGCGAGGAAAAGCCCGATGCCCACGGTGATCGCCAGCCGTATGGACTGCGGGATGCCGCGGATGATCAGCTCGCGCAGCCGGAACACCGTGACCAGCAGGAACAGGCAACCCGACACGAAGACCGCGCCCAGGGCCGCCTGCCAGGTGTAGCCCATCTGCAGCACCACCACGTAGGCGAAGTAGGCGTTGAGCCCCATGCCCGGCGCCAGCGCGATCGGGTAGTTGGCGTAGAGGGCCATGATCCCGGTGCCCAGCGCCGCGATCAGGCAGGTGGCGACGAACACCGCGTCCTTCGGCATCCCCGCGTCGCCCAGGATCGAGGGGTTGACGAAGATGATGTAGGCCATCGTCAGGAAGGTGGTGAGGCCGGCCACGATCTCGGTGCGCACCGTGGTGTTGTGCTCCCTGAGCTTGAACAGGCGTTCTGTCCAGCCGGTCGCGGGCGCCTGTGCCTGCGGGATGAGGGTCGGCGTGTCGTGCTCGGGCATGCCGAGCACCTGCTCTGTACGGTTCATCGCGTTGTCTCCGGGTCTTTTCTGTCGTGGCGTTGGGGAGATGTCGCGACGCCGGGCGCGAGTCGGTAAGGAGGCCGGCTATCCGGAGCCGGCCGAGGAAGGTGCGGGCCTCAGCGAGGCCGCCACCGATTTGGTCCGCTCGCGCAGCCAGCGCGCCGAGCTGGAGGAATGGGTGCGCTCATGCCAGAGCTGGTAGTACATGAGGCGCGGCAGCTCGACCGGGCACGGGAGGATCGCGACCGGCAGCCGCTCGACGAAGCGCTCGCAGTACTGCCGCCCGGTGGTGAGCACCAGCAGGCTGGAGGCCACCATGTCCGGGATGAGCCCGAAATGCGCGCAGCGCGCCGTGATGTTGCGCTGCCGGCCCACCTCGTCGAGCATCTGGTCGATGATGCCGCGCGCGCCCGGGTGCAGCGGCGTGGGCGCCACATGCTCGGCCGCCAGCCAGCTCTCCAGGTCCCAGCCGCGGCGCACGGCCGGATGGTCCTGGTTGACCAGGCAGACGATCTCGTCGCCGAAGAGCCGCGCCATGTGCAGGTCCTCGGGCGGCTTGAGCCAGTTGCCGATCACCAGGTCGACCTGGCCGAGCGACAGGTGCGCGTGGTAGTCCGAGTCGGACGAGAGCGCATGGATCTCGATGCGGCACAACGGCGCCTGCGCCTTGACCTGCGCCACCAGCATGGGCAGGAAGAGCGGGTCGAGGTAGTCCGAGGCGGCAATGCGGAAGGTGGTCTGCGCGGTTTGCGGATCGAAGCCCCGCGCGTCCGAGAACAGCATCTCCGCCGCGCGCAGGATGCTGGCGGCCGGGTCGATCATGCGCAGTCCCGCATCCGTGGGCACCATGCCCGAGCCCGAGCGCACCAGCAGCGGGTCGCCCGAGAGCTCGCGCAAGCGCTTCAGCGCGGCCGAGACGGCCGGCTGGTACATGCCCAGGCGGATGGCGGCGCGCGAGACGCTGCGATCGGTCAGCACGGTGTGAAGCACCCGGATCAGGTGCAGGTCGATCTTGTCCAGAAGCGCTTGGTCTCTCATGAGCTGCCCGCAGGGTGATGCCTATGTCCGGGCAGTTATACAGCGCGGCATTCACATCGATCCCCTTGTTCGACGGGCTGCTTCAGGCCGAGGCCGACTGCACGGCCGTGACCGCGCGCAGGATGGATTCGCTGGTGGCCGGCGCCGTCAGGGGCGGGTCCACCCTGTGCTCGCCCACCGCCGACACCGCGTCGCGGATCGCGAAGAAGACCGAGAAGGGCAGCAGCAGCGGCGGCTCGCCCACCGCCTTGCTGCGGTGGATCGAGTCCTCGAAGTTCTGGCCCTCGAACAGCTTGACGTTGAAGACCGGCGGGCAGTCGTTGGCCGTCGGGATCTTGTAGGTGCTGGGCGCGTGAGTGGTGAGCAGGCCGGTCTTCGGATGCCAGACCAGCTCCTCGGTCGTGAGCCAGCCCATGCCCTGGATGAAGGCGCCCTCGACCTGGCCGATGTCCACCGCCGGGTTGAGCGACTTGCCGGCGTCGTGCAGGATGTCGGCGCGCAGCAGCTTCCATTCCCCGGTGAGCGTGTCGACGATCACCTCGCTCACGGCCGCGCCGTAGGCGTAGTAGTAGAAGGGGCGGCCCTGCATCCTGTCCTTGTCCCAGCTGAGGCCGGGCGTGGCATAGAAGCCGTCGGACCACAGCTGCACCCGGTCTAGGTAGGCCTCGCCGACGACGGTGCTGAACGACAGCGCGCGCCCGTTGACCTCGACCTGGTCGTTCGCAAAGCGCACGCCCTGCGCCTTGCCGCCATGGCGCGCGGCGGCGCAGGCGGCCAGGCGCTCGCGGATCTGGCGCGCCGCGTCCTGCGCGGCCTTGCCGTTGAGGTCGGCGCCGGTCGATGCCGCGGTGGCCGAGGTGTTGGCCACCTTCTGCGTGTCGGTCGCCGTGACGCGCACGCTCTCGAAATTCACGCCCAGTTCGTGGGCCACGACCTGCGCCACCTTGGTGTTGAGGCCCTGCCCCATCTCGGTCCCGCCGTGGTTCACCAGGATCGAGCCGTCGGTGTAGACATGCACCAGCGCGCCGGCCTGGTTGAAGTGCTTGACGTTGAAGGAGATGCCGAACTTCAGCGGCGCCAGCGCGATGCCGCGCTTGAGCACCGGGCTGGCCTTGTTGAAGGCCGCGATCTCCTCGCGCCGCGCGCGGTAGGCACTGGTGCCTTCCAGCTCGGAGACCAGCTCATGGATGATGTTGTCGGTCACGACCTGGCCGTAGGGCGTGACGTTGCGCTCGCCCTTGCCGTAGAAGTTGATGCGCCGCACGTCCAGCGGATCGCGGCCAAGCTCGCGCGCCACGCTGTCGAGGATGTTCTCGATCGCGATCGCGCCCTGCGGCCCGCCGAAGCCGCGGAAGGCGGTGTTGCTCTGCGTGTTGGTGCGGCCCGAATAGCCGTGCATCGCCACGTCGGGCAGCCAGTAGGCGTTGTCGAAGTGGCACAGCGCCCGCGTCATCACCGGGCCCGAGAGGTCGGCCGAGTGGCCGGCCCGCGAGACCATGCTGATCTCGGCGCCGAGGACGCGGCCCTCGTCGTCGAAGCCCACTTCGTACTCGTACCAGAAGCAGTGGCGCCGCCCGGTGATGAGGAAGTCGTCGTCGCGGTCCAGCCGCAGCTTGACGGGGCGCTTCAGCTTGTTCGCGGCCACCGCCGCGACGCAGGCGAAGAGCGCCGACTGCGACTCCTTGCCACCGAAGCCGCCGCCCATGCGCCGGCACTCGACCTGCACCGCGTTGGCATGCAGGTGCAGGGCGTGCGCGACCAGGTGCTGCATCTCGCTCGGGTGCTGGGTCGAGCAGTGCACGTGCATCGCACCGCCCTCCTTCGGGATCGCGTAGCTGATCTGGCCTTCGAGATAGAACTGCTCCTGCCCGCCGACTTCGAACGTGGCCTTGAGCCGGCGCGGCGCCTTGGCGATCGCGGCCTGCGCGCCGCCTTCACGGGTGCTGCGCACCAGGTGCATCGGCGGCAGCACGTACTGGCCCTTCTCGTGCGCCTGCTGCGGCGTGATGACGGGCGGCTCGGCCTCGACATCCAGCGCGTCCTTCGCGCAGGCGGCGGCGCGGCGCGCGGCGTCGCGCGTCTCGGCGACCACCGCGAACACCGGCTGGCCGAGGTAGCGGATGTCGCCGCTGCAAAGGATCGGGTCGTCGTGGACGATCGAGCCGCAGTCGTTGCTGCCCGGGATGTCCGCCGCGGTGAGAACCGCCACCACACCTGGCATGGCGCAGATCGCCTCCAGGTTCATGTTCTTGAGCCGGCCGTTCGCCACCGGCGACAGGCCGAGCGCGCAGTGCAGCGTGCCCGCGAGCTCGGGGATGTCGTCGATGTAGGTCGCCTCGCCGGCCACGTGCAGGTGCGCCGATTCGTGCGGGCGGCTGATGCCCACGCGCGCGCCGTCGTCGTGCGCCTTGGCCTCGGCATGCACGTCGATGCGCGCGGCGGTGTTCTTCAGGTAGTCGGCGAAGGCTTCGGCCGATTGCAGCAGTGCGGGGTCGAGCGGCTTGTTCATGTTCAGACTCCTTCGGCGGCGGCCTCAGTTGCGTGCGGCATCACGCTCCAGACGCTGGTGGCTTCCACCGGCAGCGGCTCCTTCGTGCGCGTTTCCAGCCACAGGCGCTGCAGCAGGTTCTGCGCCACGAGCAGGCGGTAGTCGGCGCTGGCGCGCATGTCGGTCAGCGGCTTGAAGTCCTGCGCCAACGCCCGCTTGGCGGCATCGACGCTGGCCTGCGTCCAGGGCTTGCCCGCGAGCGCGGCCTCGGCCTGCGCCGCGCGCTTGACGACCGCGGCCATGCCGCCGTAGGCCAGCCGCACTTCCTTGACGATGTCGCCGTCGAGCTCGATCGCGAAGCCGCCGCACAGGGCCGAGATGTCGCAGTCGAAGCGCTTGCTGATCTTGTAGGCCCGCACCTGGCGCTTCATCGCCGCCAGCGGCAGCACCAGGGCCTGCACGAACTCGCCGGGCTCCAGCCTGTTCTTCATGTAGTCGACGTAGAAGTCGGGCAGCGGCATGCGGCGCACGCGCTCGCCGCGGCGCAGCTCGATTTCGGCATCCAGCGACATCAGCACTGGCGGCGAGTCGCCGATAGGCGAGCCGTTGGCGACGTTGCCGCCCATGGTGCCGGCGTTGCGGATCGGCGGCGAGGCGAAGCGCAGCCAGACGTCGGTGAGCGCGGGCACCCACGCCGCCAGTGCGCGGAAGGCGTTCTCGAGCGAGGCGCCGGCGCCGATGTAGAGGGCCGGGGTGCCGTCGACCTCGCGCTCCTCCACCACCTTCATCTCGGCCACGTCGCCGACGTAGATGATGTCGCCCAGGTCGCGGAACTGCTTGTTGACCCACAGGCCGACGTCGGTGGAACCGGAGAGCAGCTGGGCCGCCGGCTTGGCCTCGCGCAGCGCAGCCAGCTGCGCGAGCGTCGTCGGCGCATGGAAATGGTCCAGCCGCTGGCCCAGCGGCGCGACGTAGTCGAAGCTCGCCTGGTGCTTGAGGCTCTGGAGCGCGGCCACCACAGGCTCGGTGTCCAGCCGCACCGCCGGCAGGTCGAACATGCGCTGGCCGGCATCGAGGATGGGCCGGTAGCCGGTGCAGCGGCACAGGTTGCCCGAGAGATCGTCGGCCAACTGCTGGCGCGTGGGCTGCGTGCCCGCGTTGCGGTGGTGCTCGTAGGTGGACCACAGCGACATCACGAAGCCCGGCGTGCAGAAGCCGCATTGCGACCCATGGCAGTCGACCATGGCCTGCTGCACCGGATGCAGCTGGGTCGCCGCCTGCTTGTCGCGCGGGGCCCGGTCGCGCCGGCCGGTGCACTGCGCCTTGAGGTCTTCGACCGTGAACAGCGCCTTGCCGTGCAGCGTGGGCAGGAACTGGATGCAGGCGTTGACCGTCTGCAGCCGCAGGCCGCCCACCGCGTCCTTTTCGCCGGGCTCGGCCAGTTCGCCGATCGCCACCGTGCACGCACCGCAATCGCCCTCGTTGCAGCCCTCCTTGGTGCCGGTGCAGCGTGCGTCCTCGCGCAGCCAGTCCAGCACCGAGCGGGTGGGATGCACGCCGCTCACGTCGACGATCCGGCCGCGGTGGAAGAAGCGGATGGGTTGGTTGCTGGCGTTCATGCTCATGGCTCGTGGGGGCGGTCTTCGTGGCGATCAAAAATCGTGCCTGCAAAGGTATTCCTTTGCGAGGCCGCATGCATACGGACGCGCCCATACGACCTATGTGGGGCTTGCTATATAACGCCCGGGAAAACCCTCGTTTAGGGGTGTTCAGCTGCCGCAGGCCGCACACTGAGCACGTCCGACAGAATCCAGCATGAGCCTCTGCACGCAACAAATCAACTTCCAGGTCGGCGACCATGGCACCGTCTCGGGACTGGTGCAGTCGCCGGCCGACCCCACCGCCTGCTGCGTCTTCGCCCATGGCGCCGGGGCGGGCATGGGGCACGCTTTCATGGGCGCGGTGTCCGAGGGGCTCGCAGCGCGCGGCATCGCCACGCTGCGCTACCAGTTTCCATCGATGGAGCTCGGCAAGAAGCGGCCCGATCCGCCGCCCGTCGCCCATGCCGCCGTGCGCGCGGCCGTGGCGCAGGCGGTGGAGCGCTTCGGAGCACTGCCCCTCTTCGCCGGCGGCAAGTCGTTCGGCGGGCGGATGACTTCGCAGGCGCAGGCGCTCGATCCCCTGCCAAGGGTGGCGGGCCTCGTGTTCGTCGGCTTTCCGCTGCATCCCGCGGGGACGCTCTCGACGGGGCGCGCCGACCATCTGTCCGATGTGCGCGTGCCCATGCTGTTCGTGCAGGGCACACGCGACGAGCTGGCCGACCTGCCCAGCATGCGCGCCGTGGTCGCGAAGCTGGGCGCTTGCGCGACGCTGGTGGAAATCGCCGAGGCCGACCATGCCTTCCACGTGCTGCGCCGTTCGGGCCGCAGCGACAAGGAGGTCCTGGTGGAAATGCTCGACGGCATGGCGGCCTGGATGCGGGCATAGCCGATGTCCGCCTGCCACTCGCACGCGCAGTCCGCGCTCTTCGTCGTCTTCAACGTCCATTCGGGGCGCGGCAGTGCGCAGGCCCTGCGCGAGGCGATCGCGCGCGCCTGCGCGGCGCACGGCCGGGCGTATCGGCTGTTCGAAGTCTCGCGCCTGCACCGCCTGTCCGACCGGATCCGCGAGGCGGTCGACGCGGCCCGGGCCGAAAGCGGCGTGGTGGTCGCGGCGGGTGGCGACGGCACGATCAACGCAGTCGCGCAGGCGGTGCTGGGCAGCGGCTGCGCATTGGGCGTCCTGCCGAAGGGCACCTTCAACTATTTCAGCCGCACGCATGCCATTCCCGCCGACATCGACGAGGCGCTGCGGGTGCTGCTCGACGAGCAGCCGGTGCCGGTGCAGGTGGGCCTGGTCAACGATCGCGTCTTCCTGGTCAACGCCAGCCTCGGCCTCTATGCGCGCGTGCTGGAGGACCGTGAGATCTACAAGTCGCGCTACGGCCGCAGCCGATGGGTCGCGCTCTGGGCGGCGGTGGTGACCGCGATGCGCCCCCACCCCGGCTGGGATCTGCGCATCCGATGGCGCGGCGAGGAGCGCCTGGTGCGCACGCCGACGCTCTTCGTCGGCAACAACGCGCTGCAGCTGCAGCAGGTCGGCATGCCGCGGCCCGAAGCGGTCGAGCAGGGCGAGCTCACGGCCATTGCCCTTCGGCCGAGCAGCCGCCTCGCCATGCTGGCGCTGATGCTGCGCGGCGCCATGGGCCGGCTCGGCGACTCGGACAACGTCATGCACACCTCCTTTCGGTCGATGTCAGTCAGCCCGGCCAAGACCACGCGGCGCCATGCCAAGGTCGCGGCCGACGGCGAGGTGCTGCGCATGGCCATGCCGCTGCACTTCCGGGTCGCGCCCGAGCCGCTGTGGCTCATCAAGCCGGCCCGCGACGAGCCGGAGGATGCGGCTCGATGAGTTGTCTGCTGCACATGTCCGATCCGCATTTCGGCACCGAGCGACCCGATGTGATGCAAGCGCTGGCCATGCTGGTGCGGACCGAGCGACCGGGTGCGCTCGTGCTCTCCGGCGACATCACGCAGCGAGCGACGCGCTCGCAGTTCGCGCGCGCTCGCGCCTTCGTGGACAGTCTGGCGATTCCGGGGCTGCTGGCAATCCCGGGCAACCACGACATCCCGCTCTTCGCGCTGTCCACCCGCCTGCTGGCGCCCTATGCACGCTACAGGGAAGCCTTCGGCGACGATCTCGAGCCGGTCGTGGATCTGCAGGACTTCCTCGTCGTCGGCGTCAACACCACGCGCTGGTACCGGCACGAGAACGGCGCCGCCTCGGCCCAGCAGGTTGAACGTGTGGCCCGCCGCCTCGCGAAAGGCTCGGCCCGGCAGCTGCGGGTCGTGGTGGTGCACCAGCCGGTTGCAGTCACGCGCGAGGAGGATCACAAGAACCTGCTCATCGGACGCGAGGAGGCCGTGCGGATCTGGGCCGAGGCCGAGGCCGACCTGGTCCTCGGCGGGCACATCCACCTGCCCTTCGTGCTGCCGCTGCACGAAGGCGCCGGCGGGCCGGCGCGCAAGATGTGGTGCGTGCAGGCGGGCACCGCCGTGTCGACCCGGGTGCGCGCGGGCGCTCCGAATTCGGTCAACCTCATCCGCTTCGAAGGCGGGGACGGCGAACGGCGCTGCACGGTGGAGCAATGGGACTGGGACGTCGGCGTCGCACAGTTCAGGCGCACCCGCGTCCACAGCCTGGCGCTCGGCACCGCGGCCTGGCCGGGGGCGACAGTGCCGTGACGCCCGATCGCTAGGAAGGCCCTTACCCGGAACGACAGCTCAGCGCGCGGACCTGAACATCACGATCAGCATGGCGACGCCAGCCAGGAACGCCAGCAGCCGCACGAGCCATGGCACCACGAGCCAGGCACCCACCACGGCAGCGATCTTGCCGAGCAGCGTCGCATTGACGACCGGTTCGCGCCGGCCGCCGTGGGGCGCGGTGCTGCCGGACACCGGGGCTCCGCACGCGGGGCAGGCACTGGCCTGCGTCGACACCTGCTTGCCGCATTCGGGACATGCGATGAGCGCCATGGGTTTCTCCTCAGGAATTCTTCGACGTCGCCGCCGCGGCGGCAGGCGGCTGGATCACGATCTCGACGCGCCGGTTGCGCTGCCGGCCCTCGGGATCGTCGCTGCCGTCGGGCTGGGCGTTGGCCGCGAGCGGCCGCCGCTTGCCGAATCCGTGCACGGTGAACGCCCGCGGCGGCTCGCCCTGCAGCCGCGCGGCCACGGCCTGTGCTCGCCGCATCGACAACGCGTCATTGTAGGCATCGGTTCCCTTGCCGTCGGTGTGGCCGTTGATGATCACCGGAGCGTCCGGGTAGCTGCGCAGCAGCTCTGCCGCTCGGTCGAGCGAGGTGCGCGCATCCGGTCGCAACTCGGCCTTGTCGAAATCGAACAGGACGTCGGCAGGGAGGTCGATCACGATCGCCTGCTGCTCGGTCTGCCGCGCCTTTAAGGTGCTCAGCAGTTCGCGCGTCACCGCCACGCGCGCGGGCGGCACCTCGGCCAGTCGGAACACCGTGCTGGGCGCCGCTGCGCTGCCGAGCTGCGATGGTGTGGCGCCGCGCGACAAGGCGTCTGCTGCAGCGAGCTTGCGGAACTCCGAGCGCGGCGCATCGGCCGCCCGCACGAAAGTACTTGGCGCGTCCTTGAGGCTTCTCGCCACGCGTTCGACCGTAAGCGCCATGCAGGGTGTGGCCAATCCCGCGCCAATCCACAGCAGAGCGGAGAACGCGCGCAGCGCTGGCGCCATGTCTGCCTTACTGCAACGCAAGCGTGATCGACAGCCCCGGCCCCGCGGTGTTGTCGGGCGTGTTGCCTTCGTTGATGACGAGGCGCAGCTGCGGTGTGGCGGGTGCCACGGCGCCGAGAAACACGAGCTTGCCTTCCATGGTGTCGCCCGAGACGATGCGCAGGTAACGGTTGCCGTCCGGTGGGCGCAGCATCAGGCGGTTGCCGGCCGCATCGGCCAGGTAAGTCGCGGTTTCGGCGAGGTTGGTGAAATTGGTCTCGCGGCTCCCGAACGAAGCACTCACGGTCAGGATGGTCGCGTCCTCCCCGAGCTCGATGTTCTTGACCCGCACTGTCAGACCTGCGCTCGCGACGCCCTGGACGCTGAGCGGCAGCTGCCTGGGGGCTGTCGCGGCAGCGGGGGCTGGCGCCGGTGGTACCGCCGCCGAAGGGGCAGGCGCGGGTGCGGCAGGTGTGGCTGGTGCCGCAGACGCCGCTGGTGCCGCTGGTGCAGCAGGCGCAGGTGCGGCAGGATTCGCCGGCGCACTCCTGTCGCCGCAGCCTGTCAGCGCCGCCGCAAAAAACAGCAACGCGATGTGAGGGGCGACGTTCATCGGATGTTCACACTGTTGACGTTGGCGTTCGATGGGGCACCGCCCCTGCAGTCCGCATCCGCATCCGCATCCGCATGAATGTCGCGGCTGTTGCGCCCGGAGACGATCACTGTCTTGCCCTGAAGCGCACGGCCATCGATGTTGACGCTGTTCACGTTGCTTGCAGCAACGTCTGCCTTCCTGCTGCCGTCGGGACACCGCACTTGGACGTTCCGCGCGCTGTTGCCGGTCACCTCGATGCGATTGGTGCCGCTGCCTGGGTTCTGGATCACCGTCGTGTCGGCCATGGCGGCAGATGACGCAGCCGCGATGCCGGCGGAACAACACAGGGGAAGAAGATGGCGATGGAGATGCATGGGAAGACTCCTCATGGTTGGCGCGGCAGCGACGGCAGGCTGTCGCGGCCGGGGAGAGGACTGGGAGGCGCGGAGGGTTGTTCGGGCGCCCCCTCGGGCTGGACGGCACCCATGCCGGGCAAGCGAGCCAGCGTGCTCGCGGTTTTCGGCGCCGCCGGAACTCCCGCCGCCGCGCCGGACGACAAGCCAGCCTGGTTGCGGATGGTGTTTTCCAGGTCGCTCGCAAAGCGCTCCGCCAGCGCCATCTCCTCGGTCGCCATTTCGCCGCCGAGGGAATTGATGGCCTCGGTCGCCTGGCGGGCGCTGGTGCTGCCGGGCGGCGCGAGCCGCTGTGCCAGGCGGGCGTAGCCGAGCGCCTTGATGTTGTCCTGCGGCGCACCGCGCCCCTGCTGGTAGAGCTCGCTCAGGCGCTGCATCGCGCGCGGATCGCCGCGCACGGCACCGAGCAGGTACCAGCGATAGGCCTGTCCGATGTCGGACACGCCAGTACGGTTGCTCTGGTACGCGTCGCCCACCATCGTCAGCAGGCTTGGGTTGTTGGTGCGCAGCGCGTCTTCCTTCAGGCGGGCGATCTCGCTCTGGTAGAGCGGCCCCTGGCAACCGGGATTCACGATGCCTCGTTCGATGGCTTGCTGGCATGACTCGACGTAGCGCGCGCCTGCACCGGGTGCCGGAGCTGCCGGGGTCGGAGCGAGCGCGGTTCCTGCCCCTGCGCCAACGGCGATCGCCGCGCGCGCCGCGCCGCCTTGCGTGCCGCCGCCGGTGCTCGCGGCGGCTTGCGCTTCGGCATCGAGCCCATGCAGCAGCGCCACCACCATCCACGCGGCTTGTGCGAGCGGGAGCAACGATGCGTGCCGCATCAGGTGCCTGACTTCGCCGGCGCAGTGCCGGCCTGCGGCGGAAGCGGCGAGTCCCAGGGCATCGGCACGCCGAAGAACAAGGGCTCGAAGCCTTGCCAGGTCAGCACGTCGACCTTGTCGCCCACTTGCGGGTAGCGCGTGGCGTACACCTCGCGCACTGCTTCGCGCGTCGGCTCGTCGAGCTTCTGGTTGACCGCCACGTTCTGCCCGTACTTTCGCAGCATCACCTGGACCAGGCCGATCCTGAGTTCCGGCGTGAGGCCCTCGAACGATGTGCGCATGTTGTCGATCACGACCGGGTCGGGCACGCCGTTGGGAATGCATCGCCAGTACGGCGTGTTGGTCGCCTTGCCCATCAGCTCGAGCACGCTCAGGTCGACCAGCGTGCGAATGGCCGAGTGCCGGCCCTGCAGGTAGCGGCCTTCGAGCTTGAAGCCGAACGAATCGCCGTAGAAGCCGATGCTCGCGTTGTCCTCGGCCGTGAAGTTGAGCACCTTGATCACGTTCGAGGCCTGGATGCGCGGAACCATCTGCTGGGTGCTGAAGCTCACCAGGTTGAGGTCGAGCGCAAGCGCCGAAAGAATGGCAGTGCGCTTCACATCGGCACCCAGCGCAGTCTCACCCTTCCCCCTTCCGAAGTCGACGCTGGCCGAGTTGGACCGACCGGCGCCCGACAAGGCCCGATCGAACTCGGTGAGCGCGCCGGTGATCAGGAAGTCGGGCATCGTCACGCCGAACTTCGCCCCGAGCTGGGCCTGCGAGATCAGGTAGTCGGGGTGGTAAGGCACGTAGACGATGCGTGCGCCTATACGGTTGACGGCGGTGCGGACCATCTCGGTGATGTCGCCTGGAATCTCGGAGCCTACCAGCGGGTTCGACAGGTTGGTCGCGTCGAGGATGCTGCGTGTCTGCATGTAGACGACCGGATCGCCGTCCTTGTAGACGTCGAGCATGCGACCGAAGCGCGAAAGCGAGGCGGCGTAAGTGCTCAGGTTGGCAGTGGGCAATTTCTTGGCGGCATCCCGCTCCGCCAACAGCCTGTCGGCATCGCCGAGCGTGTTTTCAGTGGTGGCGCAGCCAGCCAGAAAGGCACCGGCGGCGAGTACCAGGAAGCCGCGCTTGAAGCGCGCAACAGTTTTCGAGGTCATGCATTCACGGGAAAATTGTTCTTCTTCATGCTCGTTCTCCGAACGCTCATGTTCTTGCTTGCGCAGTGCGTCTCATCGGCCATTGTTCAGGACCGTGATGTTCTCCAGGCCTCTGCCTTCGACGAACAACGTCACGTTGCCGCTCACGTTGCCCTGGATCGTCGGGCTGGCGATGCGCAGTTGGCCATCGGCGCCCTGCTGGACGTTGTTGTAGTTGGTCCGGATCACGAGATTGGTCTGGTTGGGCGGCAGCTTCAGCGTGCCGTCCGGCTGCACCAGCGCCTGCTGCTCGACCACCTTGTTCTGCTCCAGTGCACGGGCGACGCGCGCCTTGGCCGTGACGCCCGGCGTGACGCCGTCGACCAGCCTGATCCCGGCTTCCTTCGAATCCTTGTACGCGCCCAGCGCTTCGCCATAGTTGACGAGCTGCGCCGAGGCGCCATTGGCCAATGCCCCCAAAGCGGCGGCAACAACGACGGTCACGACGACGGTGCGCATCTGTTCTCCTACATGCTGAGCACCGTGACCGCCGGGCCCACGGTGACGGTTCGGTTGACCACGCCCGTCGACGGCTTCGTGATCGTGAGGCCCGGATTGGCTGCCCATGGCGTGTTTCCGGTGACACCGGCCGCACCTGTCACCACCCCACCGGTGGTGCGCACGCTGCCCGATGTCATGCCGGCGCCGGCGACGGACTGATTCCCCACGATCGTCACGCTGCCGGTGATGACGCCACGGTTGACCACCGAATTCGCGGTGCCGCCTGCCATGGCCGAGCCGCGATTGCCGGAGATCACGATGGTGCCGCTCATCACCCCACGATTGATCACCGAGTTCACGGTGCCCCCGCCCTGGGTGCTGCCCTGGTTGCCGAGAATGGCGATGCGGCCCGTCATTGCGCCGTGGTTGTCGACGCTGTTCACCGTGCCGCCGCCGTTGGCGTTGCCGCGGTTGCCGGAGATCACGATCTGGGTATTGGTCATGTTGCCGTTACCGCGGTTGTGCACGCTATTGACTGTGCCGCCGCCCTGCGCCGAGCCGGTGTTGCCGGCAATGACGATGCTGCCTGCGCCAACGCGGCCCTGGTTGATCACCGAATTGACGATGCCATTGCCCTGCGCAGTGCCGTGGTTGCCGAGGATATGGATCTGGCTGCCCGCGATGCTGCCGTTGTTGATCACGCTGTTGGCGATGGCCCCGCCTTCGACCGAACCCTGGTTGCCAAGGACGGTGATGTTGCTGCCGCCTACCGAGCCCTGGTTGTCGACACTGTTGACGGTGCCTTTCTGTGCAGCGCGGCCCTGGTTGCCCGAGATCGTGACGGCGATGCCGGCCATGCGTGCGCCTTCGCGATTGCGCACGCTGTTGGCGCTGGCGTCGCCCGAGCTTGCCTGCGCGCTGCCGCGGTTGCCGGCGATCGAGACCGATGACCCGCTGATGGCGCCTTCGTTGAACACGCTGTTGGCCGAGGCCGTCTTGCCGTCGCGCGTGCTCACGTCGTCGGCGCGGTTCGCAGTGACCGTGTGCTGCGTCGCGTCGGTCGACCCCGACTTGTCGACCACTGCGCTGTTGGCCAGGGCGACCCCCTTCTCGGCATTCACGTTGGCAGCCACGTTGCCGAGCAGCTGCATGCTGCTTGCACGCAGCGCGCCCAGGATCTGGACCGCATTGGCGCTCGCGTGGCCGACGCCGCGGTCGATCACGGCGTAGCCGCCGAACGTACCCTCGTCGCCGCGGCTGGTCACGTTTTCGGCGCGGTTGTTGCTCAGCGTGATCGCGCTGCCTTGCATATCGCCGCTGCCGTTGAGCGCCACCGCATTGGCGTTGACGCGGCCGCCATCGGCGCGCAGCGTGTTCGCGGTGTTGCCCAGGATGCTGACCGGCGAGCCGACGAGGCGCACACCGTTGTCGCCCTCCAGGTAGATGCCGTTAGCCACCAGGATGCCGTTCTTCGCGTTGCCGATGCCCGCGGCCTGGTTGTACGAACCTCCGGTCGTGACGTCGTTTGCCGTGTTGTTCGCGATCGTGATAGGACTGCCCGACACACTCGAATCCCGGTAACCCGCCAGCGCGTTCACCAGCGCGGTGCCCCCGATGGCGCCGACGCGGCTCGCGCGGTTGCCCGCCACCGAAACCGGAGAGCCGGCATCGATACGGACGTTCTCGTACAGGACGACCGCGTTGGTGGCAGCGCGCGCCACGCTTTTTTCGCTGAACACGTGGCCCGGCCCGGCCATCGCGCTGGCACCCGTGGACACCTGCGCGGCGGTGTTGCCAGACACGGCGACCGAGGCCGACAGGCGAGAGCCGCCTCCCTCGCCCTTTTCCACGCTCACGCTGTTGGCGACGAGCTTGCCGCCCTGTGCAGAGAGGTCGCGTCCGCTGTTGCCGGACAGCGCGATCGAGGCAGCGTCGACGGTGGACCCGAAGGAACCCAGGCTGTTGACCAGCGCCATCGCATTCTGCTTGCTCGAGAACAGCAAGCCACCACCGACGCTGCCCTCGAAGCCGTTCGCGCGCACGTTGTCGGCCGTGTTGCCGGTGATGCTGAGCGTCCCGTTCTGCATCCGGGCCTCGCTCAGCAGTGCGCTGTTGGCGGTGGAAAGGCCGCCGGAGCCCTGCACGCCGCGCGCCGTGTTGCCGGAGATGGTGACCGGCGTGTTCTGCAAGGTGGCGTTGCTGTCCAGCGCCAGGCTGTTGGCCAGCGCGCGGCCGTTGCGCTCGAAGGCGCCGATGGCGCCGCCGCCGATGCTGGCCCCTCCGCCGGCCGTGTCGATGTCGCTGGCCGTGTTGCCGCTGATCGTCACGTTGCTTCGCTGCGCGATCGAGGCCTGCAGCCAGATGCTGTTGGCGGCAGCCGCGCCGCCCACCGCCTGGACCTTGTCGGCGCTGTTGCCTGTGAGGGTGTGCTGCGTGGCGCCCTGCACGTCACCACGCTGGATCGACACGCTGTTGGCCAGTGCCGAGGCCGACATCGTCACGTCGGCCAGCGCTCCCTTGAGCAAGGAGCCGCTGCCGCCACTGGCTTCGACCTTGCCTGCGCGATTGCCCGACTGGAGCACCTGGTATTGGCGCAGCTCGCTGCCGGTGTAGTCTGCGAGGCTCATCGAGTTGGCCAACGCGCTGCCGCCGAGAGCCCACATGCCGTTGACCTCGTTGCCCTGCTGCGTGACGCGCGCGCCCTTGACCTGACTGCCGGCCGCCACGAACGCGTTGGCCGCCGCGACGCCGCTCAGATCCGCCGATGCGACCAGACCGCCACCGACGCCGCCGGAGCCACCGCCCGCGCGCACATCGCGCGCGCTGTTGGTGCCCTGGATGATGTTCAGATCTTCGACGGTGCTGCGCGCCAGTGTCGTTGCGTTCGCGAGCGCTGCGCCGCCGATCGACTGCACGCCCTCGGCCCTGTTTCCCGTGAGGGACATTTGGGCGCGCCGCAGGTCGGACTCGTCGGCCAGCACACTGTTGGCGGTTGCGCGACCCGGCAGTTGGAGCGAGCCGATCGCGCCCAGTGCGATCGAGCCCTTGGCGCCGATCGCTTCGATGTTGTTCGTCTGGTTGCCGCTCAGGAGCATGCGGCTGTCGGCGAACGGCCGGCGGCCCGTGCCGCCGGACAACAGCACCGTGTTCGCCGTCGCTGCGCCACCCACTGCGTTGACGAAGCCCTGCACCTGGTTCTGCAGAACACCGACCTGCGAGTTGTTGACCTGCAGCGCCGAGAGACCGATCGCGTTGGCCTGCGCCGTCGAGATGAGCTCGGCCGAGCCCGCAACGCCGAGCCCGGCACCCGCCTTGCCGCCACTGGCACTCACTTGAGCGGGCGCCCGGTTGCCCGTGGCAACCATGCTGGAGCGCCCATCCACTTCGCTGCCGGGCCGGGCTGTGACCCAGCCCAGGCCGTGGAGCACGCCCTCCTGCGCCTGCGATGCCTGCGGCAGCGTGAACCCGGCACTCAGCACCGCCATGGCGATCAGAGTCTTGCGGTGTTGCAGAAGGGAGAGGGGCACAGGCGTCTCCGGCAAAAAAGGAAAGCGTTTCGTCGGGCCGTCAGCCGGCCCTGTGGGTATCAGCTCAGTTGATGTTCACCGAGTTCACGTTCGCGGTGCCACCGATGGCCTTGACGTCTTCAGCGGTGTTGCCGGTGACCATGATCTCGCTGTTCTTGACCTTCGAGCCCGTGATGTTCACGCTGTTCACGTTGGCCATGCCGCTCATCTCGACGGTTGCGATCTTGATGCCGGCGGAACCGCCGCCCGCGATGACGTTCTTGGCCGAGTTGTTGCTGACGGTGATCTTGCTGTTGGTGACTTCGGAGCCTGTCGAGCCGTTCGCCTTGCCGACTCCCGGAATGCTGATGGCGCCGCTCTGGGCGAATGCATTGGCTGAGAAGAAGGCGATGGTGACGATGCCGGCTGCAGCGAATTTCTTCATGGAATCACTCCTGGAAAGGATCGAATTGAAGGGGTTCAGGCGGTCCGGGGCGGATCGCCGAGGGCAATCTAACAGCGGCAGATGACAGTTGCGCACGCTTTGGCGTCAGACGTTTCCGACAGAAGGCAATGCACTTCCTCGCGCAAACTTCCGCGCATCTCTTTTCTTGGTCACCACTCTTCATGCCGCCCTTCGCTGCCTTCCCGACGCCTTGCACCCCCTCGCTGCGTGCCCTTCTTTTGCTGACGACGGTCGCGTGCGCTACGGGCTTGTCCGCGTGCGATCCCCGCGCCAGCGGCGGCAGCGCCATCCGGTTTCCTGACGACTCGGACATCTCGCAAGCCCTGCAAGCCGACTTTGCACAGGACACCGACTCCGCCAAGGCACGCGAACTGATCCAGACACTAGGAGGCGAAAAGGGACAGCTCGACTACAAGGTCCGCAAGGTGATCTACCGCCAAGGTGCGTTCGAAGCCCAGTACGACGTCAGCCTGCGCATGGGTCAAAGCGGAGCAGAAAGCCTGCAGAAGCTGTACGCGACCATGGTCCCGAAGGAAGAAGCGGCGAAGTTGCCGGCGCAAACACTGGAGTCCTATGCGAAGTGGCTGAGTGAGAGCGCGCAGGCATTGGAGAAAGGCAACCCGCAACAGGCCGCTGCGCTGCGCCACATGCTGGAGAGTCTCGACAAGTGCTACCGCAACGCCCAACCGAGCGATAGCGTCGCGCTGATGGACGGCCTTGGTGCACTTATTTCTCCAGAACGAGGCGGCTGGCATGCCGACAAGCTGCAATCACCAAAGGCACAGTTCCGCTGTCTGCCGCTTTAGGGTCGCAGCCAGCGCCACCGAGTTGACGCCGTAGCCGAAGGCGCGCTGCCGCTGTACGCCGTCATCATCGAACGCACGCAAGGGGTTGCGACCTGGGCTCCATGGGGACCGATTCATCGCGACCCAGGAAAGCCTCGGCTCGATTCCCTACTAAAGATGCTCGAGCGAAGCTCGCTAGACGATGTCATCGCAACACGCGCGCTTTCACGGGCCCTTCCGTACCGGGGGGTCACCTCGGTTCCGCCTGTCGCTGACTGGTACGAACCCTGCGCCATGAATTCGACACCTCGGCCTCAACCCCCTGACGCTCGTCGCAACGAGAGGCTTCGTCCACGAGATCGACCTTTCGCGACAGGATCGTACTCACAGCGACACGTCGCGTCAGTTCAAGCGATCCCACAGGCGTTCCCAGACAATGAAAAACGGGTTACGACATTGCTGACGTAACCCGTTGATTGTTTTGGCGGAGTGGACGGGACTCGAACCCGCGACCCCCGGCGTGACAGGCCGGTATTCTAACCAACTGAACTACCACTCCTGGTAGGCTGCGTTCGCTCCGGAAGGAGCCAAGTGCTGCCGACTTGTGCCTTCTTCACTTGCGTGAAAACTGGCGACCCTACGGGGATTCGAACCCCGGTACTCACCGTGAAAGGGTGATGTCCTAGGCCTCTAGACGATAGGGTCATAAACCTAAGAACCGCGTTGCGATCAACGCTTGGTTGTCTCGACTTCCAGATGGTGGAGGTAAGCGGGATCGAACCGCTGACCTCTTGCATGCCATGCAAGCGCTCTCCCAGCTGAGCTATACCCCCTGTGGGCGTCGAGCCTCAAATTATAGCGTCGAAATTTGCGCGCCCTGTAATCGCTTCAAAATTTCTTCACGAGAGAAGAGTGCGAGCACGGCATCGAGCGACGGCGTCTGCGCCGTCCCCATCACGAGCACGCGCACCGGCATGGCGAGCGCGGGCATCTTGAGGCCCTGCGCGGCCAGCACTTCCTTGATCGCCGCAGCGATGGACGCCTTGTCCCACGCCACCGTCGCGAGCTTGTCGGCCAGCGCGGCGATCGCGGGACGAACGGCATCGGTCAGATGCTGCGCGCGATCGGCTTCGCTGGGCTGCACGTCTGCGTAGAACGCGGCGGCCCAGTTGGCCAATGCCACCGTCGTCTCGCAGCGGTCCTTGAACAGGGCGCAGATCGCGGCAAGCCTGTTGTCGGGCACGATGCCGCGCCTCTGCAGTTGCGTCGCCACGAGCGGGGCAAGCTCCGCATCCGGCTTGCCCTTGATGTATTGCGCGTTCACCCAGGCGAGCTTGGCCGCATCCCATTGCGCCGGGCTCTTCGAGAGATGCGTGCCATCGAACCACGCCACCATCTGCTCGCGCGTGAACAGCTCGTCGTCACCGTGGCTCCAACCCAGTCGTGCGAGATAGTTGAGCATCGCCTCGGGCAGGTAGCCGCCCTCCTCGTAGGCCGTGACGCTGACGGCACCGCGGCGCTTAGAGAGCTTTTGCCCGTCTTCACCGAGGATCACGGGCACGTGGCCGAACTGCGGCAGCGGGGCGCCGAGCGCGCGGAAGATGTTGATCTGCCACGGCGTGTTGTTGATGTGCTCGTCGCCGCGGAACACATGCGAGATGCCCATGTCCCAGTCGTCGACCACGACCGCGAAGTTGTAGGTCGGCACACCGTCGGTGCGCACGATGATCAGGTCGTCGATCTCCCGGTTGTTGATGGTGATCGGACCCTTGACGAGATCGTCCCAGCTCACGTCGCCATCTGGCGGATTGCAGAAGCGGATCACCGGCGGCACGCCCTCGGGAACGGGCGGCAGCACCTTGCCCGGCGCGGGGCGCCAGCGGCCGTCGTACAGGGCCTTCTCGCCGCGGGCACGCTGCGCCTCCTTCATTGCGTCGAGCTCGGCGGGCGTGCAGTAGCAGCGATAGGCCGTGCCCGCCGCCAGCATCTGCTCGACGACCTGGCGATAGCGGTCGAGGCGCTGCATCTGGTAGACGGGACCTTCGTCGTAGTCCAGCCCCAGCCAGTGCATCGAGGCCAGGATCTGCTCGACCGACTCCTGCGTCGAACGCGCGACGTCGGTGTCCTCGATGCGCAGCACGAACTGCCCACCGTAGTGGCGCGCATAGGCCCACGAGTAGAGCGCGGTGCGCGCGGTGCCGAGATGGAGGAAGCCCGTGGGGGACGGCGCGATGCGGGTGCGAACGGTCATGGAGTCGGGTTCAGGTGCTTAGCGTGTCCAGGCCGCGCAAGAGGTCGGCCTGGATGTCGTTGATATGGTCGAGCCCGACTGCCACGCGGACCAGGCCCTGGGAGATGCCGGCGGCCTGGCGCTGTTCTTCGCTCAGGCGGCCGTGCGAGGTGGTGGCCGGGTGGGTAATGGTGGTCTTGGTGTCGCCGAGGTTGGCAGTGATCGAGAGCACGCGCGTGCTGTCGATCACATGGAAGGCGTTGGAGCGCGCCGCCTCGGGCGTATCGCCCTGCACATCGAAGGAAACCACCGCCCCGCCCTGCCCCGACTGCTGGCGCATCGCCAGGTCATGCTGCGGATGCGAGGCCAGGCCGGGGTAGTACACGCGCTTCACTGCGGGCTGCGTCTCCAGCCACTGCGCCAGCGCGAGACCGCCGGCGCAATGGGCCTGCATGCGGATGCCCAGGGTCTCGAGGCCTTTGAGCACGACCCAGGCATTGAAGGGCGACAGCGCCATGCCGGCGGTACGCACCACCGTCGCGAACACATCGATGAGCTTTTGCGAGCCGCAGATGGCGCCGGCCAGCACGCGGCCCTGGCCCTCGAGGTACTTGGTGCCCGAGTGGATGATGAGGTCGGCACCGAACTCGATGGGCCGCTGCAGGGCCGGCGAGCAGAAGCAGTTGTCGACGGCCAGCAGCGCGCCTGCGTCGTGCGCCAGGTCGGCCAGCGCGCGGATGTCGCAGACATCGGTCAGCGGATTGGTCGGCGTCTCCGCAAACAGCAGCTTCGTGTTGGGCTTGATCGCAGCCCTCCATTCGGCCACGTCGGTCTGCGAGACGAAGGTGGTCTCGACGCCGAACTTGCCGAAGTCGCGCCCGATCAGGTTGAGCGTGGAGCCGAACACCGAGCGCGAGCACACCACATGGTCGCCGGCCTTGAGCAGCCCCATGCACATCATGAGGATCGCGCCCATGCCGCTGGCGGCGCCGATCGCCGCTTCGGTGCCCTCGAGCGCGGCAAGCCGCCGCTCGAAGCTGGCGACGGTCGGGTTCGACGTGCGGGTGTAGGTGAAGCCTTCCTCCGTGCCTGCGAAGCGGCGCGCCGAGGTCTCGGCATCGGGCTGCACGAAGCTGCTGGTGAGGAACAGCGCCTCCGAGTTCTCGCCGTACTGGCTTCGCTCGAGTGCGGCACGCACGGCGAGCGTGTCGCGGTGCAGCCCGGGGGGCAGGGATCGGTCGGTCACGATGTTCTTCTTCAGCTCAGGTTGGGGAGCGCGAGGCGCGACGAGTCCTCGTCGGTCTCTTCGATGCGGGGACGGTTGCCGTTCATGCGGGTGATGGCCTCGGTGTCGATGTCGCCCGTCACGTAGACGCCGTCGAAGCACGAGGCATCGAAGCCGTCGAGCTTCGGACCGTTGCCCGGCGAGGCCTTGAGCACGGCGCGCTTCATGGCCTCGACGTCCTGGTAGATCAGTGCATCGCAGCCGATGAGCTCGCGGATTTCCTCGACCGTTCGGTCATGGGCAACCAGCTCGTCCTTGGTCGGCATGTCGATGCCGTAGACGTTCGGGTAGCGCACCGGCGGTGCCGCGCTCGCGAGGTAGACCTTGCGGGCGCCGGCCTCGCGTGCCATCTGCACGATCTCGCGGCTGGTCGTGCCGCGCACGATCGAATCGTCGACGAGCAGCACGTTGCGGCCCTTGAATTCGCTGCCGATGACATTGAGCTTCTGGCGCACCGACTTCTTGCGCACGCCCTGCCCCGGCATGATGAAGGTACGGCCGACGTAGCGGTTCTTCACGAAGCCTTCGCGGTACGGAATGCCCAGCAGATGGGCGAGCTGTGTCGCGCTCGGGCGGCTCGATTCGGGGATCGGGATGATCACGTCGATCTCGTTCGGCGGCACGGTGGAGATCACGCGCTGGGCCAGCGTCTCGCCGAGGTTGAGCCGCGCCTGGTAGACCGAGATGCCGTCCAGCACCGAATCGGGCCGCGCGAGATACACGAACTCGAACATGCAGGGATTGAGGCTGGGCGACTCGGCGCACTGCTGCACGTGCAGCTGGCCCTGGAGATCGATGAACACCGCCTCGCCCGGCGCCACATAGCGTTCGAATACATGGCCCGAGCCCTCGAGCGCCACTGTCTCGCTGGCCACCATGTAGGTGCCGTCGGCGCCGCGCCCGATGGCCAGTGGCCGGATGCCGTACGGATCGCGGAAGGCGAGCAGCCCGTGGCCGGCGATCAGTGTCACCACCGCGTAGGAGCCGCGCACGCGCCGGTGCACGTTGCGCACGGCGGCGAACAGGGTCTCGGAGTCGAGCATGCCGCCGCGGGTCGAGCGGTCGAGCTCGTGCGCAAGCACGTTGAGCAGCACCTCGGAGTCGCTGTCGGTGTTGGTGTGGCGGTGGTCGGTCGAGAACAGCTCGGCGCGCAGCGCGTGCGCATTGGTAAGGTTGCCGTTGTGCACCAGCACGATGCCGAAAGGCGCGTTCACGTAGAAGGGTTGGGCCTCCTCTTCGCTGAAGGCGTTGCCGGCGGTCGGGTAGCGCACCTGCCCCAGGCCCACGCTGCCCGGCAGGGCCCGCATGTTGCGCGTGCGGAACACGTCGCGCACCATGCCCTTGGCCTTGTGCATGAAGAACTTGCGCTCCAGCAGCGTGACGATGCCGGCTGCGTCCTGGCCACGGTGCTGCAGCAGCAGGAGCGCGTCATAGAGCAGCTGGTTGACGGGTGCGTTGCTGACAACGCCGACGATTCCACACATGAAGCGGTCCTTCTCTACTCAAGGCAGGTAGCTTGCCAATTTTTCAGGCAGCGCGGGTTTCAGGCCCTGCAATGCCGCATCCAGAACAGTGGCGCTGCGCGATTCCTGCCACCAGGCCGCGTCGCTCAGCGCGAGCAAATGAACCACGACCGCCACGGCCAGCAGCGCGACCGCGCCGCGCGCCAGGCCGAAGACGCCGCCCAACAGGCGATCCACGGGCCGCAGCCCCACGGCGGTGATCAGCTTGCGCATCAGCGAGGCCACCAGCCCCACGCCGAAAACCACCCCCACGAACACCAGCGCGAAGCCCGCCGCATAGCGCCAGCTGCCCGCCGGATCGCCGAACGGCAGCCAGGCGCCCACGTCGGCCGCGAACCACTGCGCGCAGAAGAAGGCGGCCACCCAGGCGGCCAGCAGGATCACCTCGTACACCAATCCACGCACCAGACCGAAAAGCATCGACACCACCAGCAGCGCGATGGCGATCCAGTCGAGGCCAGCCACGTCCGCCTACAAGCTGAGGACGGCAGCCGACAAAGACAAGCCCTTGACCTTGCCCGCAGCCTTGTCCGCCTCGGCGCGCGTGCCGAAGGGCCCGACGCGCACACGCGTGCGCTCGCCGTCAGCCGTCTTCGCGACGTTCGTGTATGTTTTGAGACCAGCCTTCTCCAGCTTCTGCCGGACCTCGCGCGCCTTGTCGGCATCGGCGAAGGCGCCGACCTGGACCACGAAACGGCCGCTGTCGTCCGCCGCCGCAGTGGGCTTGGCGGCCGCGGAGGCGCTGGACTTGCCTTCGAGCAGGGCACGCGCGCGGGCGGCATCCTCGGCAGTCTTGGCGGCGGACCTGGCGTCGGGCTTCGCCTCGGCCCTGGCTTCGGGCTTGGCCTCCGGCTTGGGCTTGGGTTCCGGTTTGGCTTCCGGTTTGGCTTCGGGTCTGGCTTCCGCCACCCGCGGCGGCTTGGTCTCGACCGGCGGCGCGGAAGGTGCCGGCCTGGACGCCGGGACTTCCGTGCCATCCGGCATCTCGGTGATCATCTCGCCGCTCGAGGACCTTGCGGCCACTGGCGGGCTCGCCGGTGGCGCTGCGGTCGGCGGCGCCGCGGCCGAAGGAGCAGGTGCGGGCGCTGCCGGCAGGGGCAAGGGCTTGGTCTTGTTGCGGTCGGGAATCTCGATCGGGATGTCGACGGACACGGGCCGCGGCTGGGTGTCGAACAGGAGCGGGAAGCCGACCACGCCGATCAGTACCAGCACCGCGGCGCCCACGAGCCGGTGCCGCGCGCGCCGGCGCATCGCCTCGACGCTTTCGGCCGGCGGCGCCGCAACGCCGGTGTTTCGCCCTTCGTTGGCCTGCGGACCGCGGGTGCGGAACTGGAAGAACGCCATGAAATTCGATTTCCTGATGGTGTGCAGCGTGAGTAGAAAAGGCGCCGGAAATCAGGCCAATCAGGAGTCCGGCGACAGGTGCCGGGCCCGCAGACGAGGTGTTCCGTGCTCGAGCACACCACCCACTGTGAAGAACGATCCGAAGACGACGATTCTATCAGCGGGGTCCGCGCGATCGATGGCCGCTTGCAGCGCCGCCATGGGCGCAGCATGCGCGCTCGCCGAGGCATCGGCGCGGGTGTTCTGCGCCTGCCAGCGCGTCAGCAGGTCGGCAGCGTTCGCGGCGCGCGGGGTCGGCAGGTCGGTGAAGTACCAGCGGTCGATCATCGGGCCGATGCGCGCGAACATCGGCGCCAGGTCCTTGTCGGCCATCACGCCGAACACGCCGTGGGTGGTCGGGTAGAAGCCCATGGCGTCGAGGTTCTCGGCCAGCGCCGCCACCGCATGCGGGTTGTGCGCCACGTCGAGTACCAGGGCAGGCTCGCCCGGCACGATCTGGAAGCGCCCCGGAAGCTCTACCGAGGCCAGCCCGGTGCGCACCGCCTGCGCGGTGACCGGCAGCCGCTGCCGCAGCGACTCCAGCGCGGCCAGCACACCTGCCGCATTGACGAGCTGGTTGGCGCCGCGCAGCGCCGGGTAGGCCAGTCCGCTGTAGCGCCGGCCGCGGCCGCTCCAGCCCCACTGCTGCTTGTCGCCGGCGACGTTGAAGTCGCGCCCCACGCGCCAGAGGTCGGCGCCGATGGCTTCGGCATGCCCGATGACGCTTTGCGGCGGAACCGGGTCGCTGACGATCGCGGGCCGGCCGGCGCGCATGATGCCGGCCTTCTCGAAACCGATGCTTTCACGGTCGGGCCCGAGGAACTCCATGTGGTCCAGGTCGATGCTGGTGATGATGGCGCAATCCGCATCGATCACGTTGACCGCGTCCAGTCGCCCGCCCAGGCCAACCTCGAGGATCGCGACATCGGGCTTGCTGGCCGCGATGCACAGCAGGATGGCGAGCGTGGTGAACTCGAAATAGGTCAGGGCCATCTCGCCGCGCGCCAGCTCGACGGCTTCGAAGTGCGCCGCCAGAGCCTCGGCGGCCACCGCCTCGCCCGAGAGCCGCAACCGCTCCTCGAAGCGCACCAGATGGGGCGAGGTGAACACTGCGGTGCGGTAGCCCGCGTGCATGAGGATCGACTCCAGCATCGCGCAGGTCGAGCCTTTGCCGTTGGTGCCGGCCACGGTGATCACCGGGCAATCGAAGGCGAGGCCGAGCTTGCCGGCCATTGCGCGGACGCGCTCTAGCCCGAGCTCGATGTTCTTGGGGTGCAGGCGCTCGGCGTGAGCGAGCCAGTCGGCAAGGCTTTTCATGGAGCCCGGAATTGTCGCCCACTCGCCGCACAGGCATCATCGCGGGATGACCACGCTCTATGGCATCACGAACTGCGACACCGTCAAGCGCGCCCGCGCCTGGCTCGACGAACACGGCATCGCCTACCGGTTTCACGATTTCAAGAAGGAGGGGGTGCCCGAGTCCGAGCTCGACCAATGGCTGCGCGCGCTGGGCTGGGAGGCCTTGGTCAATCGGCGCGGCACCACCTGGCGCAGGCTCGACGAGGCGACGCGCGCCTCGGTGGTCGACAGCAGCTCTGCCCGCGCCGCCTTGCTGGCCCATCCGAGCCTGATCAAGCGTCCGGTGGTCAACTGGGGCGCGCGAGCCGGCGTTACCACGGGGTTCGATGCCGCCGAATGGGAAAGCCACACCGTGTAAACGGTTGAACCCAGCCTGCCGGATCGCGTCGAACCGGGTTCGGAGGGCCTCGCGCCCGACCTTCAGGAGTTCCGACATGCGCACGCAAACAACCTTACGCAACACCATCGCCCTTTCGCTTCTGGCGGCGCTTGCCGGCACGGCAGGCCTCGCTCACGCGGAGCAGGTCTGGGCCCGCGTGGTCTCGGTGACGCCCTCGCACGAAACGACGGGCAACACCCGCTACAACGTGACCTACGAATACGAGGGCCGGCACTACACCACGGTCACCGACAGCCGCCCCGGGGCCAGCATCCCGATCGAGGTCGGCGACTACGGCGTCGCAACCCCCTCGCCGGTGGCACCGCAGCCGCAGATCGCGCAGCGTCCCGTCGACGGCGATGGCGGCCAGCCCGACTGGAATCGCGTGAGGCCCGAGCCAGGGGTGGTCGTCTCGGGCGGCGGCGCACCGGCCTATGCGCAGCCGGCGCCGGTCTATGTGCAGCCGGCGCCGGTCTACTACCCGGCACCGGTCTATGTCGCCCCGGCCTACTACCCGGCACCTTACGTCTATCCGCCGGTGGGCATCTCGCTCAACCTCGGCTACTCGCGCGGATGGGGTGGCGGCTGGCGCGGCGGGTACCACGGCCGCTGGCGCTGAGCCCCGGCCCGGGGGGCCTGGCGGCAAAGCCTAAAATCGCGGGCTTTCCTTTCCCCCTCGCAGCGCCAGGCCCTCCTTCCAGATGACAACCACCGAATCCCTTCGCGACGCCACGGTAGCAACCAAGGCCAACGTCTATTTCGACGGCAAATGCGTGAGCCACGGCCTCACGCTGGCCGATGGCAGCAAGAAGTCGGTGGGCGTGATCCTGCCCTCCACCCTCACGTTCAGCACCGGCGTCCCCGAGACGATGGAAGGCACCGCCGGCCGCTGCGAGTACCTGCTCTCCGGCAGCAGCGAATGGGTGGCCTCCGGCGCCGGCGAGAAGTTCAGCGTGCCCGGCAATTCCAGCTTCCAGATCCGCGTGAGCGGCGAGCCGTACAGCTACATCTGCCATTTCGGCTGAACCGGGGATTCGAACCATGGCCACCATTCTTCAGAACATTCCCGCCGGCCAAAAGGTCGGAATCGCCTTCTCCGGCGGCCTGGACACCAGCGCCGCGCTGCACTGGATGCGCAACAAGGGCGCCATCCCCTATGCCTACACGGCCAACCTGGGCCAGCCCGACGAGCCCGACTACGACGAGATCCCGCGCAAGGCGATGCTCTACGGCGCC
Organism: Variovorax stachyos; assembly: GCF_051400855.1. Classification (NCBI taxonomy): domain Bacteria; kingdom Pseudomonadati; phylum Pseudomonadota; class Betaproteobacteria; order Burkholderiales; family Comamonadaceae; genus Variovorax; species Variovorax stachyos. Next base: position 36,772 of record NZ_JBLFFN010000004.1, on the reverse strand, counting down.
GAGAAGGCCCGGCTGGTCGATTGCAGAACGCAGCTCGCGGCCGAAGGCCTCGCCGCACTGCAGGCCGGCGCCTTCCATGTGACCACCGCCGGCCTCACCTACTTCAACACCACGCCGCTGGGCCGCGCCGTCACCGGCACCATGTTGGTTGCGGCCATGAAGGAAGACGACGTCAACATCTGGGGCGACGGCAGCACCTACAAGGGCAACGACATCGAGCGCTTCTACCGCTACGGCCTGCTCACCAACCCGGCGTTGAAAATCTACAAGCCCTGGCTGGATCAGACCTTCATCGACGAGCTGGGCGGCCGCGCCGAAATGTCGGCCTTCATGCAGAAGGCCGGCTTCGCCTACAAGATGTCGGCCGAGAAGGCCTACTCCACCGACTCCAACATGCTCGGCGCTACGCACGAAGCCAAGGACCTGGAGCACCTGAACAGCGGCATGAAGATCGTGCAGCCGATCATGGGCGTCGCCTTCTGGAAGGACGAGGTGGAAGTGAAGCGCGAGGAAGTCACCGTGCGCTTCGTCGAAGGCCGCCCGGTCGCGATCAACGGCGTGGAGTACCCCAGCCTCGTCGAACTCCTGCTCGAAGCCAACCGCGTCGGCGGCCGCCACGGCCTCGGCATGAGCGACCAGATCGAGAACCGAATCATCGAGGCCAAGAGCCGCGGCATCTACGAGGCCCCAGGCCTGGCGTTGCTCTTCATCGCCTACGAGCGCCTGGTCACCGGCATCCACAACGAGGACACCATCGAGCAGTACCGCGACCACGGCCGCCGCCTGGGCCGCCTGCTCTACCAGGGCCGCTGGTTCGACCCGCAGGCCATCATGCTGCGCGAGACGGCCCAGCGCTGGGTGGCGCGCGCGATCACGGGCGAGGTCACCATCGAACTGCGCCGCGGCAACGACTACTCGATCCTCAACACCGAGTCGCCCAATCTCACGTACAAGCCGGAACGCCTCACCATGGAAAAGGGCGAGTCGAGCTTCTCGCCGGCCGACCGCATCGGCCAACTCACCATGCGCAACCTCGACATCGTGGACACGCGCGAAAAGCTGGGTATCTACACGCAGGTGGGTCTGCTCTCGGCCGGCCAGGGCGCTTCGCTCCCGCAGCTGAAGAACGACACGGACTGAAGCCGGGCTGGCCGGGCCAGCGAACCCTTCGTTTTCGGTTACACGACCACCGGCTCCGGCTCCAGCCGGATCCCGAAACGCTCGTAGACGCTGGTCTGGATCGCCTTGGCCAGGGTCATGACCTCGCCGCCGGTCGCCGGGTGCGCCGGGCCGCCCCGATTGACCAGCACCAGCGCCTGCTTCTCGTAGACGCCTGCGTTGCCCACGGTCTTGCCCTTCCAGCCGCAGGCATCGATCAGCCAGCCGGCGGCCAGCTTGATGCTGCCGTCGGCCATCGGGTAGTGCACGATCTTGGGGTCGCGCGCGATGATGTCCGCGCATTGCTCCGGCGTGACGGTGGGATTCTTGAAGAAGCTGCCGGCATTGCCGAGCACCCGCCAGTCGGGCAGCTTGGCGCTGCGGATGGCGCAGACCCAATCGAAGATCTCTGTCGGGCTGGGCGTGAAATTGCCGGTCTCGGCCATCTTGCGCTCCAGGTCCACGTAGCCCAGCACCGGCTTCCAGGGCCGCGGCAGCCGGAAGCGCACCCGCGTGATCAGCGCCCGGCCCGCCAGGCCGAAATCGTTGCTGCCGCTCGCCGAGTGCTTGAACACCGAATCGCGGTAGCCGAAGGCGCATTGGGCTGCATCGAGGCTGAAGGCGCGGCCGGTCTCCAGGTCGATGGCATCCAGCGATTCGAAGCGGTCCTGCAGCTCGACCCCATAGGCGCCGATGTTCTGCACCGGCGCCCCGCCCACCGTGCCGGGGATCAGCGCCATGTTCTCCAGGCCGGGCAAGCCCTGGTCGAGCATCCAGCGCACCGTGTCGTGCCAGGTCTCGCCGGCGCCCGCCTCGAGGATCCAGGCGCGCGGCGTCTCTTCGACCAGCCGGCGTCCCTTGATCTCCACCTTCAGCACCAGCGGCTTGACGTCGCCGGTCAGCACGATGTTGCTGCCGCCGCCGAGCACGAACTTGGGTGCGCCGCGCCAGGCCTCGTCGGCCAGCAGCGCGGCGACGTCGGCCTCGCTCGCGATGCGCACCAGGTGCTGGGCGCGCGCGACGATACCGAAGCTGTTGTGCTGCTGCAGCGGTACGTTGTGCTCCACGATCATGGGAGAATTGTCGCATTCACACCGTGTGATTCAGAGGAGAGTCCATGCCGTCTTTCGATACCGTCTGCGAACCCAACCTGCCCGAGGTCAAGAATGCCGTGGAGAACACGGCCAAGGAGATCGCCACGCGATTCGACTTCAAGGGAACCGCGGCTTCGGTCGAGCTCAAGGACAAGGAAATCACGCTCATCGGCGATGCCGAATTTCAGCTCGTGCAGGTAGAGGACATCCTGCGCAACAAGCTCACCAAGCGCAGCGTCGACGTGCGCTTCCTCGACAAGGGCGATGTCCAGAAGATCGGCGGCGACAAGGTCAAGCAGGTGATCAAGGTCAAGAACGGCATCGAGAGCGAGACCGCCAAGAAGATCCAGCGGCTGATCAAGGACAGCAAGCTCAAGGTGCAGGCCGCGATCCAGGGCGACGCGGTGCGAGTGACCGGCGCCAAGCGCGACGACCTTCAGGCCGCGATGGCGCTGATCAAGAAGGACGTGCCCGATATGCCCCTGTCCTTCAACAACTTCCGCGATTGAGCGCCCGATGAAGGCCCTCCTCCTTCCGATGCTGCTGGCCGCGGCATGCGGCGTCGCGCACGCCCAATCCGTGATGCTGACCGGCACCATCGGCAGCCGCGCCATCCTGATCGTCGACGGCAGCGCGCCCAAGACAGTGGCCGTGGGCGAGACCTTCCAGGGCGTGAAGCTGCTGTCGATGACGCCCGAGCAGGCCACGGTGGAGGCCGGCGGCAAGCGGGTGGCGCTGCGCATGGACCAGCCGGTCAGCATCGGCGGCGCCGGCGGTGGCGGTGGCGGCGGGACGCGCATCGTGCTGCCGGCCTCGAGCGGCGGGCACTTCATGACCCAGGGCGCGATCAACGGGCGCAGCGTCAACTTCATGCTCGACACCGGCGCCACGACCGTTGCGCTCTCGGCGGCGGACGCGCAGCGCATCGGGCTCGATTTCAGCAAGGGACGGCCGGTGCGCGTGAATACCGCGAACGGCACCGCACAGGGCTACCTGGTGCGCCTGAATTCCGTGCGGGTCGGCGACGTCGAGGTCTACGACGTCGAGGCGATCGTGTCGCAGCAGCCCATGCCCTATGTGCTGCTGGGCAACAGCTTCATCAGCCGCTTCTCGATGCGGCGCGACGCGGACCAGATGGTCCTCGAGAAGCGGTTCTGAGCTTCGGGACTACGCCGCGGCAGCGGTGACGACGATCTCGATCTTGTAGGCCGCATTGGCCATTGCCGCCTGCACGGTGGCCCGCGGGGGCGTGTTTCCGGCGGGAATCCACGCGTCCCACACCTCGTTCATCGCGCCGATGTCGCCGATGTCGGCCAGGAAGATCTGCGTCATCAGGATGCGCGACTTGTCGCTGCCGGCTTCGGCCAGCAGGCGGTCCACCATCGCCAGCACCTGTGCGGTCTGGCCGCGGATGTCTTGCGTGGTGTCGTCGGGCACCTGGCCCGCGAGGTAGATGGTGCCGTTGTGGACTGCCGTCTCGGACAGCCGCGGGCCGACGTGAAAGCGCTGAATGCTTGCCATGCTTGAAATCACTCCTGTGTCCTGGCCTTGGAGCCCAGCCGGGACTCCGTGCCGGCCGCGAGGCGGCGAATGTTTTCCCGGTGCCGCCAGATCAGCAGCAGGCTGATCGCGATCAGCGCGAGCAGCACCTCGCGCGAGCGCGGCCACGCGATGCCGCCGCCGAGCAGGTAGTAGGCCGGCGCGAAGAAGGCCGCCACGATCGAGGCCAGCGACGAGTAGCGGAAGAAGACGGCGATGATCAGCCAGGTGGTGCCGGTGGCCAGCCCCAAGAGCCACTCGATGCCCAGCAGCGCCCCCGCGGCCGTTGCGACGCCCTTGCCGCCCTGGAAACCGAAGAAGACCGGGTACAGGTGCCCCAGAAAGGCCGCCAGCCCCGCGAGCGCCGCGGTCCCCTGCCCCATGCCGTAGGGCTCGCCCAGACGATGGATCAGGAAAACAGGCAGCCAGCCCTTGACCGCGTCCAGCAGCAGTGTCGCCAACGCCGCGCCCTTGTTCCCGGAGCGCAGCACATTGGTGGCACCCGGGTTCTTGCTGCCGTAGCTGCGGGGGTCGGCCATGCCGAGCGCCTTGCTGACGATGACGGCAAAGGACAGCGAGCCCAGCAGGTAGGACAGGACGATCGCGATCGACGAAGGCAGGTAGGAACTCACAGTGTCTCCAGACGGTCCGGGCGGGCGATGTGCCGCCCGGATCGGCCGGCTATTCTGCCAGCGCGCACTGCACCGGCTTCGCGCCGAGCAGCCGCACGCAGACCTGCGGGTCGATGCCCACCAGGTAGCCACGCCGCCCACCGTTGATGACGATCCTCGGCAGTTCGAGGATGGTCGACTCGATGTAGACCGGCATCGCCCGCCGCGTCGCAAAGGGCGAGGTGCCGCCCACCAGGTAGCCGCTGTGCCGGTTGGCGACCTCGGGCTTGCAGGGTTCCACCGACTTGGCGCCGATCTGCCGCGCCAGGTTCTTGGTCGAGACCGTGCGGTTGCCGTGCATGAGCACGATCAACGGCCTGGCGTCCTGGTCCTGCATCACCAATGTCTTGACCACGGTGAAGGGATCCAGGCCCAGCACCTCGGCGCTGTGCTGGGCGCCGCCATGCTCCAGGTACTCGTAGGGATGCTCGGTGAAGTCGATTCCGTTCGCCCGCAGCAGCTGGGTGGCGGGCGTCTCGCTGACGTGGGATTTCCTGCTCATTGAAGTACCTTCGCCTTCGAAGCGGCCGTGCGGCTCACGCGACCTGGGCCTGTGCTCAGATCGCCGGGTCCCGCATCTCCCAGCGCAGCTTGTCCACCTCCGCCAGCACGTCCGGCGGCAGCCGCTTGTCCCAGGCGTCGAGGTTTTCCTCGAGCTGGGCGAGAGAGGTCACGCCGATGATGGTGCTGGCCACTTGCCACTTGCTGTGGCAGAAGGCCAGCGCGAATTGCGTGGGCGTCATGCCGATCTCGCGCGCCAGGGCGTTGTAGCGGCGCGCCGCCTCGAGCGACTCGGGACGGCCCCAGCGCTGCTTGCGAACCGACTCGTAGCGTGCGATGCGCGCGCCCTTGGGCGCATCGGGCCCGGTGATGCCGCTCTCGTCGTATTTGCCGGTCAGCAAGCCGACGCCGAGGGGCGAATAGGCCAGCAGCGAAACGCCGAGCCGGTGCATGGTCTCGTCCAGGCCGTTCTCGACCGTGCGGTTCAGCAGGTTGTAGACGTTCTGCACCGTGGCCACGCGCGGCAGGCCGTGCTGCTCGGCCACGCGGACGAACTCGTGCACGCCATAGGGCGTCTCGTTCGACAGGCCGATGGCGCGCACCTTGCCCGCCTTCACCAGGCCGGCCAGCGCCTCGAGCTGCTCGTGGATGGAGGTGCGCGAAGTCTCGCGCGCCGGGTCGTAGTACATGTTGCCGAAGGCCGGCACGTGGCGCTCGGGCCAGTGGATCTGGTAGAGGTCGATCACCTCCGTCTTCAAGCGGCGCAGGCTGCCTTCGCAAGAGGCCAAGATGTCGGCCGCCGTCATGCCGCTGCCTTCGCGCACCCAGGGCATGCCGCGCGAAGGGCCGGCCACCTTGGTGGCGAGCACGATCCTGTCGCGCACACCGCGATTCTTCGCGAACCAGTTGCCGATGATGGTCTCGGTCGCGCCGAAGGTCTCCGCGCGGGTGGGCACGGCATACATCTCGGCCGTGTCGATAAAGTCGATGCCGCGTTCGAGCGAACGGGAGAGGATGGCGTGGGCGGTGGGCTCGTCCACCTGCTCGCCGAAGGTCATGGTGCCGAGGCAGATCGGCGTGACGCGCAGATCGCTCTGCCCGAGTTGGATTTTTTGCATGCGATGAATGCTACCGGCTGCCGCGCGGGCCTGCTGTCCGCTGCTGGACTGCGCGACCCGGGCCTGGTCCGTATCATCGATCGGCCATGTACCAAGTCCTCCGCCCTTCCCGCAGCGAGTTCGTCCCCATCCGCAACCTGCGCTATCACGTCCGCATCTGGGGCACGCCTTCTCCGGCGCGCCCTCCCCTGGTGCTGCTGCACGGCTGGATGGACGTGGCTGCGTCCTGGCAGTTCGTGGTCGATGCACTGGCCGAGAAGCGCCACGTGATCGCCCCCGACTGGCGCGGCTTCGGCCTCACCGAGGGCGGCGCCGTCGACAACTACTGGATGCCCGACTACCTCGCCGACCTCGACTGGCTGCTCGACCACTACGCCGGCGACACGCCCGTCGACCTGGTCGGCCACAGTATGGGCGGCAATATCGCGATGCAGTACGGCGGCGTACGGCCACAGCGGCTGCGGCGGTTGGTCAACCTCGAGGGCTTCGGCATGCCGCCCCTGGAGCCGGCCGAGGCGCCCGGCCGCTACGGCAAGTGGATCGACCAGCTCAAGCGCCTGCACCGCGGCGAGATGGCGCTGGCAACCTATACCAGCCCCGACGGGGTGGCGCGGCGGCTGATGAAGACCAACCCGCGCCTGTCGCAGGACAAGGCCGACTGGCTGGCCGGCCACTGGTCCGTGGCCCGCGCCCAGCCCGAAGGCGGCGAGCGCTGGGAGATCCTGGGCGACCCGGCGCACAAGATCATCAACGCCAACCTGTTCCGTGTCGACGAGGCGCTGGCGCTCTACGCCGCGATCCAGGCCCCGGTGTTGGCCGTGGTGGCCTCCGACGACAGCCTTGGCCAGTGGTGGAAGGGCCGCTACACCCTGGCCGACTTCCAGGAGCGCCTGAAATCGGTGCGCAATGTGCGCATGGAACGGGTCGAGGAAGCGGGCCACATGCTGCACCACGACCAACCGGCCCGCGTTGCGGCGCTCATCGAGGCGTTCATGGCGAACGAGGGGCCTTGACGGCCGTGAGAAAATTCCCCGTTTACCCCGAACACCGTCAGGATTCCCCATGGATGCAGAGCAAATCAACCAAATCGGCGCAACCCTCGCAGACCTGAGCGCCAGGACGGCCGACTTACGGAGGTATCTTTGACTACGATGCCAAGGCCGAACGTCTGAGGACGGTCAACGCATCGCTCGAAGATCCCGCAGTCTGGAACGACCCGAAGAAGGCCCAGGAGCTGGGCCGTGAAAAGAAGGCGCTCGACGACGTGGTCGTCACGCTCGACCGGCTCACCAGCGGGCTTTCGGACAACACCGAGCTCTACGACATGTCGAAGGAGGAAGGCGACATGGATGGCCTGCAGGCCATCGCCGATGACGCCGCCAAGCTCGAGGAAGACATCAAGCAGCTCGAGTTCCGCCGGATGTTCAACAACCCGGCCGACCCGCTCAACGCCTTCATCGACATCCAGGCCGGCGCCGGCGGCACCGAGGCCTGCGACTGGGCCAGCATGCTGCTGCGCCAGTACCTGAAGTACGCCGAGCGCAAGGGCTTCAAGACCCAGATCGAGGACGAGACCCCCGGAGACACCGCGGGCATCAAGGGCGCCACCATCAAGGTCGAGGGCGAGTACGCCTTCGGCCTGCTGCGCACCGAGACCGGCGTGCACCGCCTGGTGCGCAAGTCGCCCTTCGACTCCTCGGGCGGGCGCCACACCAGCTTCGCCAGCATCTTCGTCTACCCGGAGATCGACGATTCGATCGAGATCGAGATCAACCCCGCCGACGTGCGGGTGGACACCTACCGCGCCAGCGGCGCCGGCGGCCAGCACATCAACAAGACCGACTCGGCGGTGCGCCTCACGCACATCCCGACCGGCATCGTGGTGCAGTGCCAGGACGGCCGCAGCCAGCACAGCAACCGTGATGTAGCCTGGAAGCGCCTGCGCTCGCGCCTGTACGACCACGAGATGCGCAAGCGCCAGGAAGAGCAGCAGAAGCTGGAGGACAGCAAGACCGACGTCGGCTGGGGCCACCAGATCCGCAGCTACGTGCTGGACAACAGCCGCATCAAGGACCTGCGCACCAATGTCGAGATCTCGGCCACCCAGAAGGTGCTGGACGGCGATCTCGATGCCTTCATCGAAGCCTCGCTCAAGCAAGGCGTATAAAAAATCCTGGAGACACTTGATGTCGATGCTCATGCGTGATGCCCAAGCCGAGCCTGTTGCAATCCGCCGCGAGGATTACCGCGCTCCCGCCTACTGGATCGACACCGTCGACCTGACCTTCGACCTGGACCCGGCCAAGACCCGCGTGCTCAACCGCATGCGCCTGCGCCGCAACCCGGATGTCGCGCCCGAGCCGCTGCGCCTGGACGGCGACGAGCTCAACCTGGCGCGCGTGCTGGTCGACGGCCAGGGCGCCTCCTTCCGCATCGAGGCCGACCAGCTGGTGATCGACAACCTGCCCGAGGCCTTCGAGCTCGAGCTCTTCACCACCTGCGCGCCGGCCAAGAACACCAAGCTCATGGGCCTGTTCGTGAGCGAGGACACCTTCTTCACCCAGTGCGAAGCCGAGGGCTTTCGCCGCATCACCTACTTCCTCGACCGCCCCGACGTGATGGCGAGCTACACGGTGACGATCCGCGCCGCCAAGGCCGCCTACCCCGTCCTGCTGTCGAACGGCAACCTGGTCGAGCAGGGTGAGCTTCCGGAGGGTCGCCATTTCGCCAAGTGGGTCGACCCCTTCCGCAAGCCCAGCTACCTGTTCGCGCTGGTAGCCGGGAAGCTCGTGGCGCGTGAGCAGCGCATCAAGGCCCGCAACGGCAAGGAGCACCTGCTGCAAGTCTACGTGCGTGCCGGCGACCTCGACAAGACCGAGCACGCGATGAACTCGCTGGTCAACTCCGTGATGTGGGACGAGGCCCGTTTCGGCCTGCCGCTGGACCTGGACCGCTTCATGATCGTCGCCACCAGCGACTTCAACATGGGCGCGATGGAGAACAAGGGGCTGAACATCTTCAACACGAAGTACGTCCTGGCCAACCAGGCCACCGCCACGGACGCCGACTACAGCAACATCGAGAGCGTGGTCGGCCATGAGTACTTCCACAACTGGACCGGCAACCGCGTGACCTGCCGCGACTGGTTCCAGCTCTCGCTCAAGGAAGGCCTCACCGTCTTTCGCGACCAGGAGTTCAGCCAGGACCTGTGCGCCGACGCCTCGGCGCGTGCCGTCAAGCGCATCGAGGACGTGCGCGTGCTGCGCACCGCACAGTTCCCCGAGGACGCCGGCCCGATGGCCCACCCTGTGCGGCCGGACAGCTACATCGAGATCAGCAATTTCTACACGGTCACCATCTACGAGAAGGGTGCCGAGGTGGTCCGCATGATGCAGACGCTGGTCGGGCGGCAGGGCTTCGCGCGCGGCATGACGCTGTACTTCGAGCGCCACGACGGCCAGGCTGTGACCTGCGACGACTTCGCCCAGGCGATTGCCGATGCGAACCCCGATTCCGAGCTGGCGCGCCTCTTGCCGCAGTTCAAGCGCTGGTACAGCCAGGCCGGCACACCGCGCCTGGCCGCCCACGGCGTGTACGACGCCGCGGAGCGCACCTACACCCTGAGCTTCGTGCAGAGCTGCCCGCCGACGCCGGGCCAGCCCTTCAAGGAGCCCTTCGTCATCCCGGTCAACGTCGGCCTGCTCGGCCCCGACGGGCGCGAGCTGCCGCTGCAGCTGGCCGGCGAGGAAGCCCCGGGCGCGGGCACGCGCACCCTGGTGCTGACGCGCGCCGGCGAGCAGTTCACCTTCATCCACGTCGATGCCGAGCCGGTGCCTTCGATCCTCCGCGGCTTCAGCGCGCCGGTGATCCTGGACTACGAGTACAGCGATGCCCAGCTGCTGGCGCTGCTGGCGCATGACGCCGATCCTTTCAACCGATGGGAGGCCGCCCAGCGCCTGGCGCTGCGCGCCGCGATCCAGGCAATCCACGCGCCGGTCGTCGGTGCGATCGAAGCGCCGCTCGACGAGGCCTACCTGGGGGCCATGCGCCGCGTGCTGCGCGACTCCGGGCTCGATGCGGCCTTCAAGGAACTGGTGCTCACGCTGCCCTCGGAGACCTACATCGCCGAGCAGCTGGAGACGGTCGACCCGCAGCGCGTGCATCTCGTGCGCGAGGCCATGCGCACGCAGCTCGCCGGCGGCCTCTTCGCCGACTGGGAACAGGCTTACGAGGAGAACCGCGAGACCGGGCCTTACAGCCCAGACCCACGCTCCTCCGGCCGCCGTGCGCTGGCCGGCCTCGCCCTGTCCTACCTCTGCCTGGCCGCGCGCGCCACGGGTGACACCGTCTGGCCCGGCAGGACGCTGCAGCGCTTCAAGGATGCCGGCAACATGACCGACCGCTTCAATGCGCTCCAGGCGCTGGTGACCTCGGGCCACGCCCTGGCGGCGCAGGCCCTGGCGCGCTTCCACGCGCTCTTCAAGAACGAGGCGCTGGTCATCGACAAGTGGTTCTCGCTGCAGGCCGGCGCGCCCGACCGCGGCGGCGACATCCTGCCGCTCGTCAAGCAGCTGATGAAGCACCCCGACTTCTCGCTCAAGAACCCGAATCGCGCGCGCAGCGTGATCTTCAGCTATTGCAACGCCAACCCGGGCGCGCTGCACCGCCCCGATGCCGCGGGCTACGTGTTCTGGAGCGAGCGCGTGATCGAGCTCGACGCCATCAACCCGCAAGTCGCCGCGCGCCTGGCGCGCGCGCTCGACCGCTGGAGCAAGTTGGCCGAGCCCTACCGCAGCGCAGCGCGCGAAGCCATCATGCGCGTGGCGGCCAAGCCCGATCTCAGCAAGGACACGCACGAGGTCGTCACCCGCGCCCTCGCTGGATAAGCCACCCCGAATCGACAGCTTCCCTCTGGAGTTACTGAATGCCAAAGAACGTTTCGCTCACCCGCTACCTCATCGAACAGCAGCGCGCCGACGGCCTCATCCCCGGCCAGCTGCGCCTTCTGCTCGAAGTGGTGGCGCGTGCCTGCAAGAGCATCAGCCAGGCCGTCAACAAGGGCGCGCTCGGCAACGTGCTCGGCTCGGCCGAGAGCGAGAACGTGCAGGGCGAGGTCCAGAAGAAGCTCGACATCATCGCCAACGAGGTGCTGATCGAGGCCAATGAATGGGGCGGCCACCTCGCCGCCATGGCCAGCGAGGAGATGGACAGCATCTACGTGGTCCCTAACCGCTATCCGCAGGGCGAGTACCTGCTGCTGTTCGATCCCCTGGACGGCTCCAGCAACATCGACGTCAACGTCAGCATCGGCACCATCTTCAGCGTGCTGAAGAAGCCCGAGGGCTCCCCAGGCGTGCAGGAGTCCGACTTCCTGCAGGCCGGCAGCAAGCAGGTCGCGGCCGGCTACTGCATCTACGGCCCGCAGACCACGCTGGTGCTCACCGTGGGCAGCGGCGTCGCGATGTTCACGCTGGATCGCGAGCAGGGTTCCTTCATGCTCACGCAGGAGGACATCAAGATCCCGGCCGACACCAGGGAATTCGCCGCCAACATGAGCAACATGCGGCACTGGGATGCCCCGGTGAAACGCTACATCGACGAGTGCCTGGCGGGCAAGGACGGCCCGCGCGGCAAGGACTTCAACATGCGCTGGATCGCCAGCATGGTGGCCGACGTGCACCGCATCCTGATGCGCGGCGGGATCTTCCTGTATCCCTGGGACAAGCGCGAGCCCGAGAAGGCCGGAAAGCTGCGCCTGATGTACGAGGCCAATCCCATGAGCTGGCTGGTCGAGCAGGCCGGCGGCGCCGCCACCAACGGCCGCCAACGCATCCTCGAGCTGGAGCCGGGCAAGCTGCACGAGCGCGTGGCTGTGATTTTGGGGTCGAAGAACGAGGTCGAGCGGCTCACCCGGTATCACGAGCCGCTATAATCGAGGGCTTAGCCGGTGTAGCTCAGTCGGTAGAGCAGCTCATTCGTAATGAGAAGGTCGGGTGTTCGATTCATCTCTCCGGCACCAGATGAAAAGGGGTTGACTGTCATGGTCAACCCCTTTTTCGTGTCGGTCGCTGCTGCGTAACCGACGGCACATTGCCCGGAACCGCGTCAGATTGACCGACGACATGTCGCCGGCAAATGGCCACAGTCGCTTGCCAGGCGGAGAGCCGACCTCCGGTAGCTTGTTTGAAGACAAGGATTCAGGCCCGAGCAGCTCACAGGAGGCCGGCAAGCGCACATGCGGGTTGTCGAAGCCCCTAATTTCGGGCGGATCGCCGTGCTCTTCATCTGAACTGGCTCTGAATTCGGGGGATTGGTGTGGGGGAGTTCGAAAGTATCGACGCCGTACTCGTCATCGGAACCGGAATATGAATCCGGGGGAATGACGGGGAAGACTCTATATGCGGGGTGTGGCTGCTTCAGGCCCGACATGCGCCATGAGCCAGGCGAAGGCACGGTGTTGGAGAGGGGCAGGACGGACGGGAAAACCGGTTGCTGCCCATCCGGCACGAACTGCCGGACATCGGGCCAAGGGGCCGGGCGAAGAATCCCCTGATTGGAAGCAAACGATTCAACACCATGATGGCTCTGATGGGACATCCGGACCTCACCCTGCCGAAAGGGTTGAATGCGGTCGTGATCAGAGATCAATAGTTGCTGGCGAGTGTCGGTTTTACTTTCAGGAATGCTCATCAGGGTCTCGGCCAGTCACGAAGAAGCCGAATGTTGTCCCCTAGGTAACGCTGGACGCTTCGCGGTTCCAGCCCTCTCCCATTGACGGGCGCTGCTCGCGCTCCCACCCTCCCCTCGAATCAACGATGGTGCACCACCGCCCCACCGCGGCTCCCCGCCGTCCTGCTGCGCCGGAAGAACGCAGCCCAGTCGCTGCGCTCCCGCGCGGCATGAAAGTCATGCAGGTCGTCGGCCCGCGTCACCAGCCGCAACGCATCCGCACTGGGCAGCGCCTTCGAGCTGTAGAGAAAGCGCAGTTGACACTCGCCCATGGCGATCGCATCGCCGTTCTGCAGCGCATGCTCCCAGATGCGCTCGTGGTTGACGAAGGTGCCGTTGAAGCTCTGCAGGTCGGTCAGCACGAAGCGGTCGCCGGTCCAGTGGATGGTGGCGTGGCGCCGGCTCACGCCCAGGCTGTCGATCTGCACGTCGCACTCGGGATCGCGTCCGATGGTGGTGACCTGGCCCTCGATGTTGACTTGCCTGACGCTGCCGTGGCGGGCAAGGATGATGAGTCTGGACATTGTTTTGATGCTCGCTATGTCTGATTGGATCTGAGTGCTTTTCGGCTCATTCCGCGCTTCTTGAAGGGCGCTCAGCAAACAGGCGTATTAAAAACTTCTCGTTTCTCCCGGCGCTTTGCAAGCGGGGCACTCAAGCGCTCGCGCTCGGCCAGGTCTCGTAGCGTTGCGCCTGCTCCGGCGGACGCTCCTTGTCCTGGGCCTTCGCTGCCAGGCGCATCTCGGTCATCCAGGCGACCACGATCTGGACGTAGGCCTGTCGCCAGGCCTTCTTCGACATCGCGTGGTCGACGCCGAGCATGACCCGGTGGGTCACGGAGCGCGCGTACTTGAAGGCGGCCAGGTAGTTCTCGATCACCGGGTGCGGCACGATGGTGTCGTTCTCCGACTCGACGATGAGCACGTCGCCGAAGAAGTCTTCGCAGGCGGCCAGCGCGCGGTTCTTCTCGGGCTCGATGGTGGTCTGGCGGTACAGCGTGAGGTCGTCGCCGTTGAGCCGCCGCTTCGGCTGTTCCCAGTTCTCGTCGCGGTAGATGGCGGGCACGCGCAGGCCCAGCCAGCGCACCGGGCGCAGCGATGTCAGCACGGCCGCGAGGTAACCGCCGTAGCTGCTGCCGACGACGGCGACGGCCTGGGGGTCCACCGCGGGATGGCCGACCAGCGTGTCGTAGGCGGCCAGCACGTCGCGCAGGTTGTCCTCGCGTGTGACGGCTTCGCGTTGCGCGACGTGGCGGGCGTGGCCGCGCAGGTCGAAGGTCAGGCAGATGCAGCCCAGGGCCGCAAGTTCGTGGGCCAGTGCGATGTCCTGCTGCTGGCTGCCGTCCCAGCCGTGCACCAGCAGCACGCCGGGGACCATGGCAGAGGGGGCGACCAGCGTGCCGGCGATGTGCACGCCGTCTACGGGGATGTCGATCAGTGCATGTCGGGTGGGCATCAGGGCTCGACCACGGTGTACTTCGTGATCGGGCCGGCACTGGCATCCACGCCGCTGAAGTACACGCACGCATTGGGCGGCGGCACGACGCCGTCGCCATAGATCTCGAAGCAGGAGGCGTTGACCGCACGGCGCTCCGGCTGCTCCTCGAAAACCTCGAGCGCCGCGATTTCCGCGCCGCTCGCGCCGCCCACCCGCCAGGACTGCTCCAGCACGCCGGAGCACCAGCGCCCGGCGCTGCTCTCGCCCTGCGCCACGTCGTAGTTGATGCGGGAGGCAAAGAAGCCGGGGAACGCGGCCAGCACCGCGCGGTGGAGACTGCGTGCCTGCTCCACGGCAAGGCGGATCTCCTCGGGAAAGCTCAGCTCCAGCAGCGCATCGAAGTCACCCCGGGCCACGGTGAGGTCCGAGCCGCCGTAGACCTTCTGGCCCTGGTTGTCCGTCGTGAGGCGCTGACAGCCGTAGTAGCTCGCGATGGCCCGGCCCACGTGCACCTGGCCGACGCTGTAGGTCACGGGGTGCTCGAGGTTTTCTTCCAGCACCAGCCCGTGCTCGGCGATTTCCGCCGCATCCAGGGCCTCGATGCATGCCTCCAGCGCCTGCCGGTCGCGCACCACCTGCTGGCCGCGGCCGCCGGTCGCGCGCACGGGCTTGACGCGCATGGCGCCCTGCTCCAGCAGGCGCATTCCGGCGCGGCGCGCATCCTCCTGCGTAAAAACCGAGAAGCCCCGCAGCACCGCATGCTCGACCTGGCCGGCGAAGCCGTGGTTCCATCCGGGCGGCGCCGCGGCGGCCGGATCGATGAGCGGGTGCACCAGCGCCTTGGTGAGCACGAAGGGATAGGGCACTACCCCGCCGAACAAGGCGTGATGGCTCGCGATGCCGAGTGCATTGGGCAGCGCGTCGCCGACCAGCGTGTCGCTGGGCACGAAGTACACCGGCGCGGGATAGGTGCGCGCGCTGTCGTACTCGCCCGCGAAGCGCGACTTCTTGAGCCGGGCCAGCCGCCAGGCGATCTGGGCGCGGGTCGCGCGCTCGTGCTCGCTGGCGTACGCATGGTGGTCCGCCGTCAGCGCGACCACGGTTCCTTCGAGGCCGAGCTCGGCGAGCTCCGACCCTTCACCGGCGAGTGTCTGGCCTCCACCGGGCAGCGCGCTGAAGATGGGTGTGTCCATGGCGACCATGCTGGGCGATTGCGCGGCGGAAATCAAACATTGCCACATCGGTGGCGGCGTTTTCCTACACGCCGGGCCGGCGCCGGCAGGCTTCGGGGGCGCCGGGCCGGGCGCTACATGAGCGCATGTCCGTTCAGTCAAAGGAAGTCCGCATGTCGAATTCGCAGAACGACCGCAAGGGGCAGACCGAGCACAACAAGGCCGGTCACCAGCCTGCCACCCAGCGCAACGAGCCCAAGCGCACGCCCGAGAGCCGCCACGACCGCGAAACCCAGGTCGGCTCGACCAACCAGTCGCAGGCGCGCCGGGGCCCTTCGGGCGGGCACTGAAACCGAGTGCCGGCGAGCTACAGAAGATCCTTCAGCTTCGCCCGCAGCCGGCTGATGGCCTGGCTGTGCAGCTGGCACACGCGCGACTGGCTGACCTCGAGGATGGCGCCGATCTCGCGGAGGTTGAGCTCCTCCTCGTAGTAGAGGTTCAGTAGCAGCCGGTCGCGCTCGGGGAGCTCGGCGATCGCAGCCACCAGCTGGTGGCGGAAGCCGCTCTCCATCAGCTGCGCCAGCGGGTCGTCGCCGCCGCCACGCTCGCCGCGCGCCTCGCTCGCATGGCGATCGAGGAAGGGGCTATCGCCCTCGCCGTCCTGCGAGAAGTCCTCGACGTAGAGCAGCTGGCAGCCCTGGATCTCCTGCAGCAGGCCCTGGTAGGCCTCCAGCGTCATCTTCAGCTCCTTGGCGATCTCGCCCTCGGTGGGCGCGCGGCCCAGCCGGTGCTCCAGCGCCTGGATCGCCCCTTCGACCTTGCGCGCCGACTGGCGCAGGCCGCGCGAGCCCCAGTCGTTGGCGCGCAACTCGTCGAGCATGGCGCCGCGGATGCGCTGGCTGGCGAAGGTCTCGAACTGCGCGCCGCGGTTGTCCTGGTAGCGCGTCGACGCATCGAGCAGGCCGATCATGCCGGCCTGGATGAGGTCGTCGAGCTCCACGCTGGCAGGCAGCCTGGCCAGCATCTGCAGCGCCATGCGCCGCACCATGGGCTGGTGCTGCTTGAGCAGATGGGACTTTTCAATGGTTCCCTGTGCGGTGTACACGGTCGTCCTTCTTCCTTCTCCAGGTGCCGGGCCTCAGCAGGCCTCGGCGGTGTTCATGCCCTGCACCCTGGGCGCAGGTTGCGGCGCCAGGCTCGCGCCCGGGCGCCAGGGCCACTGGGCCATCTCGTCGGCGATGCGGCGGAAGTCCGCCGCCGCCGGGCTGGCGGGATAGGCCTCGACCACCGTGCGGCCCAGCCGCCCGGCATCGGCCGCGTGGGTCTCGGCACGCACCCACCCGGCTGCCTGGAGCGAGACCGCGAGATAGCGGCTGCCGGCCTGGGCCAGGTTGTGCGCCACCTGCTGCGCCGCCCCGGGCTCGGCCACCCCGTTGACCAGGAAGCGCAGCTGGCGCAGCGCATGCGCGTAGTGCAGCCGCTTGATGCCTGCGTAGGTGGCGGTGATGGAAGCCGCGTGCGGCTGCATCACCAGCACCAGTTCGTCGGCCGCCTGCGCCAGGGCGGAGAGACGGCCCTCGCCGTCGAGCGCGGCATCGACCAGGATCACGTCGCCGCCCCACAGCGTGCGCGGGTCCGGACTGGCGGCCGGCGTGTGCGGCACGGTCGGCAGCACGTAGACGCCGCAGGGCGCGCGCGCGGCGGCGCCCTCCATGGTGAGACGGCGGTTGGCGACATCGGCCAGCGTGCCCGGCGGATCGAGGGCCCACGCCGCCGAGACGGTGCCCGCCTTCGTGCCATGCTCGTCCAGCAGCAGAACCTCCCTGCCCTGGCAGGCCAGCGCGGCGCCCAGGTTCATCGCCACGGTGGTGACGCCCAGCCCGCGCCCCATGCTCGCGAACGCGAGCACCCGGGTGCGCGTCTGCGCCAACAGGCGGCGCAGGCCATCCGCTTGATCGAGTACCACTTTGCTCACTGCGCAACCTCTGCGCTGCGCGCTTCGGTATTCGCCTTCGGAGCGGCTGTTCGGCTCATGTACCGAGCGCCTCCAGCAAGAGGAACATCTTGGCCACGCCCTCGTAGAGCACGTTGCCCGAGGGCGCGCGGTCGGGCCGCAGGCGCCGACCGGTGAGCTGGCTCAGCAGCGAACGGGTGCGGCCCGCCCATTCCCCTTCGGCGTGCAGCAGCCGCCACACGGTGGTGCCGGCCTGGCCGGCGATCAGCACGCGCTTCATCATGTGCGGGTCGCCCAGCTCGCCCATTCCGCCCACCAGTTGCAGGCCCTGGCGAATCAGCCGGAAACAGGGCTCGGCCTGCGCCGCCCAGGCCTGCCACTGCGCGAGCTGCGCCGCGCCGACATCGCTGCCGATGTTCGACAGCAGGTAATTCTGTGCAAGGATCTTGCGGCTCTTCGGATCCATCACGCGCGTCGCGACGCAGCGCAGCGCAGGCAGTCCGTGCTCCCCGCGCAGCAGCACTTCGGCGTGGGCCTCGGCCTGCAGTGCAGGCTTGCCCTTGAAGCGCACGGGGTGCGCCTCGCCGAACGCCAGCTCCAGCCGCGCCAGCGTGCCGCGGCCGCCGGCCGTGTCGACGATGGCGGTCGAGCCCGGCGCACGCGCCAGCCAGGCCAGCCCGCGAGCCTGGAGCTCGCTCATGAATTCGATGGCGGGCAGGCGCGGCAGCGCGTGCACCACCGGCTTGCCGAAGTCCTGCTGGGCCACCCACTGCAGCGGGCGCAGCCCGGCCCTGCGCGCCGCTGCGGCAGCCGTGCCGGCAGCGGCGGTGGACAGCCACTGGTTGGGCGCGGCCAGCGGTTGGCCGTCGCGATCCGACAGCAGCAGGCTGCTCTCGCATCCGTAGGCATCGCCGCCCTCGTTCGACTTGAGGCCGAGCTGCCCGCCGAGCGCCAGCACATGGCGGTCGCAGCCGGTGGCGATCTCGCTCCACGCATGCGCCTTGAGCGACTGCAGCACGGTCTTGTGCAGCACGTTCTCGTCGGCCGCCATGCGCCAGAGCTCGCGCGTGGCATCGAAGCCCAGGTCGGCATCGGCCAGCGCCTTGGCCGCCCAGGCCACCTCCTGCGCGTCGTGGGCCATGGCATGGATCAGCTGCTGGTACTTCAGCCGGAGGCGCTCGGTCTCGGCCTGCGCCTGCGCCACCTCCGACGCGTCCTCGGCGGCGGCCGGCCTGTCCTGCAGGTCGCTCTCGCCAGGCACGAAGAGCGCGCTCGGCGCCTTGGCCTGGAATACGCTGTCGACCAGCGCGGCGCGGTCGGCCGGCGCCAGGTTCTCCGGCACCTTCTGGCCGCTGGAAACGTAGTGCACCGGCAGCCGGTGACGGATCACCGTGTCGATCAGCGCACCGGGGTGCGTGGCCTCGTCCACCTTGGTGAAGATGCAGCCGGCCAGTTCGTTGCCGCTCGCGCCGTGGCGGTAGGCATGCACCACCTCGTTGAGCGTGTCGCCGTGGCTGGCGGCGTTGAGCAGCAGCAGCCGCTTCACCGGCCGCGGACTGCTGCCCAGCATGGCGATCTGCTCCGAGACGGCGCGGTCGCGCTGGCTCATGCCCACGGTGTCGATGAGCACCATGTGCTTGTTGCGCAGGTCGTTGAGCACCAGCTGCAGGTCGGTCGCGTCCTTCACCGCGTAGACCGGCACGTTGAGGATCTGGCCGTAGATGCGCAGCTGCTCGTAGGCGCCGATCCGATAGCTGTCAGTGGTCACCAGCGCCAGCTTGTCGGCGCCGAAGCGCATCACGCAGCGCGCGGCGAGCTTGGCGGTGGTGGTGGTCTTGCCGACGCCGGTCGGGCCCATCAGCGCATAGACGCCGCCCTGGGCCAGCAGCGCATCCTCGTCCTCCATCACGGGCAGGGTGCGGACCAGCTCCGAGCGCACGAAGGCCATGCCCTGCGCATAGCTCTGGTTGGCCGGCAGGTGCTCCAGCATGGCTTTGGCCAGGCGGGCACTGAAGCCGGCGCCCAGCAGCGTGCGCAGCAGGCGCCCGCGCATCGGGTCGCGGCGCTGCCGGTCGTTCCAGACGACGGTGGCCAGCTGTTCCTCGATCATGCCGCGCATGGAGTGCAGCTCGCTGAGCACCGGGTCGGCGTGGGGGGTGGCGGCGGCCGGCGCTTCGGCGACAGGTGCGATCGGCAGCGCGTGCGCAGCCGGCATGGCCCGCTGCAGCAAGGGCGGCACCGCCGGCCGAGAAGGCATGGAGGGCGCGAAGGGCATCGCCGGCATCGAGGGCACCGGCATCGGCGCGGGCATGGCAGCGGTCGCCGCGTTTTCGGCAGTCGCGAAGGACGCAGGCGTCGGGCCGGCGACCGCGAGCACAGGCGCAGGTACCGGCACTGCAGCGGACGCCACGGCAGTCGCGTGCTCCGCCACCTGCTCCATTTCCTCCGGCGCCATCGCGACGATCTCGACGCCCTCGGCGACGACGCGGTTGGTCAGCACCATCGCCTCCGAGCCCAGGGCTTCGCGGGCCAGACGCAGCGCTTCGCGGCTGGTGGCGGCGACGAACTTGCGTGCGGCGCTGCGCACGTCCGTGATGATGTTCAAACTCTTCCTCCGATGGTGGCGGTGATCTTGATGTGGCGGGAATCAGGGATCTCGGCATGCGAGAGCACCTTGAGCTGCGGCAGGCTGCGCCGCAGGAAGCGAGAGAGCAGCACGCGCAGCGAGTGCTGCACGACCAGGACCGGCACCAGGCCCATCTGCTCCTGGCGCGCGATCGCGGCCTGGGTCTGCGCGAGCAGGTTGTCGGCCAGGCCGGGCTCGATCCCGCTGTTGTTGGTCATGGCCTGCTGCAGCACGCCGTCGAGCGTGGGGTCGAGCCCGAGCACCTGCAGCTCGGAGTCGCCCGGGAACAGCTGCTGCACGATGGCGCGGCCCAGCGCCAGGCGCGTGAGCGAGGTCAGTTCGGTGGCGTCCTTGATGGTCGGCGCGTGCTCGGCCATCACGTCGAGGATGGTGCGCATGTCGCGGATCGGCACCTCCTCCTCGAGCAGGTTCTGCAGCACCTTGTGCAGCGTGCTCAGCGAGAGCACCTTGGGCACCAGGTCCTCGGTCAGCTTGGGCGCGGTCTTGCCGACCTGGTCCAGCAGCTGCTGCACCTCCTGGCGGCCCAGCAGCTCGGCGGCGTGGGTCTGGATCAGGTGGTTGAGGTGCGTGGCCATGACCGTGCAGGCGTCGACCACCGTGTAGCCGAAGACCTGCGCCTGCTGGCGCTGGCTGGCGTCGATCCACACCGCGGGCAGCCCGAAGGCCGGGTCCTGCGTAGGCGTGCCGGGCAGCGTGCCCGTGACCTGGCCGGGATTGATCGCCATCCACTGGTTGGGATAGGCCTCGCCGCGCCCGATCTCCACGCCCTTGAGGCGGATGATGTAGCTGTTGGGCTGGATCTCCAGGTTGTCGCGGATGTGCACCACCGGCACCAGGAAGCCCAGCTCCTGCGCGATCTTCTTGCGGATGCTCTTGATGCGGCCCAGCAGCTCGCCCTGCTGCGACTGGTCCACCAGCGGGATCAGCCGGTAGCCGACCTCCATGCCCAGCGGGTCGACCAGGGCCACGTCGTCCCAGGTGGCCTCTGCCGCCTCGGGCGCCGGCGCGCTGGCCGCGGCCTTGGCGGCAGCCGCCTGCTCGGCCGCCTGCTGCGGCGCGCGCAGCAGCAGCCGGCGGCCGAGCCAGACCAGACCGCCCGCGATCAGCAGGAAGGCCAGGTTCGGCATGCCGGGGATCATGCCCATCAGGCCGATGATCGCGGCCGTGAGGAACAGCACCTGCGGACTCGAGAAGAGCTGGCCGGTGAGCTGGCGCCCCACGTCCTCGTCGGTGGTCACGCGCGAGACGATCACGCCGGCTGCGGTCGAGATCACCAACGCGGGGATCTGCGCCACCAGGCCGTCGCCGATGGCCAGCAGCGTGTAGGTCTTGCCGGCGGTCGAGAAGTCCAGCCCGTGCTGCACCATGCCCACCACCAGGCCGCCGATGATGTTGATCACCATGATCAGCAGCCCCGCGATGGCATCGCCGCGCACGAACTTGCTGGCGCCGTCCATGGAGCCGTAGAAATCGGCCTCCTGCGCGACCTCGGTGCGCCGCTTGCGCGCCACGTCCTCGCCGATCAGCCCGGCGTTGAGGTCGGCGTCGATCGCCATCTGCTTGCCTGGCATGGCGTCGAGCATGAAGCGCGCGCCGACCTCGGCGATGCGGCCCGCGCCCTTGGTGATGACCATGAAGTTGATCAGCACCAGGATGATGAAGACCATCACGCCCACCGCGAAATTGCCGCCCACCAGAAAGTGGCCGAAGGCCTCGATCACCTTGCCGGCGGCGTCGGGGCCCGTGTGGCCGTGCATCAGCACCACGCGGGTGGAGGCCACGTTGAGCGACAGGCGCAGCAGCGTCGAGAACAGCAGCACCGCCGGGAAGGCCGCGAAGTCCAGCGCCTTCATCGTGTACATGCTCACCAGCAGCACCATCACCGACATGGCGATGTTGAAGGTGAACAGCAGGTCGAGCAGGAAGGGCGGCAGCGGCAGCACCATCATGCTGAGGATCAGGATGATGAGGATGGGACCGGCCAGGCCCTTCATCTGGGCGCCGGAGAAGCTCTGCGGCGGCAGGCGCAGGAAAGAGGCGATCGCGTTCATGCGGCGTTCGGCGTGTATTCGAGATCCTGGGGAATGGGCAGATCGCCCGGCGTGCGAGGTGCCTCGCCGCCCTCGGCCTGCCAGCGCTTGAGCCGGTAGACCCAGGCCAGCACCTCGGCCACGGCGGTGTAAAGCCCGGCGGGGATCTCGTCGCCCAGGCGGGTGTTCTTGTAGAGCGCGCGCGTGAGCGGCGGCGCCTCGAGGATCGCGACCTTGTTCTCCTTGGCAATCTCGCGGATGCGCTCGGCCACGCGGTCCGTCCCCTTGGCCACCACGCGCGGCGCGCGCATGTCGCCGTCGACGTACTTGAGGGCGACGGCGAAGTGCGTGGGATTGGTGACCACGATGTCGGCCTTGGGCACCTCGGACATCATGCGGCGCTTGGCCATCTGCTGCTGCTGGCGGCGGATCTGCGCCTTGAGGTGCGGGTCGCCTTCGCTTTCCTTGTGCTCCTGGCGCAGGTCCTCGCGCGACATGCGCAGCTTGCGGTAGTAGCTCCACAGCTGCCAGGGCACGTCCACCAGCGCGATCAGCAGCAGCGCGGCAGTGATGAGCGCGCAGTTGCGCGCCACCAGCAGCACCATCTGCGGCAGTGCGGCGCGCTCGGACTGGGCCATCAGCGCGTTGACTTCGTCCATGCCGTCCATGATCACCAGCCAGGCCACGCCGCCGATCAGCAGCGACTTGGCCAACGCCTTGAACAGCTCGGCCAGCGACTGGGTGGAGAACAGGCGCTTGATGCCCGCGATGGGATCGAGCTTGTCGAACTTGGGCCCCAGCGCCTGCGTCGAGAACAGCCAGCCGCCGAGCATCAGCGGCGCCACCAGCGCGGCCAGCACGAGCATGCCCATCAGCGGCGCCATCGCGATCAGCGCCTGCATCGTGAGCAGCCCGGCCTGCGTCAGCATGAAGGAGGTGTCGAAGGCCGCCGCGCGCTCGAAGCGCAGGCCGTGGCTGAACGATGCCTGGAAGTCCCGGCCCAGCGGCCCCGACAGTGCCCACAGGCCGGCGACCGCGGTGGCGAGCAGAACGAAGGTGACCAGCTCGCGAGAGCGGGCCACGCTGCCTTCTTCGCGCGCCTTCTCGAGGCGCCGCGGCGAGGCCGGTTCTGTCTTTTCGAGATCGCTTTCGTCAGCCATTCATGTCCCGGGAGAGCATCGGCGAACATCGCCGAGTCGTGGCTGATTATTGGATTCGGGCCCTCTGGACAATCCATCGATGAGGGGCAGGAATGCCCTCCTGCTTGGGGCTTAGAGCGAGATGGACAGGGCCCTGCACGGCGGCGAAAGCCACGGGATGAGCGCGGCGGGCCAGCAGCTTTCGGATCATGGCCGCGGCGTTGAGAAGTGGAGTACCCAGCAGGCCAGTGGACGCGTCTGCGCAAGGGCAAACCCCTTGTTTGCGGCATGCGCAGCGATATATCCTCCGCGCGGTCACACATTCAATGGCGGCTGAGCAGGCCTACCAGTGTGTCGAAGGTAAACTTCCGAATAAAGCCTTGCGGGGTTAAGCTGTTCGCTGGGCCGGACGGCTCAGACCCACGAGGACGGTTTGGTAGAGTTCGTTCGCAAGCGCCGCATAGCTGCGTAGTTGTTCGGCCACTTCAGCTTCACGCAGTGGTTTGCTCCGATTATCAAGGCGGGCGCGAAAAACGAGATGACGGCTCTGTCGCTCTATGCCGATGACCTCTCCTAAGCCAGCGTCTAGCTCAAGATTGAGCGCGAGCACCTCTTCAGCCAGCTGCGGCGCTGCTGCACACGAATCGATGGAGCCAAGGTCAGCGTAGCAAAAAACTCCATCTTCATCCCAATCCTCAGCGTGGAGAAGTCCTACCGTTACTCCGTCTAAGTACACATCGTCATCATCGAATGCATCCAGCCGATCCAGTTGAAGTACCCTCGCGGTGCTGCGGCATAGCTCGCGGAATTGATCAGGCGACATTTTGAATACCTCCAGGACCAAATTTCTATTATGACAGTGGCAACTTGCCTGTCTTCAGCACCTATCCCAAACGTAAGTCGGAACTGTGACTTTCGGCACATTTTCCAATGCCCCATTTGTGATCTGCAGGGTTAGCGGGAACTTGGCGCCACTTGTTGTTACAACCATATCAACATCTCATTACCTTTGGTTTAGCAATGAAATGTGAAGCGACTATTCCCGCGACTTTAAAGTCACTCTTGATCCACTTTTGTCATTGGAGAAAGCCATGATCCCATCAGCCCACCCACGATATACGAAAGAAATGGCAACTAGTGAGGCAGCAGCCCGCGGCTTCAAAGACGTTAAACAAAATGTCGGGCGAGGATTCAAGAATCTCCGTGGCTGCTTGATCAATCAGATGTTCAACCCCGATCATCCAGTGCAGTGGATCAATAGCCGTCATCAAGAGCGCAAACTGGCGCGAACCGCGGCGGGGTTTGGGGCAACTTATGCCCTGGAAATTGCCAGGCGAGCTCATGAAAATCCCGTTATAGAACTTGCGCAAGCTGATCTAGCCAGCTTAAAAAACACGAATACAGCGAAATAGAAAGAGAAAACTCAAGTGAAATAATGTCTATTGAGGCTGGCGAACAAAATCATGTTTTTGAGGTACGCGAAAAAAATCTGGACATTGTCAAGGCGACCCTGGCAAAAGATGAAAATGGGTATCCGGCTTTGAATCTCGATCATGCACTTAACTCCTTACACGACAAGGGGCTGAAGCCAACGTTATTGCTTATTGATGAAGTCGGCGACGATCGAAACGGCTTCGATAAGCAGATCACAAAAAATCAATTGGCGTTGATTGATAAGGTCAAGAAATTAGGAGGGCAAGTCCTGATTTGTACAAGACCATGCCAGCCGCTTTTAAAGCCGGAACTGGAATCTGCAGTCGCCAATGTTCTGCACACTTTTCATTCGATAAATCCACTCAACAAACTAGAAGATCCTGAGCTTCGTAAACAAGTACGTGCTGCTGATTTTGTAATCGTTGCAGGTTTTGATACCAATGCGTGCGTGCGCAATACCGTTGGGGTTCAGGAAGATTTTAACGAATACTATGAAAATATGACACCTGGCCTTGTTCAGGATGGAATTCCCGTGCTTTTTTCAGACGATTGTGCAAGAGGGATTAAATCGAACAAATGGGAAGGGTCGAGATTTGAAGATGCGCTCTTTTTTTGGGGGCGGGAAGATAGTTCATATAGGCTTGCTGATCAGGCTGTTCAGAAATATCGAGAAAATTCGGGGCATAAGTTGGGTGAATTAGAAACGGAGTTCAATTCAAGGACTTTACGCAATCTTCAATCTGTCATCTCTGAGATTAATGGACAGTCAACTGATCAAATCATAGATTTGATACGGGATTTCAAAATTTCGCCGGACAACCCACTTCTTGACCTCTTGACTAGGCCGGGTGAAAAAAAGGGTTTGGGATTAGAGCCCCAGCTGCTGGCAGTGGCCACGCCGCGCGAGGAAAGCCTTCTGGGCATCTATCAGCGCCATGAACTGCAGCACGCCGCCGGCTCCAACAACCCGCGCTTTATCGCGAGTCGTATCACGATGAAGCTCAACGCGCTGGGCAAAGCACGAGCGCTCGCGAGCTCAACCCGGCGCTGGTCGGGCGCCACACGCAATTGGTCGCCCATCGGACCGGTGACGCTCAACCCCGAACGCGCCTCCCTCATCAAGATGCATTCGGCCACCAACGACATTCAGCCGATGGCTGCTTGAACGAGGCGACAACTACCCTGGACGCGCGCCAGGACGGAGCAACACGGGGTTTGCAGACGCTAGAACCCCAGACTCTCCAACAGGTCATCCACCTGCGCCTGATCCGTCACCGCCTCCGGGTTGTCGGCCTTGATCTGCGGCCCATTCATCAGGCCGTTGCCCTGAACCACGGCGAGCTCCGGCCGCTTCTCCATCGGCGAGTTGTCGATCAGCACCTGCAGCAGCTGCGTCTCGACCTCGTTGACCACTTCCATCATCTTCTTGATGACCTGGCCCGTCAGGTCCTGGAAGTCCTGCGCCATCATGATCTCCATCAGCTGGGAGTTGATGGCGCTGGCGCGCTCCGGCACCTGCTGCAGGTAGCCGCGCGTGTCCATCACCAGCCCGCGCGCCTGGTCCAGCTCGATCGGGTTGGCGAACCACTGGTCCCAGCGCCCGCTCAGGTCTTTCGCGCCGTTCGACAGCGCCTCCTGCATCGGCTGCGCCACGTCGATGGCGTTGAGCGCACGATGCGCCGCCCGCTCCGTCATGGCGGCCACGTAGTTGAGGCGGTCGCGCGCATCGGGAATGGCCTGCGCTGCGCGCTCGACCTGCTTGTCCAGGCCCAGCTCGCGCATGCCCTCGCGCAGCTGGCGCGTCAGGTGGCCGATGCGGCCCAGCAGTTCGTCATGCGTGTTGCCTTGTGTGTTGGAGCTCATATCAGGCGGCCTCTTTTTGCAGCTTCTCGAAGATCTTGTTGAGCTTTTCCTCGAGCGTGGCAGCGGTGAAGGGCTTGACCACATAGCCGTTGGCGCCGGCCTGTGCCGCGGCGATGATGTTCTCCTTCTTGGCCTCGGCCGTGACCATCAGCACCGGCAGCTTGGCCAGCTCCGGGTCGGCGCGGATGGCCTTCAGCATGGTCAGGCCGTCCATGTTGGGCATGTTCCAGTCCGACACGACAAAGCCGAAGTCGCCGCCGCGCAGCTTCTCGATGCCGGCGGCGCCGTCCTCGGCCTCGTCGACGTTGAGGAACTCCAGCTCCTTCAGCAGGTTGCGCACGATGCGCCGCATGGTCGGAAAGTCGTCCACGACCAAAATTTTGATGCTCTTATCGATCACGATTTCTCCAGCTTCAATGGTTCAGATTCAGACGGCGTCACACGCGGTTGGTGCGTTCGCCGAAGGTGCGCAGGTGCGCGAGCACGCGGCGGGTTATCTCGTTCAAGGGCGACACCTCGTCGACGGCACCCAGCAGCACGGCCTCGCGCGGCATGCCGTAGACCACGCAGCTCGCCTCGTCCTGCGACAGGGTGTGTGCGCCCGCCTGCCGCATGCGCAGCAGGCCCTCGGCGCCGTCGCGGCCCATGCCGGTGAGGATCATCCCGATCGCGTTCTTGCCCGCATGCCGGGCCGCCGAGTCGAAGAGCACGTCGATCGAGGGGCGGTGCCGGTTCACCGGCGGCTCCTGGTTGAGCTGGGCCACGTAGTTGGCGCCGCTGCGGCCCAGCGCGAGGTGCCAGCCCCCCGGCGCGATGTAGGCATAGCCCGGCAGCACGCGCTCGCCCTGCTCCGCCTCCTTCACGTTGATGCGGCACAGGCCGTCCAGCCGCTGCGCGAACGAGCGGGTGAAGCCGGGCGGCATGTGCTGCGCGATCAAAACGGCCGGCGCGTCGGGCGGCAGCGGCTGCAGCACCTCGCGGATGGCCTCGGTGCCGCCGGTGGAGGCGCCGATGATGATCAGCTTCTCGGTCGACAGCAGGGGACTGCGCAGCAGCGGCTCCTGGGCGCTCTCGGCGGCCGGCCGCGCGGCTGCGGGGCGGCTCGGCAGCAGGCGCGCCTGCGCGGCGGCGCGGATCTTGCCGGCGATGTGCTCGGTGTACTGGATCAGGCCGTCACGCACCCCCAGTCGCGGCTTGGTGACGAAGTCGATGGCGCCCAGCTCCAGCGCGCGCAGCGCGATCTCGGAGCCGCGCTCGGTCAGCGATGACACCATCACCACCGGCATCGGCCGCAGGCGCATCAGCTTCTCGAGGAACTCGAGGCCGTCCATGCGCGGCATCTCGACATCCAGCGTCAGCACGTCCGGGTTGGTCTGCTTGATGAGGTCGCGCGCCACCAGCGGGTCGGCCGCGGTGCCGACCACCGTCATGTCGCTCTGGCTGTTGATGAGCTCGGTCATCACGCTGCGGATCAGCGCGGAATCGTCGACGCACAGGACCCTGATCTTCTTCATGACAGGCAACTCCCCTTGTTCTTGTTGACGGCGGAAAGCTTGCGCAGCAGCTCGCCCTCCTCGCGCTGCACGGACTGCACCTCCACCTGGGCGCGCAGCTTGCGCACCACAGCCTTGCCGCTGCGCGGCAGCAGGCACACGCGGCGCGCATGCGGGCCGCGCAGGTCCTGGGCCGCGACAGTGATGCGCTCGGTCTCCAGATAGCGCAGCACGAAGTCGGCGTTGCGGTCGCCGATGTTCAGCGTGGTCATGTTGGCGAGCACCGCGGCGCCGCCGAAGACCTTGGCCTGCAGGCGGTCGCGCCGCGCGCCGGCGCGCAGCAGCTCGCGGATCAGCACGTCCATCGCGTAGGCGCCGTAGCGCATCGACTCGGCCTGGCCGCGGGTGCCCGGCTCGGCGTCCTCCGGCAGCATGAAGTGGTTCATGCCGGCGACGCCGGCATCGCGGTCGACCAGGCAGGCCGCCACGCAGGAGCCCAGCACCGTGGTCATCACGGTGTCGGCGGCGGTGACGTAGTACTCCGAGGGCAGCAGCTTGACGGCCATGCTGTCGAAGTCGCGGTCGAAGTAGTGGTGGCTGGCGATCGAGCCTGGGGCGGAGGCGGTCATGTGGAAGCCTCCGGTTCTGCTCCCTCCCCTTCCGGGGGAGGGTTGGGGTGGGGGCACTCGTTTCGGTTGATTTCGTACGTTGCTGTTGTGTTGAGTGCGGAGCCGGGATTTCGCCCCGGCGGGCGACGGAGCAAGCCAGGAGCACATTCGCGCAACCATGAAGCGCTCATGCCCTCCCCTTCCGATTCACTTCATAAACCGTCTGCCCGATCGCCTTGAAGTTCGGACTCACCAGAGATGCATTCTCCGAATGCCCGGCAAACAGCAGCCCACCTGTCTTGAGCAGCGGCTCGAAGCGATCGAGGATGCGCTTCTGCGTGGGCTTGTCGAAATAGATCATCACGTTGCGGCAGAAGATCGCGTCCACCGGCTCCTTCACCGGCCACACCGGGTCGAGCAGGTTGAGGCGCTCGAACCGCACCATGGCCGCGAGCTCCGGCCGCACCCGCACCTTGCCTGCATTGGCGCCGGTGCCCTTGTTGAAGAAGCGCCGCAGCCGCTCGGCGGGAAGGTGGTTGACCTGCTCCAGCGTGAAGACGCCGGCCGAGGCCTTGGCCAGCACCGCCGTGTCGATGTCGGTGGCGATCACGCGGGCCGCGCCAGCGCGCTCGCCCAGCGCCTCGACCAGCGTGATGGCGATCGAGTACGGCTCCTCGCCAGTGGAGGCCGCGGCGCACCAGACGGTGACCGGCTGCTTGCCGCGCTTCGCATGCTCGGCCAGCACCGGGAAATGGTGCGCCTCGCGAAAGAAGGAGGTCAGGTTGGTGGTGAGCGAATTGATGAAGGCCTGCCACTCCTCGCCGTCATGGCTGGACTCCAGCATCTCGAGATAGCGCGAGAACTCGGGCAGCCGCAGCTCGCGCAGACGGCGCGACAGCCGGCTGTAGACCATCTGGCGCTTCTGCTCGCCAAGGGCGATGCCCGCCCGGCGATGGATCAGCGTGCGGACCTTCGCGAAATCGTGGTCGGTAAAGAGGAATTCGGAGTTCACGAGCGACGCCGGGGATGGGCTTTCAATGTACATAGCGCACGTCTTTTTCAATGTGGCGATCAAGCGACCAAAAGCCCTGCATCTCGCTTCCGCTCAGGCGGCCTCGGCGGGGCCGAGGTCCTGGGCCCAGGCGAGTGCCGACAGGTGCGCGGCGTTGACCTGGTCGGCGCTCATGAAGAGCGCCTCGGCCAGGCTCGCGGCGCGCTCGCCGTCCTCCTCGCAGCTCTCGGCCAGCGCCAGGAAGGGCCCGTAGGCACCCTCGCGCGTCAGGATCGCCTGCTGGACCGCCTCGCTGAGCTGCACCTTGCCGAGCACCTCCCGCATCGGGACCCCGAGCAGCCGGTCGATCAGCGAGAACATGCCGACCACGAAGAGGTTGTCGGCATCCGCAGCCGGCAGCATGCCCTTGCCCATCAGCTCGACGAAGCGGCCGCGCAGGATGGCCTTCTTCGTCATGAAGGGCGCACTGCCCTTGGCATTGCTCATGGCCAGCAGCACCGAGAGCCAGCGGAACAGCGGCGCATAGCCGAGCATGGTCACGGCGTGGCGCAGCGAATGGATTTCGACGCCGGCGCCGATGGCCGGCGAGTTGATGTAGCGCAGCAGCCGGTAGGTCAACGCGGCGTCGCGCTTGAGCACGGCCTCGATCTCGCGCACGTCCTGGTTGCGCTGGATCATCTGCATCAGCTGCACGATCAGCATCGACTCCGGTTGCATGGCGCCTTGGCTGGGCGCCGCGTGCTCGCCGGGCCGGAGGTGCTTTCCCTCGACGAACACCTCCAGCCGCTGCGCGGCGGCGGCGCCGAAGTCGCTCCATTCGTTCATGCGCGTGACGATCAGCTGCAGCGGCGGCTGCCCCGCCCCCGCCTCGCTGCGCAGGCGCTCCACCAGCGCGCGGTCGCCCGCACCCACGTCGAAGTGGGTCACGAGGCCGCGCAACTCCTCCTCCTGCGGCAGTGCGTCGGCACCACAAAGCATGAAGCTGAAGCCCTGCTCGCGCAGGAACAGCGCGATGGGACGCAGCTCCTCGTTCATGAGCAGCTCGGGCTCGACGCACAGCACGACATTCTCGGGCGGCAGGAGCTGCAGCTCGCCGGCCATGATCGACTCGGCCGAGACGTCGACGAACAGCAGGGTGCGCCCGAGCGCCCATCCGGTCTTGGGACTGTTGAGGTGCCTGCCGGCGCAGGTCATGAGTGCCTTGAACTGCGCAAGCGCATCCGCCGCGTTGTCCGACGAGGCCGCTCGCCATGCGAGCCTGTAGCCCATCACACGCTTGCCCGCGTCGAGCAGCTGGGCGTAGGTGACGTAGCCGCTGGCGTCGCATTCGCCGGCGGCGGACGCCTGGCCGGACGCCTGGCCGGCCGCGGGGCCGTCGCTGGATTGCTGTCGCCGGAAGAAGTCGAAGCGCATGGCGTGGTCTCCGTGCTCTCAGGCTGCGATCGGGTCCATCCTCGAGGCGCCCGCCAACGCAGCGGCACTGGCCGCCTGGGCCCGCTGGATGCGCGGCATGGCGCCGACGTCGATGATGAAGGCCACGCTGCCGTCGCCCAGGATGGTCGCGGCCGAGATGCCGGGCACCTTGCGGTAGTTGGTCTCGAGGTTCTTGACCACCACCTGGTGCTGGCCGAGCAGCTCGTCGACCAGCAGCGCGAAACGCGTGTCGTCGGCCTGCACGATCACCAGGATGCCCTGGGTCGGCTGGGTCTGCGCGCCGGCCACGTCGAACACGCGGTGCAGCTCGATGAGCGGCAGGTACTCGCCGCGCACCTTGATCACATGGCCGTCGGCGGTGATCGAGTGCAGGTGCTCCGCCAGCGGCTGCAGCGACTCGATGACATAGCTCAGCGGCAGGATGTAGGCCTCTTCGCCGACCTTGACCGACATGCCGTTGAGGATGGCGAGCGTCAGCGGCAGCACGATGCGGGTGGTGGTGCCGCGGCCTTCGCGTGAACTGATCTCCACGTGGCCGCCCATCTCCTGGATGTTGCGCTTGACCACGTCCATGCCGACGCCGCGGCCCGAGATGTCGGTGACCTGCTCGGCGGTGGAGAAGCCCGGCGCGAAGATCAGCTGCCACACCTCGTCGTCGGGCATGCCGTCGCTGACCGCAATGCCTTGCTGCTGCGCCTTGGCCAGGATCTTGCCGCGGTTCAGGCCCGCTCCGTCGTCGCTGACCTCGATCACGATGTTGCCGCCGTGGTGCTGGGCCGACAGCAGCAGCTGGCCGGTGGCGTCCTTGCCCTTGGCCAGGCGCTGCTCGGGCGTCTCGATGCCATGGTCGAGGCTGTTGCGCACCAGGTGCGTGAGCGGGTCCACGATGCGCTCGATCAGGCCCTTGTCGAGCTCGGTCTCCTTTCCGTAGGTGTCGAGCCGGACCAGCTTGCCCAGCTTGGCACTCACGTCGCGGATCACGCGCGGGAAGCGGCTGAACACGTAGTCCATCGGCATCATGCGGATGGACATCACCGATTCCTGCAGGTCGCGCGCATTGCGCTCCAGGTGGCCGAGGCCGCTCAGGAAGCGCTCGTAGGCCACGGGGTCGAGCATGGTCGCGGCCTGGGTCAGCATCGACTGGGTGATCACCAGCTCGCCCACCAGGTTGATGAGCTGGTCGACCTTCTCCACGTCGACGCGGATCGAGCTGGACTCCTTGGCGTTCGCTGCTGCCGCAGCCGGCCCGGCCGGCGGGCCCGCAACCGGCACTGCCTTCGGCGCCGCGGCCGGGGCCTCGGCGGCGGGGGCCGCGGCGGCCTCGGGCGCCGCCGCCTCGCGCGTGATGTCGATCTGCGATTCGTCGATGACGAAGCAGCACACGGCGATGATGTCGTCGGGGCTGCAGGTGGTCTCGAGCAGTGCCGTCAACTGGTCGCCGCTGCGCGTGCGCGACAGCAGCTTGCCCAGGTTGCCGAGCTCGTCCGCGAGCAGGTCGCATTCGCTGTCGGACAGGCGCGAGAAGCGGATGCGCAGCGCGCCTTGCGGCACGGGCTCGGCGGGCGCGGCGGCCACGGGGGCCGGTGCGGGCGCAGCAGCGGGAGCAGGCGCGGCCCCGGCGGCGCCGTTCTCCAGTGCCAGTTGTTGCAGCACGGCGCAGATCTGCGCCACCCTCTCAGGCTCCGGTTCTTTGCCCGCCTGGTAGGCCGTGAGTTGTTCTTGCAAGGCGTCCTTCGTTTCCAAAAAGGCATCGATCATCGGAGCGCTCAGGCTCAGTTGGCCATGGCGCGCCCGGTCCAGGAGGGTCTCCAGCAGGTGCGTGGTGTCGGTCAGGGCGGTAAAGCCGAAGGTTGCCGCGCCACCCTTGATCGAATGCGCGGCGCGGAAGATGGCGTTGAGCTGCTCGGCATCGGGCGCGGCGACGTCGAGTTCGAGCAGCAGCTGTTCCATCTCGGCCAGCAGCTCGACCGCCTCGACGAAGAATGCTTGTGTGAATTGACTGAGGTCCATGGGTGCTCCTTGACCGGCTTCTTCGGGCTGGGTTAGTTCTGCAGCGGCGGCGGCTTGTAGGCCGTCACCTTGACGTTGTCGGGCGGCGGCGGTGCCGGCCGCGGCAAGCGGCCGGCCCGTGTGGCCCCGCCACCGTCCCCGCTGTTCTCGCGCTCGATCTGCTGCTGCGTGCGGTGGTTGAGCACGATGATGCTGATGCGGCGGTTGATCGGGTTGCGCGGCTCGGCCTTGTCCAGGTGCATGCTGTCGGCCAGGCCGACCACGCGCATGACCTTGTCCTCGGCCATGCCCCCCATCACCAGTTCGCGGCGCGAGGCGTTGGCGCGGTCGGCCGACAGCTCCCAGTTGCCGTAGGAGCGGTCGCCGTTGGTGTAGACGATGGCGTCGGTATGGCCCGACAGCGTGATCTTGTTGGGGAGCTCCATCAACACCGGCCCGATCTCGCGCAGGATGCCGCGCACGTGCGGCAGCAGCCGCGCGCTGGCCAGGTCGAACATCGGGCGGTTCTCGTTGTCCACGATCTGAAGGCGCAGGCCCTCGGTCGTGATGTCGATCAGGATCTGCGAACGGAACTGCTTGAAGACCGGGCTGTTCTCGATCAGGTCGTCCAGCCGCTTCTTCATGCTGGCCAGGCGGTCGGCGTCGGCCGCGTCTTCCATGTCGGCCTGAGCCAGGCGGACCTCGCCGTCTACATGGGTGACCGGGTCCATGCCGCCGCCGGGAATGACGCTGGTGCTGGTGCTGCTCTTCTCGCCGCCGTTGATCGCCACCTTCAGCGGCATGCGGAAGTGCTCGGCGATGCCCTCGCGCTGCTTGGGGCTGGCATTGGACAGCAGCCACATCACGAGGAAGAAGGCCATCATCGCCGTCATGAAGTCGGCATAGGCGATCTTCCAGCCACCGCCATGGTGCCCGCCGGCGCTGTTGCCCGCGACGCGCTTGACGACGACACGGCCCCTTTCTGCGCTCATGCCCCTGCCCTCGCGATCTCAGCGGGCCTTGACTTCGCGCACATGGCTGTCGAGCTCGGTGAAGGTGGGCCGCTCGGTCGAGAACAGCACCTTGCGGCCGAACTCCACCGCCAGCTGCGGCGCGTAGCCGTTGAGGCTGGCGAGCAGCGTGACCTTGGCGCACTGGTACATCTTCATGCCCTCGGCCACCTTCTGCTCGATCAGCGAGGCCAGCGGCGCCACGAAGCCGTAGGCCAGCAGCACGCCGAGGAAGGTGCCGACCATGGCGTGCGCGATCAGCGCGCCCATCTCCGCAGGCGGCAGGTCGGCCGAGCCCAGCGCATGGACCACGCCCATCACCGCGGCCACGATGCCCAGCGCGGGCAGCGCGTCGGCGATGCGCGAGAGGCTGTGGCTGGGCACCTCGGCCTCGTGCTTGATGGTCTCGATCTCGTGGTCCATCAGCGCCTCGATCTCGAACGCGTCGGTGTTGCCGCTGATCACCAGGCGCAGGTAGTCGCAGAGGAACTCCATCATGTTGGCGTCGGCGAGGATGTCGGGATAGCGCGCGAAGATCTCGCTCGAGGCCGGCGCCTCGACGTCGGCCTCGAGCTTCATCATTCCTTCCTTGCGCGCCTTGGCCAGCAGCTCGTAGAGCAGCGCCAGCAGGTCCATGTAGAGCTGCCGGTTGTGCTTGGAGGAACGCAGGAGCAGCGGCAGCTCCTTGATGGTGGCCTTGATGGTCTTGCCGTTGTTGCCCGCGATGAAGGCGCCGAGGGCGGCACCGCCGATCATCAGCAGTTCCACCGGCTGGAACAGGACACCGAAGTGGCCGCCCATCAAGGCATAGCCGCCGAAGACGGCCCCCACCACTACCAGATACCCGACCAGAACCAGCACGCGCTTCCCCTTTTGCCCGTCAAGGCATCGAATCCAGTACCTGCCTTCAGGGCAGGGCCGCCAGCAGAGCCCTCCCTGCGGGCGCTGCTTCCGGTCTATCGGCAGGGGAAGCCGGTTTCTGAAGTCCCGATTCGCTCGAAATGGCCGTCGCCGCGCGCTTGGCGCCCCGCGTCTTGCCCGCGCGGGAGGGCGGGCGGCACAGCACGCACACATAGCCGTTCTTGCTGTCGTGAGCGTGCGCGACGAACCTGCCGCCGCAGCGGCAGCAGGCGCTCAACTGCAGCATGTCGCTGTCGAAAAAACGCACCATGGTGTAGGCACGTGTGAAATCCAGCACGATTTCGCCGCCTTGCGATTCAATTTGCTCGGCATAAAGGCGGTAACTTTTGATCAGCGCCTGCAAACCATTCTCATTTGCGTGCGTCAACATGAATTGATACATGTTGTAAAACATCGACGAATGAATATTGGCCAGCCACGTCATGTACCAATCCGTGGAAAAAGGCAGCAATCCCTTGGGCGGCGAGACGCCCTTGAGTTCCTTGTAGAGGCGGATCAGGCGTTCGCGGCTCAGGTCCACCTCGGCCTCCAGGAATTGCAGGCGCGCGCCGAGCTCGATCAGCTCGATCGCGAGCTGCACCTCGCGCACCTCGCGGAGCACGCTCTTGCGGCTCATCGGCCCGCTGTTCGACGGGCTCACGCGGCTACGCCGGTGTCACGCACCTGCAGGCGCCGCGCCGACATCAGGATCGACATGTGTGCCTGTTGAAGCGTCGTGTCCTTCTCGTCGCCGACAACAGCCGACATCGACGGGTGGTCGTCGATGCGGAAGCTGCACAGCAGGAAGTTGGAGGCCGCCAGCTTGAGGATCTGCGCCAGCGACATGCCAGCCAGCATGTCGGCGAGTTCGCGGCTCACGCCCAGTTTGAACATCGCCGCTGCGCGATCTTGTTTGACCAGTTTCTGGGCCAGCAACATGTAGGCGAGATTGATGTCCCCGATTTCTTTCGAAATGTCGCCGTTCGCCGCGTTTGTGACCTTGTCCGTTTCCACTTTGCACTCCGTTCAATCGAGGCTCAAGTGTATGCAGGACGCTTTGAATTTGTAACGTTTGTAGCTTTTGGCTTTAAGAAGTGAGGAATAAATTACAGAGTTTGTGCGAACGGTCCTACAGAGGGGGCCGCGAGGGTGGAGCGCGTTAAGAAGAACTCATGCATATTCATAAGTACCGCCTCGGTCAATTACGTGCGAAAAAAGTAGTAACGGCCCAACGCTGATTAAGTGAACAAAAAGCGAATGAAGATTGCTCTACAAAAGTATTACATCGGGCAACCTTCCAATCAGCGCGAACTGGCTCCTACCTCGGCCTGTTCCAGCCCATGGATCCAGGCCATCACCTCAGCCACGGCGAGGTAGAGCTCGGGCGGGATCTGCCGGTCGAGGTCGACCTGCATCAGCAGGCGGATCAGATCGGGCGAGGCGTGCACATACAGCCCGTTCTCACGGGCCTCGCGCATGATCGATTCGGCGACCAGGCCGTAGCC
The DNA here is from genome assembly GCF_051400855.1 of Variovorax stachyos. Classification (NCBI taxonomy): domain Bacteria; kingdom Pseudomonadati; phylum Pseudomonadota; class Betaproteobacteria; order Burkholderiales; family Comamonadaceae; genus Variovorax; species Variovorax stachyos. The sequence goes on along the minus strand of NZ_JBLFFN010000004.1, from coordinate 335 downwards.
CTTGGCGACCACGATGGGGGCGCGGTTCTTGTCCAGGTAGGACAAGGCCACCGCGCTCGGGCGCTCGTCATTGGGGGGCGTCATCGGCGTGCCTGTGCGTTCGGGTGCGTGCGAGTGCCGCGGATGGTGTGTTTGCCTTACTCCTTGTCCCTCTGGGGGAGGGTTGGGGTGGGGGCACGTTGGCTGTCGATTCGTACGTTGCCGTTGATTCGTACGTTGCCGTCGATTCGGACGTTGCCGTCGACTCGGACGTTGCTGTTGGTTTGAGTCCGGAGCCGGGAATTCGCCCCGGCGGGCGAGTCACTTTCTTTGTCTCGCCAAAGAAAGTAACCAAA